>NZ_JAKJJX010000011.1:0-177718 GCF_022320765.1 Clostridium sp. YIM B02569 | reverse complement strand
AGCCTGTGCTCCCTTCATTTGATAATTTATTATATCATTCTAATGAAGTTTACACAGACTATTTTACACTCTCATGTTTTTTGTTATATTAAGAAAATTATAATGTTAGCATTAAATATCATGTTTGTGAAATCTATGACTTCACAGTCAACTAAGATTTTTATGGATTTTATTGATAAATCATTTTAGGTTGAATAACTTTAGGATCATATCCGCTATCCTTGAGAGCTCTAATGATTGCTTCTTTGTGATCATGTCCGAAGGTTTCCATTGTGATATCAAGTTCAACTGCACTGTTACGATTAATGCTTACAAATTGATTGTGATCAAGTTTGATTATATTACCATGAGCTTCTGCAATTACCTTAGATACATTGGTTAATTCTCCAGGTTTATCTGGAAGTAAAACAGAAACTGTACAAATACGTTCTCTTTCTATTAAACCATGTTGCACTAGGGATGCAAAGGTGATTACATCCATATTACCACCGCTTATAATTGATACAATCTTTTTATCTTTTACATCTAAGTGTTTTAAAGCTGCTACAGTTAATAAGCCTGAGTTTTCAGCAAGCATTTTGTGATTTTCGAGCATATCTAGGAATGCTCCTATAAGTTCGTGATCCTCGATAGTTATGATATCGTCGAGATTTTGTTGTATATATGGAAAAATCTTAGAACCAGGGGTTTTGACGGCAGTACCATCAGCTATTGTATCTACTGAAGGAAGAGTAGTTACATCTCCATTCTTTAAAGAAACTTGCATGCAGTTTGCGCCAGCAGGCTCTACCCCTATAACTCTTATATTAGGGTTTAGAAGTTTTGCAAGTGTAGAAACACCTGTAGCAAGTCCGCCGCCACCTATTGGAACTAAGATTATATCAACAGTTGGCAATTCTTTTATGATCTCCATTGCTATTGAGCCCTGACCAGTTGCTACGTCTAAGTCATCAAAAGGATGAATAAAAGTATAACCTTCTTCTTCAGCAAGTTTTAAAGCGTAATTGCAAGCCTCGTCATAAACATCTCCGTGTAAAATGACTTCTGCGCCATAGGCTTTTGTACGATTAACTTTCATTAGAGGAGTAGTGGTTGGCATTACAATTATTGCTTTTGTGTTATAGGCTTTGGCAGCATAAGCTACCCCTTGAGCATGATTGCCAGCAGAAGCTGTCACAAGACCTTTGCTTCTATCTTCCTCTGAAAGCGTGCTGATCTTATAGTATGCCCCTCTGATTTTATACGCCCCCGTTTTTTGCATATTTTCAGGCTTAAAGTAAACTTTATTTCCTGTAATATCTGAGTAATAGTCGCTAAACACTAACTTGGTTTTTAAGATTACTTTTTGTACGATTTCATATGCTTCTTCAAATTTATCAAGTGTCATCATTTTTGTAATATCCCCTTTATATGTATATTGCTTTTAGCTAATAGTTTTATGATAACATGTTAGCATTTTATGTCAAGTAAGAGTTTTTAAGACAATAAGTTTTGTGAATTTAAATCAAAAGGTAACTCTAGGAATAAGGAATAATAAAAAATAACAAGTTAAGATGATGCTGTAATACTATAATTAAATAAATATATTTATCAAAAAGATATATTTATTAGTATTAAAGTGTTAATAGCATTTTTAACTTGTTATTTCTGAGCATTTTAGATAGGAAAAAATTCATAATATATAGTTAAGATATATGATTTTCATAAAGAACTTTTATTGTTAATGTCCTTTATGCTTTTCAAGCTTTTTCTTTTTTCTTAACTCGAACTTTCTTTGCTCTTCTTGCTCCTTTTGTTCTTTTGATTTTTGTTTGCGTACAATTTTGCTTTGTTTATGCTGTAATTGCATTGCTATTTGGGCTTTAGTTCCTATGCCTTTAACATTAACCTCTTTTCTAATGCTTCGTTGAAGCCTTTTAGGATTAGGTTTTGCTGGTGATTCAAAGTCATCAGACAATACTGGCGAACTAAAATTTAGACGATAGAATTTTTTCAGTATGAGCTCGTAAACTTCCTCGTCTTTTGGTTCTGAGCCGAAGGTAACTTTGCATACCTTATATTCACCATTTTCAATACTTTCAAAGACACCAATCCAAAATGGATCATCAAAAAGAACTGTTAATTTAATTATTGTTATCATAATTAAATCCTCCTGTAGTATAGAAATTCACAGAGAATGGACAACCCCAGGAGGGCAGGTTACTGCTATATTATAATATAGGTTCTGACTACCAACAGAAACAGTGTTTTTATCTCTTTAAATATTATTATAGTAGAAGAGTATACTAATGAAAAGAGAGGTTGTTATTAATTATATTTATATTATGTCTTCTATGACTTAGTAGATAATCTAGATAAAGCCTATAAAAATAGAATTATTGATAAGTTTTATAGAGAAATTTAGGTTGAAACATAAAAAAAATAGCCGGTTTTAATAAACTGACTACATTTTTTTATTAACTGACTATATTATTTTAGTTGTCCAATCTTCGCAATTCCAAGTTTCTGTTATTATATCTCTATAAAATTCAGGTTCATGCGAAACTAACAGAATTGTTCCTTTATATTCTTTAAGCGCTCTTTTTAACTCATCTTTTGCGTCAACATCTAAGTGATTAGTAGGTTCGTCAAGTATTAATATATTAGTTTCATTATTTATAATTTTACAAAGTCTAACTTTTGCAGCCTCACCACCAGATAGAACTCTTATTTGTGATTCTAATTGCTTAGTTGTAAGTCCACATTTAGCAAGAGCAGCTCTTATTTGATATTGAGTATATCCAGGGAATTCCTGCCATAATTCATCTATACATGTATTGCTATTATTGCCTCTATCTTCTTGTTCGAAATAACCTATGTATTGATAATCTCCTAAATGAACTTCTCCACTTATTGGTTTTATTATACCAAGTAAACTTTTTAGAAGAGTTGATTTACCAAGCCCGTTAGCCCCGACTAATGCTATTTTTTGTCCTCTTTCCATATATAAATTTAATGGTTTTGTAAGAGGAGAGTCATAACCTATAACTAAATCTTTAGTTTCAAAAATAACTTTGCCTGAAGCTCTAGCAGATTTGAAGTTGAATTCTGGCTTTGGCTTTTCTTTTGAAAGTTCAATTATATCCATCTTATCTAGCTTCTTTTGTCTAGACTTAGCCATATTTGCAGTAGCAACATTAGCTTTATTTCTTGCTACGAAATCTTCAAGTCTTGAGATTTCTTTTTGTTGCTTTTCATAAGCAGCTTCTAATTTTTCTTTATTTATTGCATATATCCTTTGGAATTCATCATAATCTCCAACATATCGTGTAAGTTTTCTTTCATCTACATGATATATTAAATTAACTACTGAATTTATAAATGGAACATCATGGGATATTAATATAAACGCATTTTCATATGATTGAAGATATCTTTTTAGCCATTCGATATGTTCTTCATCCAAGTAGTTTGTAGGCTCATCTAAAAGTAAAATATCAGGAGATTGTAATAATAGTTTTCCTAGAAGGATTTTGGTTCTTTGTCCACCAGATAAATCATCAACGTCTTTATCTAACCCTAGGTCTAAAAGCCCAAGACCCTTTGCAACTTCTTCAACTTTTGGATCAATAACATAAAATCCGTTATGATCAAGCATGTCTTGAATTACAGCAGTTCTTTCCAGCATTTTATTTAACTCATCCTCAGTACAATCCCCCATCTTTTCGTATAAAGAATTCATTTCTGCTTCTAGATCAAAAAGATATTTAAAAGCATCTCTTAAGGCATCTCTTATACTTTGACCTTTCATTAATGCTGCATGCTGATCCATGTAACCAACTCTAACATTATTAGACCAAATAACATTCCCTTCATCAGGCATTAGCTTACCAGTTACTATATTCATAAATGTAGATTTACCTTCTCCATTAGCACCAATAAGACCAACATGTTCACCCTTTAATAATCTAAATGAAACATCTTCAAAAATAGCTCTATCTCCAAATCCGTGATTCATATTTTTAACAGTAAGTATGCTCATCAATTACCTCCAAAAAACTTATAAAATTTGCAACTAAGTGAAAAGACTCCTAAAATAAGAGAAAAATAATAAGCTTATAATCACTTTTTGTAGTTGCGTATCCATAATAGTTTAAAGTATAAAAAGCCAGTATGTCAAAGTAAATTTAAGAAAATTTGTGTATATTAAAAATATAGATGAGAAGAGTATTGAAACTATAACAATATATTCATAAAATAGTAAAATTCATTAAAGCTAATATTTATCAATTGCCCAAAGCACCCTGGGTATAAATTGTAGTTGCATATTTACATAATATGTTATAATTTTAGTAATAAAATCCGTGTGTCTATAAATTAAAGAATGTTAATAATTGTTTAGAGAATTTACTCGATAAAACTTTTAGTTCAATGTGTTAGAAACGAAAAGAGGATATGCTGGAGGCGTAATTAGATATTTGACCAGATTATATAAGGGGGAAGCAAGATGGAGGATTTGGTTACTGATAGATTGCTATTAAGAACATGGAAAGAGGATGATTACAAAGATTTATATGAATATGCCAAAAGTGAGTTGGTGGGTCCTAACGCTGGTTGGATGCCGCATAAAGATGAGGATGAAAGTAGAAAAATAATAAGAATGTTTATTAGAAATAATGAAACATATGCTATAGTTTTAAAATCAGAAAATAAAGTTATTGGTAGCATAGGGCTTCATGATAGAAAGCCTGATAATAATTTGTTGAAACTAAATCAGAAAGAAGTGGGGTATGCTCTCAATCCTAGATACTGGGGAAAAGAAATCGTTCCTGAAGCTGTAAAATCTTTAGTGGACTATGGGTTTAATAAACTAAATTTAGAATTAATTTGGTGCGCACATTTTGATTTTAACAACAACTCAAAAAGAGTAATTGAAAAGTGCGGATTCAAATATAAATTTAAAAAGTTCGAGAGATTAAAATTTCTAAATAATAAAGAGGTAACCACATTGTATTATTGTATTTTTAGAACTGAGTATAAAAATAACTTAAGAATATAACCAAATGTTATGAATTTACATGATTCTGACTACAATAGAATGTCTAAAGAACTTTTAGAATAATTAGTTAGTAAATTAATATTTTGTTTAATAGTAAGAGAAAAGGCACGAAATTAAGCTAATGGATAAGAAAATATCTATTAGCTTAATTTTTATATTCAGATAAAAGTTGTTTTTGTTTGCAAGTAATTAAGAAAATAATTTAGCCGAATTTCTATAATAATATTCCTATTTTGGGGCAAACTTTTAGTATAAAAAAATTTTTTATTGATGGTATTATAAATTGCGTAAATTATTATATGAAAGGAGATACTATGATGTTAGATTTAACTAAGGAAATAAAAGAAATGGCAGAAAAAATTGGTTACGAAATGAAAGGCTTGGCAGAAGATATGGGGAATGAAATGAGAAACGTAGGAGAATTAGTAAAGTCAAAAGCAGAAAAATTAACTGATGAAATAAAGAATAGAATGACAAGGTGAATATAAAGAAGATAGTAATTACATTATTAGTGTGAATGCTATCTTCTTTATATTTATTTAAAAGTAACATAAAAAAGTAGAAATCATATTATATAGTGGACATGGTTATAGGGTAAATAGACTACCTCGATCTATTAATTTCCCTTTTCTTAGTGCAATGGGTAAGACGTCATATTTAAAAAGAAATTTCTTTATTTGATCTCCCCATGTGTAACTATCTAAATCACCAAAGAAAGCCATCTTATTATTAGAGACCATACCACCGACCCCGCCTATAAAACCATAATTTAGTGAAGGTAGTAGTATATCTCCAGGAGGAAGCAGAAGGATGTCAAAATCGTAATTTTTAAGAGAATTAAAAATCCCTTTATCACTTGTGATTAAGGCTTTTTCTCTAACATGGAGAATAGAACATTTTGTGTAACCTTGAGGAACATCAATGTGTATTTTTGAATTTTGAGAGTTTAAGAGATTTTCATCGCTATATTTTAAAGTATGTATAAAATAGTTTTCTAAAATTAAAGAATTTAAAATAATATCGTTTGGATATGTATTGGACAATGTGTTTTTTGAAACAATATAATTTATGTCGTTTAATTTAAGGATCTCTTTGAAATTTTCTGAGATATTTCGTTGGATAATTATCTTATTAAATGAATCATTTTTTAGTACATTTAATTGAATATCAGGATGACCATTTATGGCATCATAAACATCATTACATTTAGGGACTAATATTGGTTTTAGGTCTAGTTTGGAAAGGCTAAGTAATTCTTCTTTAGTAATTCTATAATCGACAAAACAATGCATATAAATTCTCCTTATAAGAATGTATAACTGATATTTAAAGGCAAAATAATCAATACTGAAATTATTATTTTAAATTATATTTTGCACTTTAAAGACAGATATGTCAATTAAGTAACTGCTAGAATGTATAAAAATTAATATTTTATCAACTAGAAATATATCATATGAATTTTGCATATCCTCAAATTTTTAATACATACTAATATTAAGAAGGGAGTGAAATCCATGCTTATTTTAAAATTAGCTTATAGTGAAGACTTGACTTTTTCCCGTGACCTGCAAGAGCTAAAAGAGCTACTAAAGAAGAAGGAGATTTTAATAGGATTTGTTGAAAGTATAGAAGGAAAAACTCATATAATAAAGATAATTTGTGAAGAAAATTGTTATAATGAAAAAGTAAAAGAGATTATTAACTTATATGTTAGTAATATTTTATATAGAATAGTTATTGATAATTATAGAAAAAAGGAAATGTTTGAATTTATAACGGATAATTATTTTTTCTTAAAGCAATCTGAAATATTAGAGGTTGAAGATCAAATACTAAAGGTGTTAAAGTATGAAGAAGTAGATGCAAATGAGGATACTATATTTTGTTTAAATAAAATTAATTCTATGGTAGAAAAGATTAGAGACTGCATAAGTGAAAAACAAGAGATTAATATAGATGGATTTATAACTTTTAGGATGAGAAAATTAAGAGAGGATATAGAAAAAGTTATAGATAAAGTAGTAGAAAGATATATGGTGGAAAAAGAATATAAGGAATTTATAAAACTACTAAAGTACTTTGTAGAAATACAGGAATGTAAAATAGAAGAAATAAATATAATAGTAGAAGATAATAATTATATAGTAAGAGATAAGGAAGGCAAAGATTTATATTACGATTTTTTCAGTGAAATTGCAACAGATCAAAATAAAGCTGAATTAAATATGGAAGATATATTAATTAGCGGACTAATAACAAGTGCACCTGAAAATATAAATATCTATGGAAAAGAAAAATGTAGCAATAAAGAATTTTTAGATACTATTCAAAATGTATTTGGAGATAAGGTTCATTTTTATGAAGCAAATAGCGACTATAATAAAATTGGTCAAATAATAGCAAAAAAATATTGACATGGATTAACAACAATGATATACTCATACATGTTAAGAAGAAACAGCCGTTTCTCACCCTGCAGTGTTGAATTTACTAGTATGGGTTTTATGTGATGTCTATACATTGAGTATTGATAATTTGAGGCGGCAGTTATGCCGTCTTTTTATTATGTATATAGTTTTTCGGAGGTGAAAAATATTAATAAAGATTTTTCTATGAATGAAGAAATTAGAGAAAAAGAGATTAGACTAATAGGAAGTAACGGGGAACCATTAGGGATTGTCCCAACTATTGAAGCAAAAAAACTTGCTGAAGAAAAAGATATGGATTTAGTTATGATGTCTCCTACTGCGAAACCACCAGTTTGTAGAATTATGGACTATGGTAAGTATGTATATGAGCAATCTAAAAAAGAAAAAGATGCTAAGAAAAAGCAAAAAATCATATCTATTAAAGAAGTAAGATGTAGTCTAACTATTGAGGAACATGACATTGATATAAAAGCAAAAAATGCTAGAAAGTTCCTATTAGAAGGAGATAAAGTTAAAATCACTGTAAGATTTAGAGGTAGGGAAATGGAACTTGCCCACATGGGACAAAAGATTCTTGATAACTTTGCAGCTAAATTAGAAGATGTCTGCCTAGTAGAAAAAAGACCTAAAAGAGAAGGCAGAAATATGACAATGGTTTTAGGGCCTAAAAAGGCGTAACTTGAGAGGAGGATTTAATCATGCCAAAAATGAAAACTCATAGAGGTGCAGCAAAAAGATTCAGAAAAACAGGTACAGGAAAACTTAAGAGAGGTAAGGCATTTAGAAGCCATATCTTAACAAAGAAGAGTTCAAAAACTAAGAGACATCTTAGAAAAGCTGGATATGTTTCAGATTCACAATTAAAAGTAATGAAGAAATTATTACCATACCTATAATATAGGGGTAATGCAGGAGGTTTAAGTAATGGCAAGAGTAAAGAGAGCGAAGAATTCTCGTAAAAATCATAAAAAAGTTTTAAAACTTGCAAAAGGATACTACGGTGGAAAAAGTAAGTTATATAAAACTGCTAATGAATCAGTAATAAGAGCATTAAGAAATTCTTATGTTGGAAGAAAGAATAAGAAGAGAGATTATAGAAGTTTATGGATAGCTAGAATTAACGCAGCTACAAGAATAAACAACTTATCATATTCTAAATTCATGAATGGAATCAAATTAGCTGGAATAGACATCAACAGAAAGATGTTATCTGAAATAGCTATAAATGATCCAAAGGCATTTACTGAATTAGTAGAAGTTGCTAAGAAACAATTAAATGCTTAGTACATAAAATGCGGCTTATGTCGCATTTTATTTTTATATTCAAATATAAATAATAATACTATTATTTTTCCATAATCCTATAGTTTTGAGGTGTAAAACTTTGATATATATAGAAAGTAAAGAAAATAATTTGTTTAAGAATACAAAAAAGCTTAAAGAAAGAAAGAATAGGACTAAAACAAGTAGATATATAATTGAAGGATTTAGATTAGTTCAAGAGGCATTTAAGGCCAAAGTCGATGTAGATTACCTAATTGTGACTGAAGATGCACAGGATAAAGTAGACGAATTTTTGGGCAAATATATAAATGATGAAATTAAGATTTATGAAATTTCTAGCAATTTATTTAAAGAACTTATTTCTACAGAAAATCCCCAAGGAATACTTGCTGTTATAAAAATGAATACAATGGAATTGAAATTCGATGGAGATTTTTACTTGCTTTGTGACAAGGTGCAAGATCCAGGGAATCTAGGGGCTATAATAAGAACTGCACATGCAGCTGGAGTACAAGAAATTATATTAACAAAGGGTACTGTGGATATATATAATGAAAAGACAATTAGATCTACAATGGGATCTATATTTTATATTCCTATTTATTATGATGATGAGAATCTCTCTTTGGTAAAAGAATTAAAGGGGAAAGGTTTTAATTTAGTAGTGACATCCTTAGATGCAGATAAAAATTTCTTTCAAGCAGATTTAAGAGGGAGAGTTCTCTTAACTGTTGGGAATGAAGGAAATGGAGTGAGTAGAGAAGTGTTAGAGATGGCGGATACTAAGGTTAAGATACCAATGCCAGGCAATGCTGAATCTTTAAATGTAGCAGTAGCTTCATCTGTTATAATGTATGAGAAAGTAAGACAAAATCAATTGTGATTAAATCTTATTAAAATAGGAAAGTATATTAATAGGTTTCTAGGAAAATTTGAAACTATTTAAGAATGAAAGTAGATTTGAATATTTCTAGGAATCTATATTAATATGAAAAAATTTTAAAATTTATATATTTATCTATGTAAATAGTAAAATATATAAATATTTATAGGAAACATCTGGTGTTCAGAGGTTTTATATTTAAAATAGAATAATTATGTTAAGATAAAATATTTAATTTGATTTGGGAATATACTTATAAATATGGTATATTAGAAAAGCAGTAGATTTATATATAAATTTTGAAAATAGTATTGATATTTTATATATTTATTTGTATAATGAGTTGTATTAATTGAACATTGAAAAACTGTGAATGAGAGAGTAGATATTAGAAAAGTTTTAAGGGAGAGAGGGTCATGGACTGTAAGCCTTCTTAAATAATATAATATTGAAGTTCGCTCAGGAGTTCTAGCTGTGAAATTTATAGTAGTAGCTAGCGGCGAGAAGAGTCGTTAATTAAATTGAGTTGGGTACTTTTTTAGTTCCAATTAGGGTGGTAACGCGGATAATTCGTCCCTTTTTATGAGGTGGCGTTTTTTTTATGCAAAAAATCTTTTTAATTGCCAACAAATGATTTTTAAAGAAATATTTATAGGTCTATTATTATTTTTATATGTCTTATTGAAAGGAGAAACAATCAATGAAAGAAAAACTTAAAGAATTACAAGAACTTGCATTAAGCAAAATTGAAGCTGTTAAAACCAGCAGTGAATTAGAAGAAATTAGAGTTAAGTTCTTAGGAAAAAAAGGGGAACTTACTACAATATTAAGAGGTATGGGGAATCTTTCTCCAGAAGAAAGACCGATTGTAGGAAAATTAGTTAATGAAGCTAAAGCTGCTGTTGAAGAAAAATTAGAAAGCGTATTAAAAGCTATTAAAGATAAAGAAAAGGCTGAAAAGCTTGCAGGTGAAACTATAGATATTTCTCTTCCAGGAAGAAAGAAGGTTATAGGAAAGAGGCATCCGTTAGATTTGACTCTTCAAAGTATGGAAGAAATTTTCGTTTCAATGGGGTTCACAATTGAAGATGGACCTGAAGTTGAATATGATCACTATAATTTTGAAGCTTTAAATATCCCTAAGGATCATCCGGCTAGAAGTGAACAGGATACTTTATATATAAATGATAAAATAGTACTTAGAACGCAGACTTCACCAATTCAAGTTAGAACTATGGAGAATCAAAAGCCACCAATAAAAATGATTTCCCCTGGTAAAGTATATAGATCAGATTCAGTAGATGCTACACATTCACCTATATTCTATCAAATGGAAGGATTAGTTATAGATAAAGGAGTTACATTTGCTGATTTAAAAGGAACATTAGAATTATTTGCAAAAAAAATGTTTGGAGACAAGGTTCAAACTAAATTCAGACCACATCACTTCCCATTTACAGAGCCATCTGCTGAAATGGATGCAACATGCTTTGTATGTGGCGGTGAAGGCTGTAGAGTATGTAAAGGCAGCGGTTGGATAGAGCTTTTGGGTTGCGGAATGGTTCATCCAAATGTTCTTAGAAACTGCGGACTTGATCCAGAAGTATATAGTGGATTTGCTTTTGGTTTTGGTGTTGATAGAATGGTAATGCTAAAGTATGGAATAGATGATATAAGATTATTATATGAAAGTGATATGAGATTCTTAAATCAATTCTAAAAGCTTAATTTTATTTGAAATTCAAGAATTTAAGAATATACATTCTTAGGAATATTTATTCTTTAGAATATTACCATAAATATTCTAAAGATATGCCCATATGAAAAAAGCAGCCATGCTGCAACTAAGAACTTATTAACTTGAAAAAGCAGCTATACTGCAATCAAGAACTTTTGAAACTAAAAAAAGCAGTTATGTTTCAATTAAGAACTTATCACCTTAAAAAAGTAGTTATGCTGCAATTAAGATTTTTTGAATATTAAAAATGGTGTAGCTATGCTACCCATTAAGAACTTTTGTATATTTAAAATGAGGGTTAGTGAAGAAATTGGATTAAAATAAGATGCTATACCCAGCAATAAAAGGAGGAAACAAAATGAAAGTACCATATAATTGGCTTAAAGATTATGTTGATATAAATGTTAGTCCTAAGGAATTAGGAGATAAATTAACTCTAACTGGTTCACAACTAGAAGAACTTGTTATCCAAGGAGATGTAATTCAAAATGTAGTTACAGGAAAAATTACTAATATTGAAAAACATCCTGATGCAGATAAGTTAAGCATATGTAAAGTTGATATAGGAAGTGAACAAATACAAATAGTTACAGCTGCAACGAACATGAAAGAGCAAGATGTTGTGCCGGTTGCTCTTCATGGTTCAACACTTGCCGACGGAACTAAAATAAAAAAAGGAAAACTTAGAGGAGTAGTATCTAATGGTATGTTCTGCTCAGAAGAAGAATTAGGTACAGCTGGAGATGAGCCGGTTCATGGATTGATGATCTTACCTACTGATACTAAGCTTGGAGTTGATATTAAGGAACTTTTAGGATTAAATAAAGCTATCTTAGATTTTGAAATTACTTCAAACAGACCTGACTGCCTAAGTATGGTAGGGATGGCAAGAGAAACAGCAGCAGCTCTTAGAACAACTTATAAAATGCCAAATTTAGAATATCAAATTAAAAATTCTAAAAATATAAATGAAGAGTTAACTGTTGAAGTTAAAGATACTCTTTGCAATAGATATATGGCAAGAGGAGTAAAAAATGTTAAAGTTCAGCCATCACCAGGCTGGATGCAAGAAAGACTTCTTGAAGCTGGTATAAGACCAATAAATAATATAGTTGATATAACAAATTTTGTTATGCTTGAAACTGGTGAACCAATGCATGCTTTTGATAAAAGAGAAATTGCTACGAATAAAATAGTAATTGAAAGAGCAAAGCAAGGAGAAAAGTTTACAACTTTAGATGAAGTAGAAAGAGAATTAGATGATTCGATGCTTTGTATTAAAGATGGAGAAAATATTATCGGTCTTGCTGGAATAATGGGTGGTTTAAACTCGGAAATAAAAGAAGATACTACAGAAGTTGTTTTTGAATGTGCAAATTTTGATGGAACTAACATAAGAGTGAATTCAAAGAAATTAAATCTAAGAACAGAAGCTTCTGGAAGATTTGAAAAAGATATAGATCCTAACTTAGCTGAAATTGCATTAAATAGAGCATGTAGCTTAATCTGTGAATTAGATGCCGGAGAAGTTATGGAAGGTACTATAGATGTTTACAACAACAAGAAAGAAGTATCAACTGTAACTGTTGACTCAAATTGGGTAAACAGCTTCCTTGGAACAGATCTTTCTAAAGAAGAGATGAAGAGATGTTTAGATAGTGTTGATTTATTTACAGAAATAAATGGTGATAACTTAGTTGTGACAGCTCCAACTTTTAGAGTTGATATTGCAATTAGAGAAGATATAGCTGAGGAAATTGCAAGAATTTATGGATATGAAAAAATTCCTACAACAATTTTTAAAGTTTCTACAGAAAGAGAGCCAAGATATAGAAAAGGATTATTAGATAATAGAGTAGTGATGCTTGCTACAGGAAGTGGATTAAATCAATCTATTAGTTATTCATTTGTATCTCCAAAGGTTTTTGATAAAATTAATTTACCAGAAGATAGTGATCTTAGAAATGTAGTTAAGATAAGAAATCCATTAGGGGAAGATTATAGTGTAATGAGAACTTCAACACTTCCATCAATGATGGAATCACTTGGAAGAAATTATTCTAGAAATAACTCATATGTAAGATTGTTTGAAATGGGGAAAGTTTACATTCCAAATGTGGATGAAACAAAACTTCCGATAGAAAAGAATATTTTAACTATAGGTATTTATGGAGATTGTGACTACTTAGATCTTAAAGGTGTTGTTGAAAATATAACTGATGGATTAGGTATAAAGAGTGTTAAATATGAAAGAGAGAGCGAAAATGTAAGTTACCATCCTGGAAAAACAGCTAAGATAGTTGTTGGTAGAACTAATGCTGGAACTTTAGGAGAAGTTCATTTAGATGTATGCGAAAATTACGGTTTGGATGTGCCTTGTTATGTGGCAGAATTAGATTTGGACGTTTTATATGAAAATGCTGATATGGATAAAAAATATAAAGCACTTCCAAAATTCCCAGCAGTAACACGAGATATTGCATTACTTGTTGATGATAGTCTTTTAGTTCAAGAAATTGATGATACAATAAAAAGAGCTGGTGGAAATTTAGTTGAAAAAGTAGAATTATTTGATATATATAAAGGAAAACAAATTCCAGATGGTAAAAAGAGTATAGCTTATGCAATCTGGTACAGAGATGAAAATAAAACATTAACAGATAAAGATGTTAATAAAGTTCATGAAAAAATCCTAAAATCTTTAGAATATAAGCTTGGAGCTACATTAAGAGATTAAAATATAATAACTCAAGCTTTGCTCCATGAAAGCTGCTTCAGAAATAAGTTTTATTATTTTTGAAGCAGCTATTTTTATTTATACAAAAAAATATAAGTTTAAAGAAGGAAATATCATGTTTCTATAGAATAAGTATAGATAAAGTGGTTAAAAGTGGTGTTAAGTGGTTTAAAATAGAGGGAAATTACCTAATCAATAAAAGTAGGAGCTGAGAATATTGTTCATTGGGGAATATCAACATGCGTTAGATCCTAAAAATAGAATAATTGTTCCAGCAAAACTAAGAGATGGACTTGGTAATAAATTTGTTATTACCAAAGGACTTGATGGGTGTTTGTACGCTTATCCACTTGAAGAATGGAAAATATTGGAGAATAAATTAAAAACTTTACCTTTAACAAATAAGGATGCTAGATCCTTTGTGAGGTTCTTTTTTTCTGGAGCTTGTGAAGTCGAGTTAGACAAGCAAGGAAGAGGATTGATTCCACAAAATTTAAAGGAATATGCAGGTATAGAAAAGGACATAGTAAGTATTGGAGTATTATCTAGAGTAGAAATATGGAGCAAGGAAAAGTGGAGCGAATATAACGAATCAAATATAGACTTTGATTCAATTGCAGAAAAAATGAATGATTTAGGAATATAAGGAGTTTTTATTATGGAATTTAAACATGTATCGGTCTTATTAAATGAATGTATAGAGGCATTAAACATAAAGGAAAATGGGATTTATGTTGATGGTACTTTAGGAGGAGCAGGACACTCATCTCATATCTTAAGCAATCTTTCCAAAGATGGGATGCTTATTGGGATAGATCAAGACCAAGACGCTCTAAAGGCAGCAAAAGAAAAACTTAAGGATTTTGAAAATGTAAAGTATGTTCATAGCAATTTTTATAATATTGATAGTATTTTAAACGATCTAGATATTGAAAAGGTTGATGGAATTTTGATGGATCTTGGAGTTTCATCATATCAACTTGATGAAGCATCAAGAGGTTTTAGTTATATGAAAGATGCTCCGTTAGATATGAGAATGAATAGAGAAAGTGATTTTTCCGCGTACAATATTGTAAATAATTACGATGAGGACAGCTTATATAAAATAATAAAGGACTATGGTGAAGAAAGATTTGCTAAAAGGATTGCGAATTTTATTATAAATAGAAGAATTGAGAAGCCGATAGAAACAACTTTTGAACTTGTAGACATTATCAAGGCTGCAATTCCAGCAAAGATGAGAAGAGAAGGGCCTCATCCGGCTAAAAGAACTTTTCAGGCAATTAGAATAGAAGTTAATTCAGAATTAAAGATACTTAATAAAACTATAGAGGATGGAGTGAATAGATTAAATAAAGGTGGAAGAATGGCTATTATAACTTTCCATTCTTTGGAAGATAGAATAGTGAAATTAAAGTTTAGAGAATTAGAGAATCCATGTAATTGTCCAAAAGAATTTCCAATGTGTATATGTGGAAAATCACCATTAGTTAAAAATATAGCTAAAAAAGGTATTGCACCAACTAAAGAAGAGATTGAAGAAAATCCAAGGAGTAGAAGCGCTAAGCTTAGAGTAATTGAGAAATTATAATTATTATTATGTTATAAATGAGTTGGGATGTGAATAAATTGGGAAGAAGAGAATATGATTATATAAAAGGGAATACAGTATTAGCTCCAGAAAGAAAAACAAGAGTACGTAAACCGGATAAAAAATATAAACAAATACAAAGAAGAAAACAAATTATAAATAAAAATATCCTATTAAAAAACAGGAGAAAAAATGATAGGAAATACTTACTAACTGTGGCAGTTGTCATATTTAGTTTAGGGTTTATTACTATTCACGGAGATAACAAGGTTTATACTATGGAAAGCAATGCGAGAAACTTGGATACTCAAATAAAACAAACACAAGAAGATAATGAGGCATTAAAAGTAAAAATATTGAAATTTTCTTCATTAAATAATATTCAAAAAAGTGCTGAAAGTAAATTGGCAATGGCTATTCCAAAAAAAGAACAAACTATAAAAGTTGATTTTTCACAGAATTATTTTGAAGATTTAAAACCTAAAAGTTCCGAAAATACTGCTAAAAGTAAGAACATATTCTCTAAATTAATAAGTTTAATAAAATAATAAGTTACTTAAAATAATAAAAAATAAGTAATTATATTAGAAAATTAATTGGCTTTATCTTGGTTCTTTTGGGTTTTATGTAAAAGAAAGTGTGCATGGGGGAAATAAAAGTTGAAAAAAAAGAATTATAAAGATAGGGCAAAGATGCGCCAAAGGATGAGTATAGCAGCTTTTGCGTTGACAATTGTTTTTGTAATATTAACTCTTAGACTTTCTTATATAATGATAGTTAAAAGAGCTGATTATGCAGCAAGAGCAGAAGAACAGTGGACAAGTGAGGTAAAAATAGATGCCATAAGAGGAAGGATATTAGATAGGAATGGTAAAGAATTAGCGGTATCTGCGAATGTTTATAGAGTAGACTTCGATTTGAACTCTATAAGAGCATATTTATCAAGAGGATTAAAGGATTTATCAAAAACAGAAATAGAGCATATGAAAAGTGTAGGAATTCCAATACCTTCTGGAGATGATGGATTAAAAACTGATGATATTGCGCCTGTTATTGCAAAGGCATTAGATTTAGATGTAGATAAAGTAAAAGATAAGCTTGAAACAAGGCTTCCAAGTGGAGCAAAGGCTGGATCTGCTACTTTAATTAGAAGGATAGAAAAAGAACAGGCAGATAAGGTAAAAGATCTTAATATAAGTGGAGTTTTAGTATCACCAGATACTAAAAGATATTATCCGAATAATAATTTCTTATCACATGTACTTGGAAGTACTAATGTTGATGGTAAAGGGCTTACAGGAGTAGAGCTTCAATATAATTCGTATTTATCAGGAATTCCTGGAATGAAGATAGCAGAACTTGATAAAAATAATAGAGATTTACCTTATACAATATCTCAGTTTACAGCACCGGTAAACGGTAAAGATGTTACACTTACAATTGATGAGAATATACAAAATTTTGCGGAAAAAGCTGCCACACAAGCTTATAATGATACAAAAGCTAAGGCAGTCTCAATTCTTGTTATGGATCCTAAAACAGGTGAAGTTTTAGCAATGGTAAATAAACCTGATTTTGATCCTAATAATCCGCGTGATGGTGCAGATAAATTTGATGGAGCAAATTCAGATGACAAAGTACAAAAAATGTGGAGAAATAGGCTTGTAAATGATACTTTTGAACCTGGTTCAATATTTAAGGTAGTAACAGCTATTACAGGTCTTGAAGAAAACATTGTAAATAAGGATAGTAAGTTTTATTGTGGAGGTTCATTAAAAGTTGGAGGAATTACTCCTAAGTGCTGGAGAACTCAGGGGCATGGAGCAGAAGTATTCCCAGACATAATTCAGAATTCATGTAATGTAGGCTTTATGGAGCTTGGAGCAATGATTGGAAAAGAAAAATTATGTGAATATATTAATAAATTCGGTTTTGGAAAAGCGAGTGGAATTGATTTACCTGGAGAAGCAAAAGGAATTGTTAAACCAGTTGATAAGGTTTCTGAGGCAGATCTTGCTACAATATCTTTTGGTCAAACTAATACGGTTAATTCAGTTCAATATATGACTGCGTTTAATGCTATTGCTAATGGTGGAACTTTGATACAACCACATGTAATGAAAGAAATCACTCATGAAGATGAAAATAATGTTAATATTGTCGATGAAGCTTTTAAGCCTAAGACAACAACAGTTGCAAGTACTGAAAAGACAGCAGAACTTAGAAGTTATCTTGAAAGGGTTATTACTGGGGGATCTGGAACAGGAACATTTATAGAAGGTTACCATATAGGCGGTAAAACAGGTACAGCTCAGAAAGTTATTGATGGAAGATATCAAGAAGGTAAGTATATATCTTCATTTGTTGGAATGGCGCCTGTGGATGATCCTAAAATTACTATGATGGTGACTATTGATGAACCAAGTAATGGTGCTTATTATGCGGCACAAGTAGCTGTACCGCCAGCAAAACCATTATTTACTGATATTTTTAATTACCTTAATAACAAATTTTCTGATGAAAATATGGGACAAATTACTAGAGATGTTATTATTCCAGAAGTTAGAGGAATGAAAGTTGATGATGCTAAAAAAGCG
Organism: Clostridium sp. YIM B02569; assembly: GCF_022320765.1. NCBI lineage: Bacteria > Bacillati > Bacillota > Clostridia > Eubacteriales > Clostridiaceae > Clostridium > Clostridium sp. YIM B02569. Next base: position 159,418 of record NZ_JAKJJX010000011.1, on the reverse strand, counting down.
TTGAAGGATGCCAAGTTAGATTTTAATATAGATGGTGATGGGGAGTCAGTAGTAAACTTAACACCATATCCAGGATATTCGGTAAAAGAAGGGTCAAAAATAAATCTTTATACAAGTAGCGATGGAACAAATAATAATAATGTTGTAATGCCTGATGTTAGGGGATATTCAAAGGAAGATGCTAATACACTATTGAAGAAGCTTGGAATAGTGCCTGCCTTTGAAGGAAGTGGAGCAGTCTCAGAACAAGATATTTCTCAAGGTGAAGTTATAACAAAGGGAACAACTGTTAAGTTGACATTAAGTTCAGACTATAAGGATTAAAAAGTGAGAATAAATTAATACTAAAACTTTAAAACGAAACGGGTATGTTTTGTAAGGGGGTTGGTATGAATTATACAAATGAAAAAATATTAGTATGTGAGAATTCTCGCATACTAATATTTTTTAGTAATAATATCCGTTATATATTTAGGTATTTTATTAGAATTGTTAAAAGCAATACTCAGCTAATAGGTGAATATCTAAATTAGTGCTTTATTCAGAGGAAAATAAATGGAGGAACAGGCATTGAAAAAGAAAAAACATGTAAGTAAAGTAAAAATACGAAAGAGAACGAGAAGTGTCGCTTTTTCATTAACAGCTATTTTTGCTATATTAATAATTAGACTCTCTTATATAATGATGGTTGATGGAAAAGACTATTCTGCAAGAGCTGAAGAACAGTGGACAAGTGAAGTGAAAATAGATGCTAAAAGAGGAGAGGTTCTGGATAGAAATGGAAATGAGCTGGCTGTATCTGCTAATGTCTATAGAGTGGATTTTGATTTAAATTCAATAAGGAATTACTTGAAAAGATCTGTAAAATCCATTCCAAATAAAGAGCTTACCAATATGAAAAGTGTAGGAATTCCGATCCCTACAGAAGGAAGTGGCTTAACAAACGATGATATTGCACCCGTAATTGCGAAAGTATTGAATATGGATGTGTCAGAAATAAAAGCGGATTTAGAAAAGAAGCTTCCAAGTGGGGCAGATGCATTTTCTGTGACTGTAGCACGGAAAATAGAAAAAGATATAGCGGATAAAGTAAAAGAACTTAATATAAATGGAATTATAGTTTCGCAAGATACTAAAAGATATTATCCTAATAATAATTTTCTATCGCATGTTTTAGGAACTACTGATCCTGATGGCAAAGGATTAAGTGGTGTAGAACTTCAATATAATTCATATTTGTCGGGAATTCCTGGAATGAAGGTTGCGGAGCTTGATAAAAATAATGAAGATTTGCCTTATACAGTTTCTCAATATACGGAACCTGTAAATGGAAAAGATGTTACTTTAACTATCGATGAAAATATCCAGAACATTGTTGAAAATATAGCGCAAAAGGCCTATAAAGATGATAAAGCTAAAGAAGTTTCGATATTAATAATGAATCCTAAGACTGGAGAAGTTCTAGGAATGGTAAATAAACCAGATTTTGACCCTAATAATCCATATGATGGAGCAAGTAAATTTGATGGAGCAGATCTCACTGATAAGATACAGAAAATGTGGAGAAATAGGTTGGTAAGTGATACGTTTGAACCAGGATCAATATTTAAAGTGATCACTACCATATCTGGTTTAGAAAACAATGTTGCAAATAAAGATACACAATTTGTGGATAATGGATCAATATCTGTAGGTGGAATTGTAGTGAAGGATGCGGAACGAGAAAATAAACTTCAAAATTTACTTCAAATCATTCAGAATTCATCAAATGTGTGTTTTGTAAAATTAGGACAAATGATTGGTAAAGATAAATTATATGAATCTATTAATAAGTTCGGATTCGGAAAAGTAAGCGGAATTGACTTACCAGGGGAGGCATCTGGAATTGTGAAACCAATCGATAAAGTTTCAGAAGCGGATCTTGCAACAATATCATTTGGACAGACTAATACAGTAAATTCTGTTCAATATATGGCTGCATTTAATGCTATTGCTAATGGAGGTACTCTAATTCGACCTCATGTAATGAAAGAAATTACTCATAATGATGAAAATAGTGTTAAGATTGTTGATGAAACTTTTAAGCCTACGACTGCTACAGTCGCAAGTGCAGAAAAAACAGCAGAACTTAGAAGTTATCTTGAAGGTGTTGTAACTGGAGGAACAGCAACTGGAACTTTTATAGAGGGATATCACATTGGGGGTAAAACAGGAACTGCAGAAAAGGTTGTTGGTGGTAAGTATGGAGAAGGCAAATATATATCTTCATTTGTGGGAATGGCTCCAGCTAATGATCCTAAAGTTACAGTTATGATAACTGTTGATGAGCCTAGTAACGGTGAATACTATGCTTCACAAGTAGCAGTACCATATGCAAAAATGCTGTTTACAGGTATCTTTAACTATTTAGATAGTGCATCTTCTAATGAGAAAATTGTTAAGGATATTATTATCCCAGAAGTTAGAAACATGAAAGTTTCAGATGCTGAAAAAGTATTAAAGGATAAAGGCCTAGATTTTAATATAGATGGAAATGAAGAAACAATATTAAGTATGAAGCCATATCCAGGTTCATCAGTAAAGGAAGGTTCTAAAATAACTCTTTACACAAGTGGGGATGCGACTTATAATAATAATGTTGTAATGCCAAATGTTAGGGGATATTCAAAAGAGGATGTGACTACTTTATTAAAAAATCTTGGAATAACAGCAACTTTTGAAGGGAATGGAGTTGTTTCAGTACAGAATATTTCAGAAGGTGAAGTTATACCTAAAGGAACAACTGCCGAGTTGATTTTAAGTTCGTATTATGAAGATTAAGAATAATGGTAGATATATAGGGAATTTAAATTAAAATCGCTTTTTGCGGAAAATTTAAAGTAAATTGGCGAATGATAAAATACTAGCATGTGGGGGTGCTCGCATGCTATATTTTTTTATCATATAAGTTCTAATTAATGGATTTCATAGTTCATAAGATCATTACATACAAAATAAATCATATTCGTTGAGATTAGATAATAATTGCGCATTTAATTTTCTTAAACGTAATAATTATTAATATAAAATATAAATTAAAATATTCATATACGATAAGTTAATTAGGAGGAATTCAATATGAATTTGAAAAGTATTTTAAAAGGAATAGATTATGAATCAATTCAGGGTGATATTGATATTGAAGTTAACAAAATAAACTATGATAGCAGAAAAGCTGGCAATGATGATGTTTTTGTCTGTATAAAAGGATATGCAACTGATGGCCATAAATATATAGAAAAAGCTATTGAAAACGGAGTAAAAGTTATAGTAATCCAAGATGATATAGAAATAAAGGATGAGAATATTACCATTATTAAATGCAATGATACAAGAAAAGCATTGGCATTAATGGGAGCAAATTATTATGATAATCCTAGTTCTAAAATGAAGATAATTGGAGTTACTGGAACTAATGGGAAAACTACTACAGCTTTTATGATTAAGCATATTTTAGAAGAAAGCAATAAAAAAGTTGGTCTTATCGGAACTATTGCAAATTTTATAGGTGATGAAAAAATTCATACTGAAAGAACAACTCCAGAATCATTAGAGCTTCAAGAATTATTTTCTGAAATGGTTGATAAAGGTGTAGAGTATTGTGTTATGGAAGTGTCTTCCCATTCATTAGCATTAGATAGAGTTTATGGTATTGAATTTCAGGTTGGAATATTTACTAATTTGACTAGAGATCATTTGGATTTTCACAAGACTTTTGAAAATTATTATAAGGCAAAGTTTAAATTGTTTGAAAGATCTAGAATAAAAATTGTTAATGTTGACGATAATTACGGGAGACAAGTAATTAATGATTTAAACAATTTAAAATGTGATGATATATATTCATTCTCAGTAAAAAGCATTTCAGATTTTAAAGCTTTTGATGAAGAAATGGGAAGTAGAGAAATCAAATTTAAACTCAACTTGAAAGAAGATGAGCAATTTGTTTTAAATATACCAGGTGAATATAATATATATAATGCGTTAGGTGCAATAGCAGCGTGTTTTAAACTAGGTATGCCTATAAAGGATATAAAAAGCGGCATTGAAAATGTAGTAGTTTTGGGAAGATGTGAAAGAGTAGCAAAAGAATATAATTTAGGTTATGAAATCATCATAGATTATGCACATACTCCAGATGGTTTAGAAAATATATTAAAGACAGCTAAGGCATTTACAAAAGGAAGATTGATATCTGTGTTTGGTTGTGGGGGAGACAGGGATAAGGTAAAAAGGCCTGAAATGGGTAAAATATCTACAGATATTGCAGATATTACAATTGTGACATCAGATAACCCTAGAAGTGAGGAACCTCTAAGTATAATAAAAGATATTGAAGCTGGAATTGATAAGGATAATTATTTTGTAATAGAAAATAGAAAAGAAGCAATAAAAAAATCTATAGATATAGCTCTAGATAATGACGTAATAGTTATTGCGGGTAAGGGTCATGAAACTTACCAAGTATTGAAAGATGAAACTATACATTTTGATGAAAGAGAAATTGTAAAAGAAATATTAGATAACATGAACAATTAGGGAGCTTATTCATAATGTAACAATGACGGATTTAAGCGATATTTAGGATTGTTATTTTGGTGATGAAGTTAACAGGAAAATAAGGGGTGGATGAACTTGGATTTAAATTTAGCGGAAATAATTAAGGCAGTGGATGGAGAAATAATAGTTAAAAATAACGAAGGTATTTTTAATAAGATTTCAACTGATACTAGAAAAATTCAGGAAAATAATTTATTCATTGCATTAAAAGGAGAGAATTTTAATGGCAATGATTATACAATACAAGCTATCGAAAAAGGGGCATCTATAATAATAATTGATGATGTGAAGTTTAAAATTGAAGAGTTAAAAAATAGGGGAACTATTATTAAAGTAAAAGATACTAAAGAAGCTTTAGGAGATTTGGCTAGGTTTTACAGAAAGAAAATTGGAGTAAAGGTAGTTGGAATAACAGGATCTACTGGTAAGACTTCAACAAAAGATTTAGTAGCTGCATTTCTAAGTGGAAAATACAAAGTTTTTAAAACTCAAGGAAATTTCAATAACGAAATTGGATTACCACTTATGATATTTGAACTTTCTAAAGATTATGATATAGCTGTCCTTGAAATGGGAATGAGTAATTTTGGAGAGATAAACAAGTTAGCGAGTATTGCACTTCCGGATGTTGGTGCAATAACTAATATTGGAGTGGCTCATATAGAATATTTGAAGACTAGAGAAAATATACTTAAAGAGAAGATGTCTATAACAGATTTCTTTGAAAACAAAAACTCATTAATAGTGAACTGTGAAAATGATATGCTAAAAACAATAGTTGAGTGTGATAAGTTTAATTTAGAGAGAGTAGGTTATGATTCTACTTATAATCTTTACTCTAAGAATATAAAATTAACATCTGAAAATACTTCATTTGATGTAGTTACTGATGATAATGAAAATTATAGATTTACTCTAAATATGGTCGGAGAACATAATGTTTTAAACGCACTTATAGGAATACAAATAGCAAGAAATTTTGGGTTGACTTTTGAAGAGATGGAAAAGGGGTTAGGGAATTTTAATGCTACTTCTATGAGACTTGAAGTTATAAATAAAGATAAGTTTACTATTATAAATGATTCTTATAATGCTAATCCAGATTCAATGAAAGCTGCACTTGAAGTGCTAAAAAATTATTCTGGATCAAGGAAAATCGCAGTACTTGGAACTATGGGTGAACTTGGAGATTATGCGGAAGAAGCACATATCCAAGTTGGTGAATTTGCGAAAGATAAGGCAGATATTTTATTGACTACTGGTGAATTTAAAGAGTATTATAAGAAAGGCTTTGGAGAGCGTACAATGGTGTTTGAGAGTAAACAAGAATTAATGCAGAGGTTAACTGATATGATTAAAGTAAATGATACTATTTTAATTAAAGCATCTAGAAGTGCAAAATTTGAGGAAATAACCAAATATCTATAGAATTTAAAATAACACGAAGGAGGTGACTTGCCTTAATTAGGATCTTCAAGAAAATAATTACTTAGCATGATTATTTTCTTTCGGATATTTTAGGCAACACTGGATGGGGGAAGCAATAAACTTATTAATTAACTCAAAAATTTTAGCACCATTAATTATGGGGTTCTTATTTTCAATAGTACTTGGACCAATATTCATACCGATATTACACAAGTTAAAATTTGGTCAAAATATAAGAAAAGAAGGACCTAAAAGTCATCAGAAAAAATCTGGAACACCAACAATGGGCGGTCTTATATTTTTTATAGCTACAGCTACAGCTATATTAATTATGGGGCAAAAACCTATGAGTAGAGAAATGATATTACTTTATTCATTTTTAGCTTTTGGATTTATTGGATTTTTAGATGATATTTTAAAAATAATTCATAAAGATAATCTAGGATTAAGAGCAGCGCAAAAGATGATTTTGCTAGTCTTATTTTCAGTAGCTTTAGCATGGTATGGATATACAAATGTAGGTACAGATATTTTGATTCCATTTATAAATCAAAATTTTAGATTGAATTTAGGAATACTATACATACCATTCATAGTAGTATATTATGCAGCAGTAACTAATGCTGTAAACTTAACTGACGGAATAGATGGACTTGCAACTTCAGTTACGGTTATAGTGTTAACTTTCTTTGCTATCATTGGTTTTAGAACACAGAATGTTGAAGTAGCAGTTTTTGCAATAGCATTAGCTGGAGCATTACTTGGATTTTTAAAATTTAATGCTTTCCCTGCAAAAATATTTATGGGTGATACAGGTTCGTTAGCTCTAGGGGGAGTTATCGGAACAATAGCATTAATGTTAAAAATGGAGCTGTTTGTGATTATAGTTGGAGGAATATATTTAATTGAAACATTATCTGTTATAATTCAAGTTACATCATTTAAATTAACAGGTAAGAGAGTATTTAGAATGTCTCCAATCCATCATCACTTTGAGCAAGTTGGGTGGAGTGAAGTAAAAATAGTAACGATTTTTTCAAGTATTACAGCAATTTTATGTATAATTGGCTTTGTAGCACTTTAAGTTAAGTAGTAGATTTGGAGGATTTATGTATGAAGGTCATTGGGTCCAAAAGAAAATCAAAAATGGGTGAAATAGATTATGGAATATTTTATACCGTAGCATTACTTTTAACAATTGGTGTGGTTATGGTATATTCTGCAAGTTCTTATTATGCCATGTTTATGTATAAGGATAGTATGTTTTTTTTGAAAAAAGAATTGATGGCAGGTGTTGTTGGAGTTATAGCGATGGCAGTAGCGATGAGTGTTGATTATCATAAGATAAAGAAATATACGGCTATAATAATGATAGCGACTATACCTATACTATTAGCAGTATTTCTTTTTCCAGGAACTAATGGAGCGCAAAGATGGATTAATTTAGGTCCGTTAAGCTTTCAACCATCTGAGCTTGCGAAATATGTTGTGGTGCTCTTTTTAGCAAGAAGCCTTGAAGTGAAAGGTGAAGGAGTAAAAGATTTTAAAACTGGAATAGTTCCTTATTTAGCTACATCAGGATTTTATGCAGCTATTGTATTAGCTGAAAAAAATTTAAGTATAGCTTCTGTTATAATGATAGTTACATTTCTTGTTTTGTTTGCAGCAGGTGGAAGAATAAAGCATTTATTTGGAATTGTTGCGCCAGCATTAGTTGCAGCAGCAGTTGCATTTACAGTATTAGAACCATATAGAATGAAAAGGTTAATGAGTTTTACAAATCCATGGAAAGATCCAATAGGAGATGGATATCAACTTATACAATCATTTTATGCATTAGGTGCTGGAGGAGTTACAGGGCTTGGCCTTGGCCAATCAAGGCAAAAAACTTTGTATATGCCAGAGCCACATAATGATTTTATTTTCTCCATTATCGGCGAGGAATTAGGGCTTATTGGGTGTATATGTATAATATTACTTTTTGTAATATTTGTTTGGAGGGGAATAAGTGTAGCTATGAAAGCTAGAGACACATATGGTACTCTTCTTGCAATAGGCATAACTGGAGTTGTAGCAGTTCAATCTTTAATAAATATTGCAGTTGTTACAGGATCGATGCCAGTTACAGGGGTTCCGCTACCGTTTATTAGTTATGGGGGAACTTCATTAGTAATAAATATGACGGCAATAGGAATACTTTTAAACATATCAAGGCAAACTGAAGGAAAAGATGAATTTAAGGAAATATAAGAAAATACAGGGCAAAGAATTAGAATACAAGTCTTTGCCCTGTATTTTTTAGGTAATTATTTAAAGTAGTTTTAAATTTTAGATGAAAATATATCGTTAAAGTGGTATTATTATATATGAAATTTATACTAAAGATTATAAAATAATAAGTGTTAGAATATATAAGGCATAGATAAGAATAGGGATGGGTATGGTAAAAACGAATAATAATAAATTGATCTTGAGGTCGCAAAGAAGAAGACTAATAAGGAAAATAATTATGACTATTATAGTCCTATTTATAGTGGGAACAATTTTTGCAATAAAATCGAATTTTTTCATTATTAAAAAGGTTTCTATTTTAGGTAATCCAGTAATGAGTGGAGAAGATGTTAAGAATGGTACAGAGAATCTAATAGGACAGAATATTCTATTTATAAATAAACAAAATATAATAAGCAATGCTAAAAAGAATCCATACGTAGAAAATGTTGAAATAAGCAAGTCGTATCCTAAACAAGTTAATATAAAGATCTCAGAAAAAGAGGGGATTTATTATGTTGAAAAAGATGGATATAAATATGTTTTGGATAATGATGGAAATTTTCTTGAAAAAACAGATAGCGTTGAAAATAGAAGTTTAGTTAATGTTAAAGGAATAGATTTAAAAGATGTAGCGCTAGGACAAAAGATGATAGATGACAGTAGAGTATTAGATTTTTTAGATGTTTTTTATCAAATTATAAAGATCAATCCGACAAATTATAAAATTGATTATGTTGATATAAGTGATTTTACTAACATAAAAGTATATGTTGGTAAGGTAGAAGGAAGAATTGGTAATGATGAAAATATACCAGATAAAATGAATAAATTATTACATATAATTCAAAATCCTGATATAGGGATTGTTAAGGGATATGTAGATGTAGGATTTAATGGTGCGCCTGTATATTATAAGGAAGAAAGGTAGGTAATTAATGAAGATATCTAGATCACAATTATTTATAGCAATTGTTTGTGGACTTTTAGGCTTTTTATTAGCATATCAATTTAAGGTATTATCAAATAAGAATATAGAGTCAAAAATTAGTAATTATGATAAAAACGATATTATTTCAGAAGTTGAATCTCTAAAAAAAGAAAAAGAAGAATTAGCGTCAACAAATTCAAAGTTATCCGATCAGTTAAAACAAATGGAAGAAACAGCAGCTAAAAATGGTGACATGGGGCAAGATATAAAAAATCAACTTGATGAGGCTAGAATGCATTTAGGTATAGTTGATGTTAAAGGGCAGGGCATTGTTCTTACAATAACACCTAAAACATCTATTTTTGGTTCTACGACAAATGATAGTAGCAGAGATCTAGGAGAAGATGAATTGGTTCATATAGTTAACTTACTTTGGTATTCAGGAGCTGAGGCAATATCTATAAATGATATTAGAATAACACCACAAACGGGAATAAAAACTGCTGGAAATGGAATAGCCATAGGTTCGACTGGGAAAGTTTATCCTAGAGATAAAATTATAATTAAGGCAATTGGAGACAAGGGCAGACTTAACGTTGGAATTTCTTTCCCAGGTTCATTAGAATATCTTGCTCTTCCTAACTACAATAATGAAGTTAAATCAGAAGATGATATATTTATAGGAAAATCAAAGCAGTCATTGAAGAGTGACTTTATTAAATCAGTTAAAGAATAGGAGAGAGTTAATTTGATAGCAATTATAGGACTACTAATCGGAATAATACTTGGATTTGTATTAGATGTTAATATATCTGATAAATTGTCACCATATATGTCTGTCGCAATACTAGCATGTTTAGATTCAGTTTTTGGAGCAGTCAGAGGAAATCTCTCTAAAAACTTTCAAGCAGATATATTCATATCTGGCTTTTTTGGAAATGCATTACTTGCAGCAGGACTTGCTTATTTAGGTGATAAGCTTGGAATACCTATATATATGGCAGCGGTAATAGTTTTCGGAGGAAGAATATTTGATAACTTCGCAATAATACGCAGACTATTATTAGAAGAATTTAAAATAAGAAGAAGAAATAGGTCTAGAAATAATTCTATAGATAAAGAAAATCATGATGATAAATAGAGAGGTGATGTGATGAAAAATAATAAAGGTTTTTTCTTTGTTTTCATTGCAACCATAATATTAGGGGTTTTAATATCAATGAATTTTAATTTTAAAGGTATTCAATCCTATAGTCAATTAAATGCAACAGAGTACCAAAATGCCGTTGAAGAAAGGGCAGCATTATATAGAGACATTGGAAATCTTCAAGAAGATAATAATGAGAAAAAAGATAAGATTAGGAATTATGCTCAGAATGATAAAAAAAATGATAAGATCCTTGATGATATGAAAACTCAAATTAGTGATTATAAATCATTTATTGGGTCAAATAACGTAGAGGGACCAGGAATTATACTTAAGATAAATGATGGAACTACAAATGCTCTTGAAGAAAATACAGATGAAATAAATAATAAGCTTTTACATGATAATGATATGGCTCTTGTTTTAAATGAACTTAGAGTGGCTGGAGCTGAGGCGATTAGTGTCAATAACCATAGAATACTTCCATGGTCTGGAGTAATTTGTAATTGGGCATTTTTAGGGTTTGATGATGGTGGAATGGAGTATGCTCCTTTTAATATATATGCCATAGGAGATCCAGAAAAATTGAAGGCGGCTTTACTTGAAGATGGAAGTCATGTTAAACAATTAATGCTTAGAAAACTTTATGTTGATATTAAAGTTGTAGATAAAATAATTATGCCACCAACGACAGCAAATTCAAATGTAAAATATATGAGTAGAGATGAAAGTAAAAAATGAAATTAATTGATATTTAGGAAGGAAATTTTAAGTTTATATAGAATATTATACAAAGTGATAAAGAAAGGAATAATTTAGTAAGGTGTTATAGTATGGGAATTAAGCAAAATATTGAAGAACTAAGATCCAAAATTCCAGAACAAGTAACGCTCTTAGCTGTTTCAAAAACGAAGCCATTAGAGTATCTAGAAGATGCGTATATGGCAGGAATGAGAGATTTTGGGGAAAATAAAGTTCAAGAATTAGTAAAAAAATCAGAAAATTTTCATGAGGATGTACGATGGCATTTTATAGGACAGCTTCAAAGTAATAAAGTTAAGTATTTAGTAGATAAGGTACATTTGATACATTCTTTATCTAGTATTAGTTTGCTAAATGAAATTGAAAAGCAGTTTAGTAAAGTTAACAAGGTTGCTAATACTTTAATCCAAATTAATATTGGAAGAGAGGAAAGCAAAAGTGGAATTTTGGAAGAAGATTTATATGAATTCATAGAAGCAATTGAAAAATGCAAATTTGTTTCTGTAAAAGGTATAATGGTTATTATTCCAATAGGGGATGAAGAAAGCAATAGAAAATATTTTAAGAAAACAAAAAAAATATTTGATGAGCTTAAGGAAAAAAATTATAATAATATTAGTATGAAAATATTATCAATGGGGATGACTCATGATTTTATGACAGCTATAGAAGAAGGTTCTAACTTAGTAAGAATAGGAACAGGAATATTTGGAGAAAGAAATTATAATTTAGGAGGCGAAAATAATGGGTAATGTTATATCAAAAGTTAAATCTTTATTAGGGTTTGAGGACTACGAGGAGTATGACGAGTACGAAGAAGAACAATACGAAGAGCAGGTGAAGGATGAAGACGAAATAGAACCTGTTATTACCAATAAGAAGAATAGCAAGGTTGTAAATATCCATACATCTTCGACTACAAAGGTAACAATAACTAAGCCAATCGATTATGAAGAGGCTACTGAAATTTGTGAAGCACTTAAGAATAGAAGAATAGTATTAGTAAACACAACAGTTTTAGAACTAAAGATTGCACAAAGATTATTAGATTTTATCAGTGGTTCATGTTATGCTTTAGGCGGAGAATTACAACAAATTGAAAAGGGAGTATATATTCTTTCACCATCAAATGTAGAAGTAACAAATGAATTAAAAAATGAACTAAGTTCAAAAGCTCTATTTAATTGGTCAAAATAGGAGGTATAAATTATGATATATAGTGTTTACATAGTTATTGATATGTTTCTAAACATATTAGAGCTAGCTATATTCATAGAATGTATAGTTTCGTGGATACCACAAATTCAGGGGAATAAATTTATTGATTTACTACACAGTTTTGTTAATCCCGTTTTAGAACCAATTAGAAAGTTACAATATAGATTAAGTCCTGGATTACCATTGGATTTTTCACCTATATTTGCATTGATTATTATAAATTTTTTACAAAGGATTATACAATAAATTATGAAAGAAAGAATAGCAAAGTATTTTACAGATGATGATAGAAATGATGCATTGAATTTATATGAGAAATATTTACTAGCTAGAGATAAAAACATGACTGTATTTGGAAAAAGTTTTTATACACCAAATATATGGATGTGGTTTGAGAAAAACCTCTCTAGCAATGATTTAAAAATTGAAAGTAATGGACTTTTAGATGATTCTGAAAGAAGGATGGTATCTTTTAATAACATATATAAAAGTCCATTTCCTATGAAATTGATTAAAATTGAAAGTACTTCGAAATTTTCTAATCTTACTCATAGAGATTTTTTGGGCGGAGTTCTATCTCTAGGAATAGAAAGAAATAAAATAGGTGATTTATTAGTAAATAATAATACATGTTATGTGCCAGTTCACGAAGAAGTAGAAGATTTTATTATATATAATTTAAACAGAATTTCTAAGGTTATTTGTAATGTAAAAGTGGTGGATGATTTTGAATTTTTACCAAGAGTTAATTTCGAAGAAGTAGTAGTTTTAGTTTCTTCTTTGAGAATTGATGGAATTGTCTCTAAGATTATAAATATATCTAGATCTAAAGCTCAAGCAATGATCGAGCAGGGTCAAGTGCTTATAGATTACGTTAAGATAAAAGATAAAAGTTATGAACTAAAAGGACAAGAAAGAATTACTATAAGAGGTTTTGGAAAATTTATAGTTGGTAATTCTATTGGGAATAGCAAAAGTGGAAGGATAAAAATTATTATCAAAAAATATACATAATAGAGGTGAAAGTATGAAGTTGACACCAATGGATATAAACAACAAGGAATTTAAAAAGGGATTAAGAGGATATAATTCTGATGAAGTTGATGAATTTTTGGATGAAGTAGTAGATAACTATGAAGAGCTTTATAAAGAAAATGCAAATCTAAAAGAGAAGCTTGCTAATTTGAATGAAAAGGTAGAGCATTACTCTAAAATCGAAAGTACTATACAAAATACATTGATATTAGCTCAAAATGCTGCAGAGCAAGCAAAAAATTCGGCTAAAAAAGAAGCTGAATTTATGATGAAAAATGCTAACGAAACTGCTCAGAAGGTTATGGATAAGGCACATAATGATGTTATTCAAATAAATGATGAATATGAAAGAGTTAAACAAGAATTTATTAAATTTAGAGCAAAATATAGAAACTTCATGAATGCACAATTAGAAACATTTGATGATTTAGAGAAGGATTTTATAAAAAATTATAATGTATCTGATCCTATAGAAGATGATGAAGTAACTAATATAGAAAAAATAGTTGAAAAAGAAGTTACAAGCATTACGAGTGGATTAAGTGAAAATATAGAGGCTGAAGAAAATGATCCTTCATTGAATGATGAATTAAATGAGATTAAAAGTTTTTTTGTTCAAGGTGAATAAATTTACTATCCCACAGAAATAATGAATAAAAATTATACATATTTTATTTACATAACGTAATAAAATGAAGATTATGTATTTTTTGAATAATAGAAAAGCTATCCTGAAGCGATTAAGGATAGCTTTTCTATATTGGCTTAATTAATGTTATTCTTTTGGGATTTCAGAATTATTAAATTTAGTATTTAGTATTACTATATCAACTCTTCTGTTTGCAGCTCTGCCATCTTCGGTATTGTTATCTTTAACAGGCCTATACTCTCCGTAGCCTACTGAAGATAATCTCTCGGGTTTAACGTTTCCCTTAGAAATTAAAAACTCTACTACATTTGCGGCTCTTACAGCTGAAAGCTGCCAGTTAGAATGAAAATAATCATTATTAATAGCAACATTATCAGTATGTCCTTCAACATGTATATAGTTATCAATATCGTTTAAAATCTTTGAAATAGATATTAATTTACCTTGCCAATCAGGTTTGATAGTAGATTGTCCACTATTAAAGAATACGCTATCATTGAAGCTTATTATGAGTCCTCTTTCTTGAATGGATGTAGTAACACTTCCTTTTAGCTCGGAATCATTGACAAGATCATCTACTTTCTTTTTTACATCGGATAGTTTTTCTTCTTCTGCTATAGAGTCTGAATTGTTCTGAGTATTTTGTTGATCAATTACAGTAGGAGGAGAATTTGAGCTATCAGATACTGCTATTACGTTTTCTCCATTACCACTATTAAATCCGATTTTCAATGAATTTGCTAGAGTTTGAGATTTTTTAGTATCCACATTAGAAATAGCATACAGCATTAAAAAGAAAATCATCATTAATGTTATGAAATCTAAATAAGATAACATCCATCTCTCGGTATTATCTTTTTCTTTCTTTGTATTTTTTTTCATAATCATACCTCTTTAAATTTCTTCTAAATCTCTAGCTTCATCTTCAGTTAGATAGCTAACAAGTTTACTTACTAGTGTATTTGGGTTAATTCCTTCTTGAATAAGTAATACAGCTTCAATGATCATTTCTTTTTCAGCGATTTCCTCTTTATCGATTTCTCTTAATTTACTTGCTATAGGAAGCCAAAAAAGATTTGCAGTAGCAAGACCATATAGAGTAGCTACAAATGCAACAGCAATTTTTTCTCCCATTGCGGCAACGTCACTTAAAGAACTCAGTATTATAACTAAACTAGTTATAGTTCCTACTATTCCCATAGTAGGAGCATAGCCACCAGCAGATGTAAACATTTCGATACAGTTTTCATGTCTTGTAGAAAGCTGCTCCAGTTTTGTATTTAAGATGCTTTTCACAGAGGATGGATCTATACCATCCACAACCATTTGTAGCCCTTTTTTTACAAATGGATCTAAGGCATCATCTGTTAGCTCAGATTCTAAACTCAAAAGCCCATCTCTTCTAGTTTTAAGTGATACTTCTTTGAAATAGGCTATATATCCCTTAAGATCAATTTCTTTCTTTTTGAAAGCTATTGCTAATACTCTTGGGAATTTTTTTAATGTCGAGGAAGGAAATGAAATTCCTACGGCACCTATTGTTCCTCCAATAACTATCATTGCAGCAGTGGGTTGTAATAAAGCTACCGGATTTCCTCCTTCAATGATAAAGCCTACTATAATACAAATAAATGCAAATAGTACACTTAAAATTGTCATAATATCCATAAAATTATCCCCCTTGAATATATGAAATTCTAGCTCATATGTAGCATTTTTCATACTGGTTAATATATATTTATGTAAATCTGATACAGTATATGAATTTATATACTTATACAAAAATAATAGCATATTATAAAAAATATGTAAAATAATTATATATTTAGGGGAGAAGTTTATGTATGACCGTTAATTCACATAAATTAATCTAATAAATTTCAGGTGTTAAGTAATTGTAAAGTCTAAGTTATTATATTATAATGTTGAAAGAATATGCTAAATAGGAAGGGATATTGATTTATGGAGAAAAATGTTTTTATAGTTGATGAAAAAGATAGAGGAGAGCGAATCGATAAGTATTTAGCTGAAATTTTTGTTGATAAATCAAGATCTTTTATTCAAGGACTTATTGAAAAGGATGGTATTAAGGTTAATAATAAAACTCCTAAGAGTAATTATAAACTAAGAGCTCTTGATGAAATAGAAGTAACATTTAGCGAGCCTGAAGTATTAAAAGTAGATGCTGAAGAAATACCTATTAATATACTTTATGAAGATAAAGATGTAGTAGTTGTTAATAAACCACAGGGGATGGTTGTGCATCCTGCGCCAGGAAACTATAATGGAACATTAGTTAATGCTCTGCTTTATCATTGTAAAGATTTATCTAGCATAAATGGAATTATAAGACCAGGAATAGTTCATAGAATTGATAAAGATACATCTGGAGTTTTGGTTGTAGCAAAAAATGATGAGGCTCATAATAAGCTTTCAGATCAATTAAAAGATCACTCAATGAAGAGAGAATATTATGCTTTGGTTGAAGGAAGACTAAAGAATGATAAAGGTATAATTGATAAACCTTTGGCTAGAAATAAGAGAGATAGATTAAAGATAGGAATTGTAGAGGGAGGCAAAAGAGCTGTAACACATTATGAAGTCTTAGAAAGATTCAATGGCTACACATTGATAAAATGTGTATTAGAAACTGGAAGAACACATCAGATAAGAGTTCATATGGCATCTATCGGATTTCCGCTAGTTGGTGATCCTCTTTATGGATTTAAGAAACAAAGATTCAAATTGAAAGGTCAAGTGTTACATGCGAAGACATTAGGTTTTGTTCATCCAAGCAAAAATGAGTATATGGAATTCACAACAGAATTGCCAGAATACTTTCAAGAAATAATAGAAAAATTAAGAAATGAAGTAAGATAAAAATATGGAGGAATAACATGAAATTAAAATCAGTTTTATTAGATGAAAAAGCTGTTAATAGAACACTAATAAGAATTTCTCATGAAATAATTGAAAGAAATAAAGGAATAGATGAACTAGTTTTACTTGGAATTAAGACTAGAGGGTATCCGCTTGCAAAAAGAATTGCTAGCTATATAAAGGGAATAGAAGGGGTAGATGTTCCAGTTGGATCTGTAGATATAACATTGTACAGAGATGATTTAACTAAGATAAGTGAAGATTTAGAGATTAAGAATTTAGATTTAGGTCTTGAAATAAAAGATAAAAAGATAATTATAATTGATGATGTTTTATATACATGTAGGACAGCAAGAGCAGCTATAGATGCAATTATGGATGTAAATAGACCTAGAGGTATTCAATTAGCAGTTCTTATAGACAGAGGGCATAAAGAACTACCAATTAGAGCAGATTATGTGGGTAAAAATATTCCAACTTCTAAAAATGAGGTTATAGCAGTATCTCTAAAAGAAATTGATGGAGAAGATTCAGTGAAAATATTTGATAAATAGATAAAAAGGGAGAATGCAAAAATATGTATGAGTTAATTGCAACAAGTACTTTCGGAATAGAAAGCATAACTGCAAAAGAATTAAGGGCACTTGGTTATGAAGATTTGAAAATTGAAAACGGAAGAGTAACTTTTGAGGGAGACGAAATGGATATAGCAATTTGCAATATTCACTTAAGAACTGCGGATAGAGTACTTATAAAAATGGCAGAATTTGAAGCTAAATCTTTCGAAGAACTTTTTCAAGGGACCAAAAAAGTAGAATGGAGTAAGATAATTCCTGAAGACGGAGTTATGCATGTTGTTGGCAAAAGTATTAAATCAACGCTTCATAGTGTTCCTGACTGCCAATCTATAGTTAAAAAAGCTGTTGTTAAAAGTATGAGTGAAAGCTATGGAATAGAGACATTCAGCGAAAGTGGACCAGTTTATAAAATAGAAGTAGCTATCTTAAAAGATATAGTTACGCTTACTATAGATACAACAGGACCAGGATTACATAAAAGGGGTTATAGAGAACTTGCTGGAGCAGCACCATTAAAAGAAACTTTAGCAGCTTCAATGCTTCTAATCTCAAGATGGAATGACGGGTTTGAATTAATAGATCCATTTTGTGGTTCGGGGACAATTTTAATTGAAGCGGCTATGATAGCTCAAAATATTGCACCAGGAGTAAACAGAAGTTTTGTATGTGAAACATGGCCTTCAATTACTAAAGATATATTTGATTCAGTAAGAGAAGGTGCAAAGAAATCTGAAAAGAATAAGGATATAAAACTAATAGGATACGATATAGACTATAGAGTTCTTAAAGTTGCTATGGAAAATGCAAAAAAAGCAGGAGTTGATAAATATATACAATTTCAAAAGAGAGATTTTATGGAATTTTCAACTTCAAGAAAGTATGGATTTATAATTTCAAATCCACCATATGGAGAAAGAATCGGTGAGAAGGAAATATTACCTACACTATATAAACATATGGGAAATGCAAAGAAAAAGCTGGAAGATTGGGATTTTAACATATTAACATCTTTCGAGCCATTTGAAAAAACATTTGGATTAAAATCAACAAAGAATAGAAAATTATACAATGGAAAAATAAAATGTTATTATTATCAATATTTTCACAATGATAAAATTAAAAATGCTGGTGATATATTAATAAATGAGTTAATAAAGTAAAGTTTAAGGCATCAGAAAGATTTGAAAACATATTTACAAAGTTTTCTTAAAGTGATAAAATAAATTTAAATAAAATTTGATAGCAAAGGCGCTAACAATCAGTTGGAATTGTTAGCGTCTTTTTTTGTTAAAGAGTTTCTGCATATGATAATTGAAATAAAAATATATAAGATATACAAGTTTCAATAACAAATTTAAATTTAGAAATTTAATAATCTAAATTTTTAGTTACAAGTAAAATGTAGAGAATCAATTGTAATATGCATATTAGAAATTAATAATTTGAGAAATGAGATTGTAAAGAACTTGAAACTAGTAGTCAGATAGATACTCTTAAATTGCCAAAAGAAAGGAGTTTAAACTATGTCAGAGGTATATCAAAAAATGGCAGAAAAAATACCGAATATGAGCAAAGCACAAGAAAAAATAGCAAAATATATATTAGCGCACCCAAATAGTACGCCTTTTCTAACTGTTGAAAAGTTAGCTAAATTATCAGGAGTAAGCATAGCAACTGTCACGAGGTTTGTGATTTTTTTGGGATACAAAGGTTATCCTGAATTTTTAAGAGATACTCAAGAATCCATGCAACAGCAAGTATCTAAAGCTAAGCGTATAAGGATTGATTCTGATTCAAGTGATAGTGAAGAAAGAGATATTTATAACATATTTGAAGATGACGTAAATAATATTAAGCTGACAATGGAGGACTTAAATATATATGAATTAAGAAAGTCTGTTAATTTGCTATTAAATGCGAAAAGAATATATATAGTAGCAAGAAGAAGTTCTGCTGTACTCGGAATGTTTCTAAAATATTATCTGGATTTAATGTTTAATAACGTAAATTTAATTGAGCATATAGAGCAAATTCCAAAGCAGATTAGTGGAGTTAATAATGAAGATGTAATTATAGGGATTACCTTTGAGAAATATGCAAGAAGTACAGTAGAAATTTTTACACATCTAAAAAGAAAAGGAGCTACAACAATATCAATAACTGACAGTATGTTGTCTCCGCTTGTTCCATATTCTGATATAACGCTAACAGCTATAAGCAAGGGAACAAGGTTTATAGAATCTTTTGCTGCACCATTGAGCCTGATTAATGCTTTGATTGCATCTATTGAAAAAGAAAAGAAAGACTTTTTTAATAGTAATGTAGAATTGCTAGAGGAAGCGTGTAGAAAGTTTGATTTGTTCATTTAAATCTAAAAATATTATATGTTTACTAAAAAAGAGATATATCCTAGGATTAAGATATATCTCTTTTTCAGTAGATTATGAATTAAATATGTTATTAAAGTCAGCAGGGGTTACAATTAGAGTTTTATTAGTATGGTAAATTACCATTCCAGGTTTTGCCCCATTAGGCTTTTTTAATTCTTTAACTTTTGTGTAATCAATAGGTAATTTTAATGAATCTTTTCCTTTGCTATAATAACCTGCGATTATAGCTGCTTCCTCAAGAGTTTTGTCTGGTACATCAAAAGAGCAAACTATAACATGAGATCCAGGAATATCTTTTGCATGGAGCCACAGATAGTTTTTATTTGCAAATTTTAAACTTAGATAATCATTTTGCAGATTGTTCTTACCAACATAAATATCAATTCCATCGCTTGAAACAAAGTGATTAGGCTTAGAAGTCTTTACCTTTTTTGAATTCTTGTTGTTTTTTCTAAATCTTATATATCCAGTTTCAATAAGTTCGTTTTTTATTTCATCAATTTCATTATAGCTTTCAGCATTTAGAATATTAGTAAGTACAGAATTTAAATATTTCATTTCTTCATCATTTTTCTTGAGTTGAACTTTAGCGTATTCCTCAGATGTCTTTAACTTATTATATTTTTTATAATAATACTGAATATTTTCAGCAGGTGTTTTGGTTTTGTTTAAAGAGATAGTAATATATTCTTCTTGATTTTCGTTATAAAAATTTAGTAGAGTACATTCGCTATCACCTTTTTTTATACTATAAATATATGAAGTTAAAAGATCACCTTTTATTCTAAATGATTCTTTTTCATCGCACTCACTAAGAGTTTCATTAAGTATTTTTAATTTTTTATTACATCTATCGATATTTGTATGAATAAGCTTTTGTAAGTCAGTAGATTTATTTTGTAATCTATCTTGTTTATCTTTCTTCTCATAAAAGGCATCCATTAATATATTAGGATCATCATATGAAATTGATAAATAATCTTCATTTAGTGAATTTAATTTTAGAGAATAAAAATCTTTTACAATTCCTAATTTATTTGTATACATATTGTAAGAGATATTTTGATTTGAATCATAAATGAATTTATTAAAATTTTCATAAATTTCACTTATTGTAGGTGAATTATTATGATTTGTAATGTTATAATATAAATCATTAGACAGTAGATTACTTATTCCTGTGAAACAATTAAAATAAAATTTATTATCAAAAACAATAGAATTTTTGTTTGTAAAAGAGGATAGTTCTTCTAAAGTAATAGAAAAAGGATTTAACTTAGTAGAAGATGGGGGATAAATAAAATTAACACCAGGATATAATACTCTATAACTATTTATATCAGCAGTTATATGTTTTATTGATTCCATAACTTTATTATCTCTATTTCTAACAAGTGTGATATTAGAGTGTCGTCCCATAATTTCAACTATAAGAGAATATAAACTATCAAATCCTAGTTCGTCTCTATTTTCAATTTCTATTATTAAGATTCTATCGTTATCTTTTTGAGTAACATTTGTAATTCTACCGCCTAGTATATATTTTCTAAGAACCATTAAATACATAGGAGCTTTAATAGGATTCTCTTTCGTGCTATTTGTTAAATGTATTCTGGCAAACCTAGGGGATGCTGAAATTAAAAGTTTGATATTCTGACGATCTTTTCTTAGAGTCAGAATAATTTCATCTTTTTCAGGTTGATTTATCTTATCTATTTTGGAATTTAATATTGATTTTTCTAAATTATTTACTAAACTATATAGGTAGATACCATCTAATGCCATTTTATGTCATCCTTTCTTAGTGTAACTATAAATAGTATAACATTATAGGCATATAATTATCAATTAATAGCAAAAATGAGAAGAAGGGTGAATCAAATTCATACATAGATGTTATATTGATGTATTATAATATAGTTTTATCATTGTAATCCTAATTGAGTTTTTGGATTGCTAAAATACCAAATGTAAACTTATATTAAAAAATTATATATTATAAATGTAAAATTAGAATAATAGAATGAAAAAAGAGCTAAATATTATAAAAAAATTTAAAAAAGTATATAGAAAAATTTTTAAATAAGTTATAATTTAAACTTGGTGATATTATTAATGATTAAATACAAAAGTTTAATATTAAATAGTTGAAGCTTATGAAATTATACAATTACTAATTATAAGAAATACAGTTAATCAGTAGGGGGAATTTAGATGAACTTTTATAAAATGCAAGGGGCAGGAAATGATTTCGTATTTATTGAGGATTTCGATAATAAGATTAAAGATGAATGCTTATTAGCAAAGAAGCTTTGTGACAGACATTTTGGAATTGGTGCCGATGGTCTTGTGATTGTCAGAAAATCAGAGCTAGCTCATGCTAGAATGGTTATAATAAATGCCGATGGTTCAAGAGCTAATATGTGTGGAAATGCTATAAGATGTTTTGGAAAATATGTTTATGAACATAAAATAGCTACGGGTGATAAATTTTCAGTTGAAACTGGTGATGGAATTAAAGAGATTGAAATAATATTAGAAAATGAAAAGGTTAAGTATGTGAGAGTTTATATGGGGAATCCATCTTATAACGGATGCGATATACCTTTAAATAATTTGGAAAGTCTTATAGAAAAAGAAATTGCAGTAGATGATAAAAAGTATAAGATGACTACGTTGCTCCTTGGAGTTCCTCATACAATAATTTTCGAAAGTGATAGAGAATACAATGTTATTCAAGAGGGATCAAAGATAGAAAAATTGGATATTTTTGGTGAAGGAAGTAATGTGAATTTTGTGAAAATAGTTGATGATACCCATATAAGAGTTAATACATGGGAGAGAGGCGCTGGAGCTACGTTAGCTTGTGGAACAGGATGCAGTGCTTCAGTAGTAGTTGCTAAGAAGTTGGGATTTGTTAATAAGGATAAAGAAATTTTTGTTAAAGCTCCTGGAGGAGAGTTAATCATAGAAGTTTTAGGTCAAGATGTTTATATGAAAGGTCCTGCAGAAGTGGTTTTCAAGGGTGAACTTTCTTTATAAAATTATAAAAAACGAGGAAACAAAAAATGAATTCATTAGTAAGAAAGTGCTTAAGCATTTTTGCTTTCATTGCAATTCCACTGTTTGTCTTAGGATGTGCATCTAAAAAAGAAGACATACCTAATGTGACAGAGGATATTAAGTTAAATATAGGAGCAGTTCTAAAAAGCGAAGACGGTAATTATAAACTATATAATTATGACAATGGTAAGTATGTGGAGACAAAGGAAAATAAGGTTATCATAGATTATGATAAAAGTAGTTCTAATTATATATATGTAGATAGTGGTAAAAATTATGTAGTTAATAACGGAAATAGATATGAAATCCAAGATGAAAATTATAGTGGATTAAAATTATCAAAAGGTGGAAATTATATTTCTTACTTTATAGATGATAATGGGCTTAAGTTAAAAATATTCAATACAAATGGAAATAAAGAAATTGAAATGAAATCTAATGTTTCAATATCGGGAACATTATATGATTGGTATGATACAGATACATTGGTTTATTATGGAGTAAGCAATGATGGCGTTAATGGATTATTTACTTATAATATAAAAGAAAATAAAGAAGAGTTACTTTATAAGATTAATGAAGGCTATTTAGCATTTATAAAATCAAGAGATGACGATGTAGTATTTTTACAATTAACACTGGAAAATAAAAGAGAAGTAATGATGATAAACAAAAAAACAAAGGATGTTAAGCTTTTGGCAGATAACATAGAAGAGATTTCAGATATAATTATAAATAAAGATAAATTGTATTTTACAGGAAAAGCGTATAATAATGTTAATTCTTTATATGAATTAATAGATAATAAGGTAAAAAGATTAGTTTTTGATTTTCCGGGTACTGTAAAAATAGAAAAAGGATTAGAGGTAAGTGAAAATGGAGATGTTTTATTTATAGGTTCTAGTAATGGAGATCTCAAGAAAGAGCAAATTTATACATACACTCAAGATGGTAGCATAAGTGAAATAGGGAATAGTTCATCAGAATATGTTTTTTTAGCATATACGCGGTAATTTAAATTTAGAATTCTTTATCATGTTTTTATATGATGGAGGATTCTTTATTAATATAAAAAAGTATTGACTCTTACCTTAGGTAGGAGTATATGCTATTCTTATCATAAAAATAATAATATACATATTGCAAAAATAATTCTTCATCATAATTCTAAAAATATTAAAAGAATTTTAGCTGTAATTGTGAATTATGAAATATGCATTGCGAATTGCAACATATATATTAAAAAAGGAGATAGTAGAATGGATCTAAAATTACAATATAACTGTAGTAATATAGATTGGGAAGAGGTATCTAGTATACTAGAAAAAGTAGGGATGAGTCATTATGAAGGCGAAATACATAAGAAAGCATTTGAAAATAGTTATGCTGCTGTATTTGCTTTTGATAATGATAAGTTGATTGGCTTTGGACGAGCAATCTCTGATGGAGTTTATCAATCTGCAATTTATGATATAGCTGTGCTACCTGAATATCAAGGTAAGAGTATAGGAAGTAAGATTGTTAATAAAATCTTAGAATGCGTTCCTACATGTAATGCTATATTATATGCTTCACCTGGAAAAGAAAAATTTTATGAAAAATTAAATTTTAAAAAGATGAAAACAGGAATGGCTTTTTTCAGAAATTCAATTAAAATGCAAATGAAAGGTTTTATAGAATAATAAAAGAATAAGTAAGAGTTAATGGATAAACTAAAGCTTTAAAGATAATAATATCTTTAGAATTTAAAATTGTGATATAGGAGCGTAGAAAATGAATAAATTTGATAAAGCTATTAACCAAAAGACGAGTGAATTAATAACAAAGAACTTACTTGGGCAAGAAGTTAATGAAGAAGAGTTTAGAAAATTTAAAATTATTGCTAGAGCAATTGTTAGAGAAGAAATGAGGGGAGTTAAGCCAAATAAAAATCCTAAGTCATTGTACGGTAAAACATGGAAAGCTGCAAGAAAATATAGTGATGTTAAGAAATAAAAAGTATGTATTAGAATTTGATTCGTTAAGTTATCATGAAATCCTAGGCATTTTAATTAATGTCTAGGATTTTTAATTTAAAAGTTTAGTAATTTCTATTATTTAGGCGATAAAAAAGATTACATTATTTGGAATGTAATGAATAATTACTGAGATTTTGGTTCAAAATTTAAAATAGAAACTAAAAAATATAAAATTAGATAGGTGTGTTTAAAATTAAGGAATATGAAATTGAAGATGTAGATTTAGGAACCGCTAAAAATTTAAAAAAAGAAATTTGTGAGAAGTATAGAGTTATTCCAATAAAGGAAAAATTGGACGAGGTAATAGTTTTGTCATATGGAGTAACTGAAGAAGCAAAAGAATATCTAAGATTTATATATAACAAAAACATAGTTATCAAGGAAATCGAAGAGAGAAATTACGAAAGCTTAAAAAATATAATATTTGGTATAGATGACAAATCATTAGAAGAAATATTGATAACTAATGCAATAAAGGTTAATGCCAGCGACATTCATATAGAACCTCAAAATGGTTGTGTTTATGTACGATATAGAATTAACGGTAGTTTAGTTTTGGTGCACAAAATAGATTCTGATGAATATATAACTCTTGCATCGAAGATCAAGCTGAAAGCTAATATGGACATAACTGAAAAAAGAAGACCTCAAGATGGAAAAATAATAGTTAATTATAATAATCTAAAATACGATTTAAGAGTATCTTCAATACCTGTAGTATACGGAGAAAAATTAGTAATTAGAATATTATATTGTGATAACTTTGACTATAATCTTGAGGATTTAGGATTCTCAGAAAGTCAAATTAAACTAATTAGAAAAATAATATCTTTGAAGAATGGACTTATATTAATTAGCGGCCAAACTGGTTCGTGAATAAAAGTGCAACAAAAGAGGATCGTTAGTAATCTCTTTTATGAAGGTATTATAGCGTTTTTTTTTACTTCCACCAGAACCTATAGGATATATTTCTAGTAGCTCAGTTTCAGCATCATATATTATTTCTTCGATTAAAAAATTTATAATCCTTCTTTTACTTTCAACAGATTCATTTTTTATGTTTACACATTTATCTAATACTGCATTTATAAATTCAATATCATAAAGCTCAGAAGAATTATTTTCTATATTTTCTCCTATGGATTTCAAGTTTTCTTCTAACTGGGAGATCTCACTTTTTAGTGATCTTATTTTATTCATGAAAATATCTAGTAAATCATCGGCTACAGATAATTTATCAAGTAATCCATTCAACTGTTTTGTTTTATTTGCTATTTGCTTTTCGAGAGTTGATTTTTTTAATTTATCTTCTTTTAACTTTTTATTTTCTTTTTTAGACTTTAGTATTCTATCTAAAAAGGCTTTTTTATTTTTAGCCATTTCTACTAAGCTATCTAATACGCACTCATCTACTTTGTCTCCAATTAAATTTTTACTATTACAGAGATGGCCACTGCTACGCCTTTTTAAATTACATCTATAATAAACTTTACATAATCCGGTTTCATTAAGCCTACGGCCAAGTGCTACTCCCATTGAGCTTCCGCAGCATTTACACTTTAATTTGCTAGTAAGTAAAGCATTATTAGTCTTACCAAGGTTAGGAGATAGAGCACTATTAGTCTTAAGTTGCTTTTGAGTTTTTAGCCAAGTGTCAGAATCAATAAAGCCTTCACATCTTTTACTTACTGCTGCAATCCATTCAGATTTATCTTTAAAAGGGGTCGTTTTTTTACCATCTCTAGCTATCACAGATGTTTTATTGTACTCTAAGATTCCATGAATGCCATCTGGAGAGCCAAAAATATTAATACCATCATCTTCAAGATATTTTAGAATTTCGTCTGAACTTTTAGCATAAAGAGGATTTTTCAAAATTTTATGCATTGTAGAGGTTGCGAAAAGTTTACCCGAAGGTGCACATATACCATTGTTCATTAGATATCTTTCGGTTTGGTGTATAGATCCAAGCTTTAAATATGTTTCATAAAGCAGCTTTACTAATTTTACTTCATCAGGTTCTTGAACTAAAAATGAGATTGCTTTTTCATTTCCGTTTTCATCATAACAAGTTTCTCTTTTTCTAGAATATCCAAGAGGGGGAGAACCGCCCAACCATTGACCGTTTTTTGCAAGCTCTATCATATTATCCCTTACACGTTCTGCAATCGTCTCACGCTCTAATTGGGCAAATACAGAGGCAATATAAATCATAGCTCGTCCCATTGGACTTGTAGTGTCAAATTGTTCTCTTATACTTACAAAGTCAACTCCATAGACTTGAAGTTCATCAAGAGTAGAGGAGAAGTCAGCAACATTACGAGAGATACGATCTAGCCTATAACATATTAAAACATTAAATTTCTCTTTTTTTATATCATTTAGTAGCTTTTGAAATTCAGGTCTGTTAGTATTCTTACCTGAAAAGCCTTCATCTTCATAAATGGAATATTCAATTTTTTTATTTTTATATAGATTTTCTATGTAGTCTTTACACATTTGAATTTGATTACCAATGGAATCACCTTTTCCTGTGTATTTGGATTTTCTTGAGTAAATAGCAACTTTCATATTTATCACTCCTAAGAATATATGTTTGTATTTTATTAGCAATATTATAACATTATTTGATAGGATGTGCGAATGTATGTTTGTTAATATAAATGTAGCTTAAAATAATAATAAAAAATTGTTTGAAGAGAATAATAGGGTATGTAAGGCAAAGTGACTATTGCTTTAAAAATTATATTAATAAAATAAATATCGAGGTGTTTAAGATGGAATATAACTTTAAGAATCTTGTATTCGAGGGTGGAGGTGTAAAAGGAATTGCATATTTAGGTGCTTTAGAAATACTAGAACAGAAGGGGATACTTCAGAGCATTAAAAGGGTTGGAGGAACTTCTGCAGGAGCTATTATAGCGCTCATGGTTGGATTAGGTTATTCAAAAGAAGAGCTTTATAACACTTTTAATGAGATGAACTTAAGAAGCTTTATGGATGATGATATAGGCTCAATAAGAGATTTGTATAGATTGCTTATTAAAGGGTATGGGTGGTTTAAAGGAGAGGCTTTTACTAGATGGTTAGAAAATATCATTGAAAAGAAAACAGGAAATAAAGATTCTACATTTAAGGAAATTAAAGATAGTGGCAAATTTAAAGAAATGTTTTTTCAAGGCACAAATTTAACAAAGCATGAAGTTGAAACTTTTTCCGTTGAAAATGAAAAATATGAAGATATGCCAATTAAGGATGCGGTTCGTATTTCCATGTCAATTCCATTATTTTTCGAATCTGTCAAAATGAATAATTGTTGTTATGTTGACGGTGGCATTCTATCAAATTATCCAGTAAGACTTTTCGATCGAAAGATATATGTAGAAGAAGACGAAAATTATTTTATACCAGAAGAATATGAGAAACTGTTACATGATAAAGTTGGTAATACTTATGTATACAATAAAGAAACACTTGGGTTCCGTTTAGATAGTAAAAATAAAATAGATCTATTCAATGGTAGGACTCAGCCGAATGATCACACAATTAATTCCTTCTTTAGCTACTCATGGAATCTTATTAGTACGCTTATGGAAAATCAAGATATTACACACTTAACTGGAGATGACTTCGACCGTACGATTTATATAGATTCAATGGATGTTTCTACTACTGACTTTGAGATTGATTATGAAACTAAGATGAAGCTTATAGATTCGGGAAGAATAGGTACCATAGAATATTTTGAGGAATATGATAAGGGCGAACTTAAAAATTATACGAATTAGGTTTATTTTTTAAACAATTATCTTTAGATAAAATAAATATATGGAAAATAAGGAACGACAGTATTATTATTAAACAATAAAAGACAAGGTAGACGTCATAAAAACTGTCTACCTTTGTCATTATGATATATTATTGGTTCTCACTCCAGTGGAATCAACATTATAGCCATCAGGGGTAGTTGCATTGGTTAACATTTCTCCATTTTCATTGAAATAGTACCATTTACTATCATCAGCATTAAGCCAACCCTTTTGTAATCCTAAATTGGTACAATAGTACCATTTATTATTATCTTCAACCCAACCGAGTTTAACTAAGCCGTTGTCTAAATAAAACCAATCACCTTCAAGCTTTTGCCAACCATTTAAAGGCTTATAATCATTTTTAACTTCTTTAGCTTGTGGAACTTCGTTATTTCCAATCTCAATATTATCTATTTTAGTTTCTTGTTTTTGGGATTCGGATTTTATATTATTAACAGAGCCACATCCATTTACTAATAAAGTTAAGGAAATGCTTAAGGTAAGATATATAAGTTTATGTTTATTTAATAATTGTAACACTTAAAATCCACCTCCATATTTTATAATACTATTTAACTATAATTATCTATGCTTGGCCAGTTACATTACCTGTATAAGTAACTATCCAGTATCCATCACTTTGGTAAGCACTTGTAAAATATAAATATCCCGATACATTTGAACCGGCATAATATCCACTATACCATATCTTTGATGGATAATTATCACTACTATAACGTTTTGTTTGTGATATCTTATATGATACCATTGCATCTGGAGTGATAATTGAATTAGTACTTTGAATTCCACTTGGTTTTTCTGCTGCAAATACTGGCAGTGCAAATAATGAAGATGTTACTAATAATAAACTTAATGTTTTTACTAAATTTTTTTTCATGAATAAACCTCCTATTTTTCGATAAATTTAATTTATATGTTAAATTTAACATAATAATATATATATTATATTTTATAGTATAAACTATATTTAATAACTTTTATGTCAAAAAAAGTAATTAAGGTTTTGAAAATTTCATTCATATTTCATTGATTTATATTTTTTTTATACAATCATATATTTAATTAAATAGATTATCTATAATATTTATATTTAAATATTATAAATAATCTAAGCTAGCAAGTTTTATAAATTAATCCATAATTAATAATTAGGTTACTTATTGGTTTTTTATTTGGTTTTGATTATATATAAATAAATTTACGTCAATGATAGATGATCTTTGAGGGAATTTAGGAGATATGTCTGTTATTAACATTTAAATGGTTGAATTTACAGGTAATGATATTGTGTTAATTTCGAGAGAATCTGGATATAATAACTTAAAATATAACGTGGATAAGTATTTAGCAATTAAATTAAGGAGTGTAAAAGGTACTGATATTAGTAGTAAGTTAGAGGTGAGGTGATATTTTAAAGATACTATGAAATCCTAAAAATTAGTATTAATTTAATATTTCATTGAAACTCAATACATTCCAATGGATCAATTCAACAATTTAAAAAATACATTAGAATTATGGTTCTATCAAATTAAAAAATAATAGTATAAAATTTAAAAACTATGTTATAATATAGATATAAAAAATAGGATGCTAGTAACACCCTATTAGTATACGAAACAGTATGCAACTGTTACCATTAATTTAATATATTGAATTAAAAAAATAGTAGCTAAGATTTGCGGTCATGGGCTACTATTTTTTTATGTTTAAAATAAGTAATACAATAAAAGTTAATAGGGCAATTAAAAACGTGCCCCCGCTAAATAGCAAACTTAATTCATTACTCATATATACCACCCCCTAACATTTAGGGTTGTGGTAACAGTAGCCCGACTGAATCGTACTAGTATATTATACTATAATAAAGTCCGTAAGTAACTTAGTTATTATCTCAGTAAAAAAGCGCATCTGCTCCTTTTTTAAGATTTTATATATTTCTATAAAATTTAAGACAAAAGAAAAGGACCCTCCCATCAAGTAAAGTCCTTTTCTAACCCAAAATAACATCTAATAGCCCTAAAATTAAAAACGTTCTAGGGAAAGTTAGTGTTACAGCACTAACTTTTCTTATTTATATTATACCAAATATTTAAAGAAAATAAACATCAATTTTCATAAATTAATTAATGAAAAAGCATTTAAAAAAATTTAGAATTGCCAAATTGTTAATACCACATTATTCAATAAAATGAATTTGTGGTATTTTTGTCATTTTATATAATATAATTATGTTAACTATTAATATAAGACTAGAACTGAATTAAAGATGAGGGATAAGTGATGGAGAAAAAATTAATTAATGGAAAAGTATATAAGGAAACAGATTTTGAGGAAGTTGTAAGTAGTCATAATGAAGATGGTAGTGTTTTTTATCATATTTTCTATGGAGATGTAGATTGGCATAAGAACGGGAATAGACAGAAAGCAATATGTGTTTTTATGAGATATGGTGATAGAGTTAATGTCAGAACACCAGCAAACATTTTATTAAAGGATTTATTAAAGGTTGAGGAAGCTATAGCAATACTTAAATCACGTAATATGGAAGTTGAATAAATAATAATATTAAATTTTGGAGGATTTTCTATGGAAAGAGATACAGGAAATATAAAATTTCCAATTTGGATTATAGGAGATTCAGAGCCAGATAGATGGAAAGATAGCTTATCTACTCCTTTTGATCCGCGACACCCTATAAGACATAATATTATTACTTCTGTGTTTGATGTTGTTCAAGATAGTATTTTTAGAAATTCAGGAAAACGAGTTGATACATCTAAAATATACATTCGTAATGCTGTATCGGAAGCAAGCTCCAAACCAGCAAGAAATGAATTGCTTTGGAACATAAAGTTAAATAATGAAATTATGATGCTTAAAAGCCTTTTAAGTAAGAATAACCCAGTATTAATACTTACCTTTGGTGCTTTTGCATATGAATTTACTCGTAGAGCATTTGATAAGGAAGTTCATAAATATAATTATTGGACAACCGAAAGACTTGGTGATGAGTTTAGAAAGAATACATCAAATATGCAGGGGAGTAATCCAATAATTATCCCATTGCTCCATAGGAGTATAGCTGGTGGACATTTTATAAAAAGTCATGAAAATTATTGTAAGAATATTGGTGCTAATTATTTTGATTTTGTTGGAACAGAAATTGCAAATGTTACAATGAAAATATTATATGATAGTGATATATGGGTGACAATATCAAAGACTAATTAATGGATGATTACTATTGTAACATCACATAGAAGAAGTACAATAATCGATGCAATTTGTAATGCTACAAATGATATAATTTACTTATATGTTTTTATTATGGGGGGATAATAATGTTCAAAATTGAAAGAACCGAAGAAGGCGAATTACGTTTTATAGGGCAATTTGATTTGGGTTCGCTTGGTAAATTTCCAAGTGAAAAAATTGAATTTGATATGAATGAGTTTGCACCATTAGATAATGATGTAGACTCTGATTGCCAAGATAAAGAAGGTAAGTATTATCAAAATAGATTTTCTAGATTATCAAAAATTATTAGAACGGATATGAGTGAAAATGAAAAGCTAGAAAAGCTTGGAGCGTTTTATGAAGAAAAGCAAAAAGAAGTTATTGAAAATTTAGATGTGATTGAAGATAGATTTTTAAAATTCATTATTATGGACTTTGTTGATTGTGATTTCCCATTTTGGGAAGAAGCTGATGGGAGCTTAACATCATTTATAATTCCAGAAAAAATGCCTAATCATTTATCAAATAATGAGGAGGAATTAATAGAGTTAATTTATGGTGATCTACCAGATAATATTTATGAGCTGATTGATACAGAATATGAGCCAGGCAAAAGTGTCATGTCGGCGAGAGAAATTTGTTTGAAGTATTTTCCTATGATAGATATAGATAATCTTATTTCAACAATATATCCAGATATATTAGTATTAAATGGGGATATCTTAATATTTCAGTGTTCAAGTAATGTTGGAGATGGGATGATTATATGTTCGGCTTATGCAGAGATATTACCAAATTATAAATTCGATGATTGGCATAATCACTAAGTTAGAATATTAATTTTATATAACAAACAAATAGAAAAGATAAAGGCGTATAATACAAGAAATACCACAATATTCAGAAATGAATCTGTGGTATTTTGTTATTTATAGAAAAATATTGGAAAGTGTGATATTGTATAAATATAATATTTTGTGTATGAATTTATAATATAAAGGGAGAGAATATGAAGCCATTAGAAAGATTATATTCGATTGTATTTACTATAACAACAGCAGTTATATTTTTTTTGTGGGGGTATATTGAATCGACAATCGTGCAAAAATCAATTATTGGTATTCCGTTAGGAGCATTAATTGCACTAGGTACATATAGGAGTGTTCTTGAAATTATAATTTATTTAATTAGTAATATCTATGGAGCTAAAAAACTATTTTTTGGAAGATATTATCTGGAAGGAGTATGGGTTGGGTGTTATCTGAGTAAAAATAAAACTCCTGTTTATTTTATTGAAGAATATGATCAAGATTTTGATACGTTGATAATAAGGGGAAGATCTTATTTTCATAATGGTGCGTATAAAGGATCATGGACATCTGAAAAGGTCAGCATAGATGTAGAAAAGGGAAAGATATCATATAATTACCTCACTGATTTTATCAATAATACTCATATAAATCAGGGACAAGCAGAATTTAATTTCATACGTAAAGAAGCTGGTAAAGCACCATTTATGCTGGTTGGATTTAGCAGCGATTTGTATAACAATGAAAAGAACAAAAATTTTTATATTACAGATTAAGGAATACGTCACAGCAACTTTAATTACTTATAAATACCACAATATTCAGAAATGAATTTGTGGTATTTTTGTCGATTTATAGAGTTTGTTTACCTAAATATGTTAAAATAAATATATATTCAGATTATTATATAATTAGTGTAATTTACAGGGGGGGAAGAGATTGGATATTTCAGTTATAAAAGATTATCTATCAGTAATTACTGCAATTGTTGTAGCATTTTTGACCTACTTATTAGGTATTAGGAAAAAAAAGCAAGATAAATTTAATGAACAAATAGAGGACAGCTTAAAGGTAATATTGAGTCCAATGGTAAATGAAATTAGACTTATAGATCGAGAAGAGGATTCAATTCGCAGACAAATGATGTTAAGAAAATTTTTTGATAAATATAATAAAGAAGATACACGATTGTTTAAAATGCCTAGTAAATTTATTCACGATTTTTATTATAAGACAGAAGAGTTATTTTGGAAATTTGACAAAAGCAAAAAACAAAATGATTGGGATATATTTTGGATACATTTTCATAAGCTTTATATAATGATAAGAGATGAATATACTATAATGAGAGAAAATATTTATTCTGATTACAAATGGTTAATTGATTTAAATAAAAAAAATCCATTTTTGAGAATCACACTTGAGTTTTTTATAGTAATATTCGAAGGAGCAAAGTTTCTAATTTTAATAGATTTTATGAGCATTATCTTTATTTTAATTGATAATAGGATGGATAAATTAATACCGATATATATAAAAAAGGGAATAGTGATATCATTAGGTGTAAGTATGGTTATTTACATTCTATTAATAATGGTTTTGGCAGAATACTATGCTGCCAAAAATATGCAAAGAGAGAATATTTTTAGGACGTTAGTTAAAAAGATTGAAAACAAATTTTTACCTGAAAAAGTAAGAAAAATAATAGATATGGATATTGATATAGAGAAAGAAAAGAAAAAGATTATTATACCGAGTATGTATAATGAGTAACTAGACTTAATACCACATTATTCAGTAATGAATTTGTGGTATTTTATTGCTAATAGATAGAAATGGAAAATGATGCTACAATAAAAGCATAGTTGAAATAAAAAATACGAAAAGAATAATAATGAAACATTTTTTAGAAAGGCTGAGAAAGGTGAAAATAATAGGTTATCTTTCATAAATGGAGTTATGTAAAGGAAGATTTGATAGAACTGGAGAAAAGTATAGATATTTTATCTATTATATTGAACAGAAGATTAATTTAACAAAGTTATATTTAGAATTAGTATAAGACCTATAGAATTCCACTTTTTAAGAGATCTTTTGAAGAGGTTAAATTATATACTATGACATACAATCAAAGTCTATGGGAAAAATAATAATTAATTATTAGGGGGAATTATGGAAAAATCAACAATGTATATAGATGATTTAATAAAGGTACCAGTATGTACTTATGGTGATAAGATATATCATTATACAAATGCAGAAGGAGTTAAAGGTATAATAGAAAATAAAGAGTTTTGGGCTACAAAAAGTGATTTTCTAAATGATAAACTTGAATTCCAATATGCGCGAGAAGTAGTAGAGGAGTTATGCAAAGTTTGTATTAAAAATATTGAAATACAGTCTACTTTCATAAAATATGCGAGTGATGAATTTGATAGATTAAGCGATAGTAAAAATGGAATATTGAGTGGGTATTATGTTATTTCATTT
The DNA here is from genome assembly GCF_022320765.1 of Clostridium sp. YIM B02569. Classification (NCBI taxonomy): domain Bacteria; kingdom Bacillati; phylum Bacillota; class Clostridia; order Eubacteriales; family Clostridiaceae; genus Clostridium; species Clostridium sp. YIM B02569. The sequence goes on along the minus strand of NZ_JAKJJX010000011.1, from coordinate 124,077 downwards.
TCAAAAAAGCAAAATAGTTCTTTGCTTTGGTCAGAATTCTCAGATTTTATGGGATATTGCATAGAGTTTGACTTTAAAAAATTATTATTAGGGATACAGAAAAGGGAGAGCTTTTTTTGGCATGGATCTATCATATATAATAAGGAGCAGCAGATTGAATGTTTACGAGAGATTTTAATGGCAATAGTTAAACAATTTGCTGAGGAGGAGAGGGCAGACTTAAACGAGATGTTTGAGTCCAATGCTTGTATATCAAATGATTCTTTAAAAATGGTAGCAGAACACCTAGCAATGTTCTGTTGTTTATATGCCATGTTTTTTAAAAAAGAATGTTTTCTAGGAGAAGAAGAATATAGATTTGTATTTTTTGCATTACATGAAAAAAATAATAACTTGGATAAGATAAAAACTAAAATGATGAAATTTAGAGAAAAGAATCAGTTTTTAATACCATATATTATCGTTGAGTACAAGGATGATTATGATCAAATTCCTGTTGAATCCATATTAGTAGGACCGAAGAATAATATCGATCTAGCAGTAAAAGGAATTGAGTATTTTTTAAGAAAAGAGAATATTGATATACCTGTTAAGAAATCAGATATTCCACTAAGGTATTAATAAAATTGCAATTAAAGCTTCATATTACTACATTTCAACTGAAATATTGAAATGTATGAAAGTAAACTTTAAAAATATTATAATAAAGCTAACGCTACCTATGTGTGAAAGTAAATGAATATAGTATATTATCTTATTAATATACATTTCTTACAAATATTCTTTAAGAGAATTAAGGAGAAAATATGGACAAAATAATTGTTGAATATATAGATAATAATGAAAACATATACTGGATTAATGATGAAAAAATTTCGAATATACATGAAGGTAGAATTTACCCTACTCAAATATCAAATGTTACTACATCTAAATCCGTTGCAATTTATAGGATTAATGAATCAAGTGAGAAAATAAAAATTGCTCAACTTGCCTGTGTTAATTACGAATTGCTTAAACAAAAATATTATGATGGAGAATATATTAATCTTAATTATACATACATTAATAATTTTGAATGGCTTGGAACAAACAAGTTCTATGAGTACAATGAGAGTTGTTTAAGAGATATCAAAGGGATAAGTGCATGTTGTTCATTTTGGAATGCAGAATCTCAAAAAGATAAATTAATATCATTCATGGTACTAAATATTATGAACAATGGTATATGCTTTGAATATTCTATATTCAATAAAATAGATTTGGATTTGTCAAATATAAATATTATAGGGGGAACTGTAAGTGTTAATAATTCAAAGTTTTGGTCATCAAGTTTTAGCATAGTTGGAATAAATTTTGGTGGGAACAGCTACAATGAATCAAAGATTTCAATGGATTATACCGAGTTTATTGATTCAACAGCATTTTTTTCTATATTAATAAATAATCCAAGCATTAGTTTTCTTTTATCAAAAATGACTAGAACAAAAGTTAATATAAACAACGCAAATTATGGAATTAGAGAGATATGCTTGACTAAATCAAAGTTAGATGAATTGATAATTGATTTTTGCAAGATAGAAGAAATTCGTGCCGGAGAATGTGAAGTGAAATCATTATTATTTAGAAATTGTAAATTGAACGGATTTTGTGACATAGAGTTGAAAACAAGGTCTGAATTAATATTTAAAGAATGCATTGTAAACTCAATATTAAAACTTGATATTGATAAGAATCCTTTAAAGATTAGTTTTGAAAATACAATAAATAATGGAAGGGTTTATTTTAAAAAATTTCAGCAATTGTTAGATGAAATTTTAAAAAATGTCGAAGAGACATCTGATATAAATCAATTATTAATGTTAAAGGAAAATTTTCGTTCTTTGGGTGATTATATCAATGAAGATTTATGCTATGCAAAATATAGAAAAATGGAGAATGAACTGCAGAATTGTAATATTTTTTTGAAAATATTTAATTATGGTATTTGGGGAATTAGTGATTATGGAACAAAACCACTGAGAGTGTTTATTTCTATATTGCTATTAGTAGTCGGTTTCTCTATATTTTATTATTTTTTACCATTTATTAGTTTTAGTAATACATCATCATTTATAGATTATTTATATGTAAGTGGAGTAACCTTTTTTACAGTTGGATATGGAGATATATTGCCACTTAATTCAATAACTAAGATGTTAGTCCTTTTAGAAGCTTTTCTTGGTGTTGCAACAATGAGTTACTTTTTAGTTGTTTTATCTCGCAAAATTATTCGATAGTTATGAATTTAAAAAATCATTAACCTATAAACTAATTATATAAATAATAATTTAAATGTTTATGTTAGGAAAATGAATATTCAATTTATTAAATATTTAAATACAGCAATACTGTAAATTCAAAATTAAAGAGGGGTTTAGATGAATAGTGAAATATATAATTATTTTTATGATAATGTAAAAAAGAGAATGGGAGATTTGGAAATTTTATCACTCGAAGAAATTAATTCAATGTTAGAGGAAATGTATACAATGAGCGATGTAGATAAAAGCGTAAGTAGTGAGTTCAATGACATCATAGAAGTTAGTAAAATGGGATGCTTAGTTTTAGGATTATTAGCTTTATTTTTTAAAAATAGTGAAAAGAGCAATAAGGTAAAAGGAGAAAATGTAGTTTATAGCTCTTTGTTAACTACCATTGCAAATAATTCGTTAGCTATTATGAAGTTAATATTAATTGGATTTGACTATCAAGTAGGAATACTATTAAGAAGTACATATGAATTATTTTTTACATTACTAACAATTATGTTAGATAAAAAGAAATGCGACTTATATTACGACTCAGCCAGATTGAATAATTCGAATGAGATTTGGAGAGATAATTTTAGAATGAAGGATATGAATGCGGAACTAGAAGGATATGAAAACAGCATAACAAATAATAGTGAATTAAAGTTTTTTAAGAAATGGAGAAAAACAAATTATTCTTACTATTCAAAATTTGTTCATAATAGTTTCTTTACCTGCTTTAGTCATTGTCATACATATTCTAATAGTAATGAACCAGAGGATTTATTAAAGTATAATTTATGGGGGGGAAATGTTACACGAGTTCAGATATATTTGACTAGCTTAAACGATTTAACATTCTGGGGAATTAAATATTTTTACTCTATACTGAAGAATTCAACTTATATTAATACTAAAGAATTACTTTTGAATAATGGAAAGTCTATTTTAGAGAATGCTATGGCATTATCATCATTTTATGAGAGCATGTTTTTAAAAATAGAGAAATAAGAGCGAGGGTTATAAGGGAGTGATTAAATCATAAATATAATATAATAAAATATTAAATTATATATTTTGATTATGTTAAATTTAATATCTATAAATACCACAACATTCAGAGATGAATTTGTGGCATTTTTGTTATTTTATAGAAATTTATCAGTAAAACATGCTACAATAAGTATATAATTGTTATATTATGTAATTAATAATTCTTTAAAGATGGGAGAGACATTTAATGAATATATTAGTCATAGGAAATGGATTTGATTTAGAACATGGATTACCAACTAAATATGGGAATTTTTTAGATTTTATTAAAGGAATTCTTAGTATATCTAAAGAAGAATATATCGACTGCAAAGACAAGTTTAGAGAAGAAAAATTAGATAATGTGGAGGATACTATAAAACAATACTTACTTAGTGATGAAGTATTCAATGACTGGAAAGAGAATAATGTCCTAAAAGAATTAATAACACTTTCTAAAGACAATATATGGATTACATACTTTTCAGAAGATCAAAATTATAGGGAAAAAGGTTGGATTGACTTTGAGTCTGAGATTTGTAATGTAATCATGAGTTTAGATTATATGAAAAAATATAGAATTAATGAATTAAATGCAGGTAGAGTCAATGAGATGAATTGTAATCAAATAAAATTAAAGTTAGAATCAAAAATTTGTGATTTAATTGTATATGCGATTAGAAATAAAGAAAGAAATTTTACTACTGAGGGAGGGATGCTTGATATTAAGAATACTAGTCTTAATAATTATGAGTATAGCGAAAAGATTATTAAAAGACTTAATACTCATTTGAATGATTTAATACGCTGTTTAGAGATTTATTTAGAAGAGTTTATACGAAAAATAGATAAAGAATACATTTCTCCTGATATTAAGGATATTAAATTTGATAAAGTCTTAAGCTTTAATTATACCAATACATATGAAAGAATATATGGATTTAATAGTAGCGACATAGAATATCATTATATACATGGAAAGGCTGATATTTCACGTGTTTCTGATGAAAATAACATGGTTTTAGGAATAGATGAGTATCTTGGTAAAAAAGCGAAGAATAAGGAATTAGAATTTATTGCTTTTAAAAAATATTTCCAAAGAATATATAAAAAGACAGGAAATGAATATAAAAAATGGATTAAAAAAATGGAAAACAATAATCAATCATATATTGATTCATTAAAAGGAGTAACTTCAGCTAGTAAAAATAAAATATGTATTTTCGGTCATTCACTTGACATAACAGATAAAGATATAATAAAGGAATTAATTGAATGCCCTAATACAGAAACAACAATTTTTTATTACAATAAGTATGTTTATGCTCAACAGATTACTAATATGGTTAAAATAATTGGACAAGATGAGCTAATAAAAAGAGTTTCAGGAGCAAATCCAACTATTATTTTTAAACAACAACAAAAAAGAATTAGGAGTCAAGAATAGAAATGAAAAAAGCGTTATTAATTGGTAATCAAGAATATAAAAATATGGGTAAATTAAATTTACCCCAAAATGATGTAAATACTTTTAAAGATATACTAGAATCCATTGGTTTTTTAGTAACATATCACTTTGATGTTACATATGAAGTTATGAGAAAATGCATATTAGATTTTAGTAATAGTATAAGTAATGGAGATGAAATTGTGTTTTATTTCTCAGGTCATGGATATAGTTTTGAATCACATAATTATATTACCCCAATAGATTGTTCTGATGATTCAACAATTAGTAAATTGGATATTCTTGTGAAAGGTTATGAGAATTCTGTAAAAGCTATTGATGTAGATTTAATAACTAACAATCTAAAAAAAAATTCAGATGGTATTAACATAGTTTTATTGGATGCATGTAGAGAAATTTATGAAAAAGAAATGTACAATGAAAGAAAAATAGGTGATTTAATTGAACCTCCGAAACAAAGTGATAATGTTTTTTTATCTTATGCAACTAGATTAGGAGAAAAGGCAGACGATGGCGTTTATATGGAAGCGATTAGTAAATTCATATATAGAAAATTTCAAACTTTAGATGACTTATTTTATTGTGTTTCTGATTATGTAATGAATAATAGTAAAGGTCAAATGCCTAGCGTTAATAAGATAATAACTAAATCATATTCGTTTATAAATGAAGTTAATTATTGTATACAAGTAGAAAAGCAACATTATGAAGAATTATTTGAAATATATGAAGTAATTTACAATGAGTTGATAAATAAGAATATTAGTCCTTACTATTTGAAGCAACAGATACATGATTCAATAAAAGGAACTATATATTATCCATACAAGTTACTCGATAATTATGTAAAACAAGTAATTACAGCTCTTGAGGAAAAGTTGGGTATTATTTACTTATTATTAGAAGATGAACACTTTACACGGATTGATGTTCACGAAGATATTATATTTATTGAATCAAAATTTTCAGGAGGTTATAGATTTGAAAATAACGATTATTATGAATTTAATAAATGTTTAGAATTTATAAAAACTCTTCATTGTGAGAGTGAGGGGATTTATAATTATAAAAACAAAACAATATTAGTTTTCAGCCAATCATATTTTCAAATTATTCTCTGTGATAAAGAAGCCACGTTAACAGAACTAGTCTGCAATCCTATAAAAAAAATTGTAAAAAATAATACAAGTATATATATCGAGAATATGATTAATTCACGAGCAATATGTATTAAGAATTTAATTATAGAGTACATAAAAAATAAAAAAAATGTTTTAATTGTGGGTAGTCCAAAAACAAATAAGGAAGAATTGGTTTCTGCTTTTACTGAGTATTTTAGTGTGAGAGATAAAATATTAATTTTAAATGATGATAAAAAAATTCTCACTCACAAAGGGCAACTTTGCGAAAGTTCTACAGATTTTGAATGTTTAGCAAATAAAGATACAAATCAACTAGAAGAATATAATATGTTAGTGAATAGCAAAAATATTAATAGACTTATATATCAAAAAAAAGCTTTTAGACGGAATGAAAATATTTTTAAGATGATAAATAATATACAGTGTGAACAATTTATAGCAACATATGATTATAATAAAGACATTTTTATAGATATAATTAATAATAGCTGTAATGATACAACGATATTAAATGCCGAATTAATTGTTATATTAAATAATGTATATAAGATTGGAAGTTTTGTGAACTATATTTATGAAAAAAATAGAGATAAATTTGAATGTACTGCTAAAATAGAAATTGATTATAAAAAGTTAGATTTATTAATTGAGAAAAAACATTAGTGCTTTGAATTTATCGTTTATAAAAATTAATATTTTGCACTAATCCTATTAGTGTTATAAAAGAAATGCATTGTTGAGTTTACTGGAATTTGCACTGTAGTTAGTTAAATAGATTATAGGTTGATGTAATCTTGTAAAAAACTTAAAAATATTAATGAATATACAGATGGTCAAATTTAAATCTTATAATTTCAGGTGAAACATAATATTTGATTACTATCAAACTACTCAAAAGGAACTCCATATATATAACCATTAATGCATTAATAAATATGCGAATTATTTGAAATACATATAATATATATAAATAATTAAGGGGAAATTTACATTGTGAGGTGGTTATAATAATACGTATAGATATATCTAAAATAGAAAACTGGAGAAAAGTTATTGAATTTCACAAAGATTATGTTGAAAATAATATACTTCCTAAATTAATAGAAAATATTAATTCTGATATTTCATATATATTATTAGGAGTCAATGAATTAACTGATAAAGAAATGATAAATAAACAATTATTAAAGCTTACATTAGGAAAAAAAGAACAATGGACTGAATTTATTGAAAGATACAATAAAAAAATTTTAACGCCAGAATATATAATAAGAAATGAATTTGAAAAAAGCAATTCTTATAGTAAAAATATAATAGAAAACATAAGAAAAAGATTTAAAGATAAGCAGGATGAAATAATAATTCTAAATAAGCTCGGTGAGAAAATAAATAAAGGAACATATACACCTGATAAAAAGTTGTCCTTAGAAGAGAAACGGGAAATTATGAATGGTTTAATAAATGATTCATCAGTGGAAATAATAAAAAAGATTGAAGCAATTTTTAATTATAAGGAATTTGGGCAAGGGACAAAATGGAATAGAAATATATTCTTAACACTAACCGGAGTAGAAGTTTGTCCTTACTGCAATAGGCAATATATTACTTCTTTTAATATTGATGAACAGAACAGAACAACTGCAGATTTAGATCATTATTATTCACAATCTAAATATCCTTTCTTAGCATTATCAATTTATAATTTTATACCTAGTTGTGCAATATGTAATAGGAACTTTAAGAATGATAGTGATAAGGAGGTAATGTATCCTTATGATGAGTGTTTTGATGATGAAGATGTGAAATTCATTACGGACTTTAATGATAAAAATGAATTTACATATTTAATAGGAGAAGACTTAAAATTTAATTTGGAACTTACTGAAGGCAAAAAAAATAATGAAGAAAAATTTAAAAGAATTGAAAATAGTAAAAACGTATTTAACCTAGAGAATGTCTACTTCAGCAACAAATCATATGTTAAAGATTTGATAAAAAGGTTTTATTATTATAATGAAAAATGGATTGATGAAGTAGAAAATACATATGGATCAATATTGTCATTGAATAGGACCGAAATAATTGAATTAGAATTTGGAAATTATTTATCAGCTGAAAATTTTAGTAAAAAACCTTTAGCGAAACTAACAAAAGATATTTTAGATGAACTAGGTTTAAATATAGAATAAGAATATTGGAGAAAATTTATGACTAATAATATTAAGTTATGTTATATGTATAGTGAGAATGAAGAAGATAAAAATAAAGAGATAAATTTAGATAATGACTTAGAATTTAAATGGACTGAAACAAAACTAATTATTACTAGGAAAAAAAATTATATTAAAAATTTTTACGCAAATAATATAAATAATTTTAATTTAATCATCGGAAAAAACGGTTCAGGAAAGACATACTGTCTTAAAAAAATAATCAACTCAGTCAATTCATTGCAGGGGAAAATGATAAAAATAGTACAGATAAATGAAATATACTATGTTTTCTACTGGAATGGATTTAAGCTTGAAGAAATAATTGACGAAGCAGGAATTGGCATAAATAATATGAAATTTGAATCATATGAGTGTGATGAATATGGGATAGGAAAAATTGATATTGACTCAGAACATTACAAAAATTTGCAAAATAAATCATGCGGATATCATACAATTTTTTTCACTAATCAATTCAGCATATCAACACAAGATTTTGAAACAATTTTGGAAGGAATATACGATCCATATAATAGTGGGCTAAAACATTTATTGCGCTTTCCAGAAAAAATGTTTGGAAAAAAATTAGAAGCTAGTAGTAATGTTGTTAATTTATATGATAATTATTTTTACTATACATTGGCTAAATTTTTTTGCGAAAAGGATAGTAAAGAAATTCTTGATGGATTCAATTTAGAGATAAAACAAGAAATGGAAATTGTTAAAGCCAGTTTCCCACAATTAATATCAAATATAAATGATCTAGTGATCTCGTTGCGTTATGGACATAGAAAGAAAATGACTCTTGAGAATTTAATAAACAAAATGAAACAATTTAATATAAATAATATTGTATTTATATCTATACTTGATACAATTTTAAGAAGAGTTGAAAAAATTGAGTATTACAATAGAACAAGCGAGATAGATTACAAAGAAGAGTTGATTAATCTAACATTTAATTGGTTTAGTGTAATAGATACATCTTATGAAAACGTTGATTATTATGTAGAAAAGCTAGAAGAACTTAATCAAATATATGAAAAATTTATAAAAGAAACAGAAGAAATTTATAAAGAAAGTTTCAATATATATAATATTTCAATAATAAAAAGAGGAATTAATTTATTAAAGTTTATCAATGATTTTGATGCATTAATTATAGAAAATAAAAATTATACATTTACAGCTAGTATTAAGCTTAATGACGAAAATAAAAATTTCATTAAAGATATTTTATATATGATATCAAGTACAATCGATGAACATAGACATTATTTTAGTTATAATTTTAATGGTACACAATTATCTTCTGGAGAAGAATCATTATTATCTATGTTTAGTAGAATAAATTTTGCGACTGAAGAAATTATGAAAATAAATGATTCAGATGAGTTTGAAGAGAAAAGCAAGAAGAAAATTAAATCATTAATTATATTACTAGATGAGCCAGATATATATTTACATCCTGAATGGCAAAGAACTCTATTAAATTATATATTTAAATATATTAAGAAAAAGTTTTGTGATATAAATATCCAATTAATAGTAACTTCTAATAGTCCTATATTAGCAGGGGATATACCGAAAAAAGATATAGTATTTTTGGGGAATGAAGAAGTGGGCAAAGAAGAGACATTTTCTAAAAATTTGCTGTCCTTATTTAAAGAAACATTTTTTATGAAGTCAGTTTTGGGAGAGTTTTCAACGGAAAAGATAAAAAATATTATCGATGATATTAAAAATGGAAATAAAAAAAACAAAGAAATACAAGAAAAAATTATAAACATTATTGCTGAACCTGTAATAAAGCGGAAAATAAAAAAGTTATTCGATGATTTACATTCAGATGAAATGAATGGTATAGAATATAAAATAATTGAAAATGCAATTAATATGGGACTCAATAATGAACAAATTAAAGAGTTGACAAAGCGGACAGAGGAAGAAATTAATGAAATAAGACTAACTTTAGTGTAGTCGAATTGAAATAAAGCATCTAGCGTAAATCTCCTAGAACCTATATAACATGATAATTTATATACTATGTTATATAGGTTTTATATAATTAGTTACTATTAAATTTCAATCTCATAATATACACAGGAATGCAATAGCTCCTAGCCAACTGATCCAAAGAAAAACCATCCACTTCAAGCTGATCCACTGCCACATCATCAATTAAAAATTCAGCGATAAAATCATTAGCTTCATTGACTAAACTTAATATTATTTTAAAATAAACTCAATAGAAAAGTGAAAACTTACGAACATATGTTTGCATAGAAGCGAATATTATTGTAAAATGGTATTAACATTTGTAGGGAGATGAAGCTATGGAAACAAAAGTAAGTGAATTGTTGTTGAAAGGATTAAAAATTAATTTTAGTTATAAGGAACTACAAGAGTTATTGAATAGAATTTCTATAGTAAAAAATGAATATGTATCTTTATGTAATAAAAAAAATCAGGATGAACTTTAATCATCTTGATTTTTTTTTATTTTGCGCTAATGTTATTTTAGCTGCCAATATTAAATTTGGTAAATCTTCTTCAGTAATTGTATAGCCGTCTTTTTCAAGCTGTTCAATAAGCTTTAAAGCAAACTGCTCTGCTAAATTAGATTTTTGTTGTTTATCTGGAGCAATAATGTCAGCTCTGCCTAGAAGATAATCAACAGATACACCGAAGAAATCAGCTATTTTCACTAGAGTTTCTTGATCTGGTTGTCGAGAACCTTGTTCATAATTTCCAACCTGTCCACGCGAGAACCCCAATTTATCTGCAAGTTCATATTGAGTGAGTCCTTTTTCTTTTCTTAAAGTTAAGAGTCTATTTTTAAATAACATTTTCTCATTCATATTATATCACCTATTCTAATTATAGAAACTAATTGTTTCATTTTCTATAAATGACACGAAAAGTTTCTAAAAAATATTGACAGAAACAAACTGTTTCATTATAATTAAAATATAAAGAAACAAAGTGTTTCGAAATGAAAGGAGGGAATTAAGTGAGAAATGGGTTAATAGAATTAAGAGGGGATAGGAGTAGACAAGAAATAGCTCAAAAATTGAAAATAACACCTCAAATGTTAGGCTCAATTGAGAGGGCGTCTAGAAACCCATCATTAGAGTTAGCGGTTAATATAGCTAAGACATACAATATCACGCTAGATAAGCTTATTTTTTTACTTAATTTAGACACATAATGTTTCTAAGGGCTTGTGATTATATTATATCATTACAAGAATTCAAACCCAATTGACACTCACTCACTAAAGAAAAGTAAAATAAGCAATTTCAATACTTGCAAAAAGAGAAATTATGGAAGGGGACTAAGTTAAAAAAGTGGAGAAAGGAGAATAAATGAATAGTAAAGCATTAAACAAGAATGACACAATTTACAGAAAGGCAAGAAAAAGAGCATCAGAATTCAATGAAAAGTTTAAAAGCATTGAGGGCGCTAGTGAAGCAATAGGAGTTAGTAAAGATCAACTTTCTAACTATGAATTAGGTTTATATAAGCAACTGCCAGTAGATTCAGTTGTAAGAATGGCAGATGCCTATAATGCACCAGAATTAATGAACTATTATTGCTGCAATGAATGTGTAATAGGGAAGCTTACGATGTCACCAGTTGAGATTTGTAGTATTGAAAGGCTAACTATTCAGATACTAGCAGTTTTAAATGGTACAAGCATAAACAAAATAAAAGAATCGCTAATCGATATAACTGCAGATGGAAAGATCACAAAAGATGAGCTTCCAAGGTTGCAAGAAATAATAAATACATTAGATGAAATTTCAGCTAAATCACAGTCTTTAAAATTATGGGCTGAGAAATACTTAATAAATTGTTGTAGGAGTGATGTTTGATGAAAGCAATTTGGCATTTTAATAATGAAGAACATGAAAAAGAAATTAAGGGTAAATTATTGGACATGCTTGTTGAGGATGCAATAAATATTTATCCTATAGAGCAAATTGATGCGATGATCAGATTTGGAAAGGAAGGAAAATTAAATTTAGAGTGATGGGGAGTGAAGAAATGTTTTATTTATTCTTAGATGTACTAAGATCACAAACTACAAAAGAAGAATTTACTGAAATAGTTACTATGACAGATGATGATATTAAGTTTAATAGAGTTCATTTTGGAAAGACAACTAACTTAAAACAATATATTAGAATTTGTACTTCATGTACTAAGGCATTTTCAAGAACAGTAACAAAGAGTATGAAAGAGATCCTAGATTCACTAGATAGAATAGTTGATGCAACTTTTGAAAGAAGTGATAAAGGAACCTATAAATCATTGGGAGAGATATTATCGGAAGAAGTTAAAAAAGTAAGAAATCAGGAGGGGAATTATGCAAAGCATATTAATTAAAAAGCTAATAATTAAGAACTTTAAAGGCATAAAAGCGCTGGAAGTTGATTTTGGAAATGTAACTAATATTTTAGGAGGAAATGCAACAGGAAAGACAACAATATTTGATAGCTTTTGTTGGTTGTTATTTGGAAAGGATAGTAAGGATAGAAAAGACTTTGAAATAAAAACATTAGATACTGATGGACAAGCAATACATGGATTAGAACATAGTGTGACTGGAATATTAGAAGTAAATGGAGAAGAAATAGAACTTCAAAGAATACTTATGGAAAAATGGACAAAGAAAAAAGGACTTGCAGATAAAGTTTTCTCAGGTCACGAAACAACTTACTATATCAATCAAGTCCCTGCCAAACAAAAAGAATATAACGAAAAGGTAGATTATATCTTGCCGGATACAACCTTTAAGTTAATTTCTAATCCACTCTATTTTAACAGCATAGAGTGGAAAAAGCAAAGGGAAATATTATTGGAAATCATTGGATATATCGAGCAAAGTAACGTAATTAACTACAAAAAAGAATTAAAACCATTAGAGCAGTTATTATCAAATAATACACCGCTTGAGGACTTCAGGAAGAAAGTAAAAGCTCAAATATCTAAATATAACAAGGATAAAGAATCAATTCCTTTTAGAATTGATGAATGTAATAACTCAATAGTAGAAGATGATTTTAAAATTTTAGAGTCTAGAAGAACAACAATTCAAGGAGGAATAAATGCTTTAGCTAAACAAATAGCGGCAGGTGATAATAGCTCTGAAAGAATGAAATTAGAAAAGGAATTAGGGGACTTGAAGCTTGAATATAGCACTAAGTATACAAAAGCTAAAGAAAGCGTAAATGAACCACTAGATGAATTAAATATAAAGATATCAGGTAAAAAGTATGAAATAAGTGATCTGGAACATAAGATTCAAATTTTAAATAGAGATAAGGCAGATGTTGAGGAAGCAATAAAAAATGCTGATTCAGCTATTATAAAACATAAAGAGAAACAGCAATCTTTGAGAGAAGAGTGGAGACGGGAGTTTAGCACAATATTTGAATTTGATGAAGATGAGAAGTTTTGTCCAACTTGCCATAGAGAATATGAAAGTGAACAGATAAAAGATATTAAGGATAATGCAGAGAGATACTTTGATGAGATAAAGACAAAGAAGCTTAATTCAATAAACAAACAAGGTAAAGAACTCGGAAAAAAGATAAAAGAACTTGAAGCTTTAATTGAAGAGAATAATGTGGAAATAGCAAATTATACAGAAAAGCTAGATGAATATGGCTTTAAGATAACTCAACTTAAAACTGAATTAGAACAGCTAGAGATTCAGAAACAAAGCCTAAATACTGATAAGACAATAACATTTGAGGGTGAACAAGAATTGATCCAAGCCATAAATGAATTAAAAAGTAGGATTGAAGAATTTAAATTAACTGATACTACAGAACTTACAAACAGAAAATTAAACCTAGAAAAAGAACTGGAGAATATCAATAAAAGGCTTGGACAGATAGAGATTAATGAAACTCTTAGGAATAGAATTCAAGAGCTCCAGGAGGAAGAAAGAAATATAGCAAATGAAATTGCAAAACTAGAAGGATATGACTTCTTATGTGAAGAGTTCATAAGAACTAAAGTTGAACTACTAGAGGAGAGAATAAATTCTAAATTTAAAACAGTAAGATTTAAATTATTTGAGCAACAAATAAATGGAGGACTGAATGAATGCTGTGAAGCTTTAATCGATGGAGTACCATTCTCAAATGCTAATACAGCGAGTCAGATAAACGCAGGAATAGAGATTATAAATACACTATCAGAATTTTATGGAGTAACTGCTCCGATATTTATTGACAATAGAGAAAGTGTTAATGAGATAGTTCCAACAGAGAGCCAATTAATTAACTTAATAGTAAGCAAAGATAAGAAATTAAAAATAGAGAGTGAGAAAGAGCAGGAAGTAGCTTAATGAACTCAATTGGAAAATTAAAAATCTTTATTAAATATGGAGCGTGAATAAAAATGAATGATAGATTATTAGCAATATTAGATTATTTATCTGACTTTAATACAGAAAAGTCTAAGTGTATGACCACACCTGAGGAAAGAAAAAAGCAGAAAGAAAAAGCTGCAGAGATTTACAAGATTCTAGTGAATGAAATAGTAGATTTGTTCGTAGATTCAAGAGTTATAGAGGAAACTACAAAAGCCAATGAGGATAACAAAATGAAGGAAAATAGCTTTGAAGAATTTTTTAAAGTATTTTCAGAGAATCCAGGTATAAAGGTAACAATTGTACATGATCTTATAAAACCTAAATGGGCACTTCAAGAAGTTAGTATGAGTGATGTTATGTATGCACTAGGCTATAACCTTGATTCTCAAGATATAAATAAAGCATTGAAAGAAGCAAGATTTTATATTAAGGAGGAAAAGTAATGGCTGAAACAGGATTAGTTTTAAGTAAAGAAGATGCATTTAATAATGTTATGGCTAAGATAGCCGCACTAGAAAAAAATAATGGTATTAAGTTACCTAAGAATTATTCAGCGGAAAATGCAATTAATTCAGCTTGGTTGATGCTTCAGGAAGTAGTAGATAAAGAGAAAAAGCCGGCACTTGAAGTATGTACAAAAACTTCGATAGTTGAAGCTTTATACAACATGGTATTGCAAGGATTAAGCCCTTCCAAAAGACAATGTTATTTTATAGTGCATGGTAGCAAATTAACTCTTATGAAAAGCTATATGGGAAGTATAGTTGCAACAAAAAGATTAAGTGGAATAAAAGATGTAAAAGCCTTTGTGATATATGAAGGTGATGTATTTGAAACAGTATTCAATAATGAAACATATACCATTGAATTTAACTATCAGCCAAAGTTTGAAAATATAAATTCAAACAAGATAAAAGGTGCATTTGCATTAATAATAGGTGATGATAATAAGTTACTTCATACTGAGATAATGACAATAGATCAAATAAGAAAGTCGTGGGGTATGGGTATAGCTTATAAAAGCGGAAAATCAAATACACATAGTGACTTTGGAGAAGAGATGGCAAAGAAGAGCGTTATAAATAGGGCTTGTAAGAGATTTTATAATACATCAGATGATAGTGATGTATTAATAGAAAGTTTAAATAACACAGACGAAGATTATGATGAAGCAGATATTATTGAAAATACTAAAGAGCAGGTACATGAAGAAATTAAAGCTAATGCAAACCAAGAAGTAATAGATGTAGATCCAAAGCAAGTAACAGAAATTGATAATGACAATAACGAAAATCCAATTCAAAAAGATTTAAATAATAAGAAAACTGAAAAAGCAGAACAGCAAATGATGTGTGAATTTTAATGATTAAGGTATTAGCATCAGGAAGTACAGGAAACTCTTATATCATTCAGGCAGAAGAAGAAATTCTTTTGCTTGAATGTGGCATAAACTTTAAAGAAATTAAACAAGGATTGGATTTTGATTTAAGTAAAGTAAAAGGTTGCTTGATTACACATGAGCATAAAGATCATTCAAAAGCTATAAAGGATGTATTGGCTGCTGGAATAGATATTTATATGAGTAAAGGTACAGCAGCAGGTATTAATTTAGAGGATGAGAGATATAGCTATAGGTTGAATTATTTAAGGCATAAAATACCTAAACATATAGGAGGTTTTACTATAATTCCGTTTAGTGTAGAGCATGATGTAAATGAGCCACTAGGATTTTTAATATATCATCCTAAAATAGGTAAGATTGTTTTTGCAACAGATACGTATTATTTGAAACCAGTATTTAAGAATGTAAATCATATTTTAATAGAATGTAATTATTCAGAAGATATATTGCCTCAATTGCCTGCGTGGAGGGCTAGAACTATTAAAAGCCATATGAGCTTAGAGACTTTGAAAGAAACGCTAAAATCGTGGAAATTAGGCAATACAAAAGATATAACACTAATTCATATAAGCAATGATAATGGAGATCCTGAAAGATTCAAAGAAGAAATAGAGAATCTCACAGGAATTAAAACATATGTAGCAGAACCAGGTTTAATAATTAATTAAAAGGAATAAATAAAGGCGGGTGGGCTTATGGCAAGACCAGTAAAAGAAGGCTTATCTTACTTTCCTTTTGATGTAGATTTTTTCTCAGATAGAAAAATTAAAATATTGAAATCAAGATACGGAGCAGATGGGATTACATTATATATGTATCTCTTATGCGAAGTATATAAAAGTAACGGATACTATTTAGAAACTGATGATGATTTTTTATATATCATATCAGATGATCTTAACATGAGTTATGAGAAGATTAGGCAGATTATGAACTTCTTACTTGAACGGTCACTGTTTGACGATACACTTTTCAAGTCGGACAAGGTCTTAACCTCCATCGGAATACAGCGCAGATTTCAAGAAGCTATTAAATCTAGAGCTTCTAAAAGAGCTGTGGAAATCACAAAGTTTTGGCTTTTAGAAAAAAATGAGACTCAAAGCTTTATTAAAGTGAACCCAAATCCAAATAAATCTGAGAATAACTCGAATAAATCCGAGAATAACTCAAGTAAATCTGAGATTAATGACACAAAGAAAAGTAAAGTAAATAAAAATAAAGTAAAAGAAAGTAAAGTAGATAATAATATATTCTTCGTTTATGAGAATTGTGGTTTTGGTACGATTAATAATTTTACAAAAGAACAACTAGAAGTATTGGTAAATGATTTTAGTTTTGAGTGGACCAAAGAAGCCATTGAAATAGCAGCTACTAACAAAGCTAGAGATCTTAGATATGTTCAACGCGTTTTAGAAAACTGGCGAGATAGAGGAAAAAATTATGTTCCTACTTACAGTAAAAATAACGTCAAGGTTTTAAAGTTCAACAACTTTGAGCCTAGGGAATATGACTATGACAAATTAGAGAAAAGGTTATTGGGGTGGGATGATGATTGATAAAAATGATATTATTCCAGGTCAAGTAAGTATATTCGATTTAGAAATTATAAAGCCTCAGGAACCTAGAGAGAAATTAAAGCCAGTATCTATAACTAAACCTAAGGAAAATGAGAATAAGTTTGCTGAGATTATTAATTTATATAGTTTTGCTGCAGCAAGAATAGTTAAACAAGTATGTGGAGCTTTGCTAGTAGAACTTGAAGATAAAACATTATATTTTAATCCAGATGGAGTACAGGAACTAGAGCTGAAGAAAGATATGGAGTTAATGCCGGCAGATGAAATTTTAGTTGTAAATCAAGATAGAGATCTTAGTAATCTACAGCTTAAAAAATTAGAGGACATGCATGTAAATCAATATATTAAGCGTAAAGGTGATGCCAATATAATCATAACATTTCCTGGGAAAACAATTGTTATAAATCAACGTGGTTGGGTATTGGAATACCAGCAGAAACCTAGATATCACGATAGCGAACTATTTATCACAGAAATGGCTAAGAAAAGCACAGATTTGGCTAACAATGTTACGGAAATAGATAAAAATATTACAAAAAGTGTGAACGAAGATGCTGAATCTAAGAACGATGAAAGTGAATTAGGAAATCTACAGATTGGTGATAAAGTTGAATTTAACTATGATGGTCCTCAAGTAGGTAATATAACTAGCATTTACAACAATGGAGAAACGGTAAGTGTAGTCTGGAACCATAAGAATACAGCATTTTATTATAAGTGTGTTAAGAAAATATCTTAGGAATGGGGGATGAAAATGACACCGCAAGAATGGAGAGAGAAAACAGTAAGGGATATTGAGTTAAAAAGAAAGAAGAAATTAGAAGGACAAAAACAAGCTAAGAACTTTAGTTTTGAAAGTATAATGAGAGTTCAAAGGAGACTGAATAAATAATGGATAATGCATTAGAAATGCATAAGATTTTTGAAAAGTATTATGAATTATCAAGTATTGAGTGGAGAAAAACAATTGTTGGATATGAGCCGCTTAATAAAAGTATAGAGCTTCCTAGTGGAGCAGATAGTAGAACTGCTATTAAAATTTCGTTTAAGAATAAAGATTGGATAAGGGTTTATAGGATCGGAAATAAAGTTGAGTGGTATTAAAATGCTACTGGATTATAATGCGTGAGATTAGAACTGCATGTTTAAATAGGAGGTGATTCCCCTTTAAAATGAAAGAAACATAATCTCAAATGCATTGATTTTAGGTATTGAAAGAAGGTGTTGAAAGTGGCTAGACCTAAAGATTTACCCAATCGTTTAGAATGTGCATATTGCAAAAGAAGTTATAAACATGGTGGGGAGTGCAATGGTAAAAGCATTAATAGAAACGAGGACGGTTGTTTATATTTCAGCATGGATCCAAAAGGTTGCATAAGAAACTCAGATTTAGATGTTCCGCTAAATTTATATGAGGATTTTCCACCACTAGGGAAATGGGAAGATAGGTGGACACTATATGACAATGAAACCCTTATAAGATTTAATAAAATTTACGGTTTAAGTTGGAATAAAGCAAAAGGAAAGCTATATGTAAAAGCTAATTGTGATTATTACGTTAACGAATTTGTAGAATGCTACGGGAAAGAAAAAAATAAACCAGATTTGAAAGTTATTAAATGATGAGTAACTTTCGTATTTGATGAAGTAAGTTAGAATATGTTCTTTGAAAATTGAATAATGCGATATTTACAAGGTATGTTATAATTGATAAATGATAGTAAATTATAATGAAAGAAAGGGGACATAATGAAGAAAAAACCGTTTGATATTAGTTGTATTTCTTTGGTTTCTTTGATTTCAATTTATATGATATTAGAATATATAATATTAAGGCTAATTAATCTTGCTTTTATGAATAATGTTGTTTATATATTTGTTTCTATTTTTACAATTTTGATAATGCTAATTTTAATAAAATCAGGTATTGGAAATGTGGCTGCTTTTATTAGCATTATAATTTTGTTTGCATTTGGATTTTTAGTATTTGTTTTTACATATAAACCTGAACATATTATAGAAAAAGATGGAAAACAGATGGTTGCTTATGTTGATAGTTTTTTAGACGTTCATATTTATTATTATGATTATATAAATCCAGTTGTAAGAGGAAGTCAACTTAAGATTTATGAAAGTTATGGTAGTGGAGGATATGATCCTTTTAATCGAGAAGAAATGCCAGTAGTAAAGCAATATATTTATTATGATGAAGATGGAAAAGTAATTAAATCAAGTAATAATTAATAATTATTACAATCTCCTATTAAACAATTTTCGTATATTATAAATCAATAAAAATTAATGACAAATTGTAAAATCGTATTATTCAATGGATTGGATTTACGATTTTTTTTTTGCGTAATTCTAAAAAATGAAGAAAGAAGGTTATAACATATGGACAATTATACAGCTATAGCTTATGCGGTAATAGCACTTGATGAGCTAATTAAAGAAGGTAACGATGTAACTACACAAAAACTTAAGGATAGAATGCTCTATCTTATGGATATGAATACAGAATCTATGATATATAAAAAGGCACAAGAAAAAGGACTAATATAGGATTTGCAAATAATTATAGATAAATAAAAAAGAGAGCTTTCGCTCCCACAACCTAAACTCATTATATTTGATTTTGAAGATAATATCAATAATATTCAAGGAGGGCGAAAGCTATGGGTAAAGTAAATAACAGTTTAAAAAAGGAGAAAAATACTCCTATGAATGTAAATAAGACTATTGAGAAAACTGCGATGGAAACAGCTAAAGCTATAGTTGCAGAATTAAGAGTTCAAAATATGATTAAGAAAGAATTAAGTTATTATAAGAAAGTTGAATTATTATTATACAATTATGAAAATTTAAAGGATGCAATAAAGCAGAAGGATGAGGAAATTAGGCATATAGAAAGATATGGATTACCACAAGCAAGTGGGTCTATTGTTGTTTATCAAACTTCAGGAGGAGGAATAAGTCCAGAAGATAGGTATTTACAATTGATAGACAAGTATAAAGTTGAGAAGGTAGAAACTCAAAGAGATTTGATAAGAATAGAAAATGCTTTGGATAAGATTAGAGAAGATAAATACTTTGATATTATACAATTAAAATATTTAAATTTACAAAAAGACAAACTTGAAACAGATGAGAAGATTGCTGAGAGATTAGATAAAGATCAGAGTACTGTTACTAGGAATAGGAAAAGATTGATGAATAAGTTGATTACCATATTGTTTCCGGAATCAATTAGGGAATTTGCCTAAGCTGTACTCAAATATCTATAAAATATTTTTGACATCTATTATAAATATAGGTGTCTTTTATTGTTATTAACAGATAAATTATGTAAAATAATATGCGGAGGATGATTAGATGAGATTTTTAGATAACTTTGTGTCAAATGTTGCAATGAAAAATTTTAGAAATGATTATTATAGAATAGAATATGACAAAAATAGAAAAATGATAAAAAAATATTATATAGAAAAATTTAAAAATAATAAGGGTGATATTAAAGCAGAAAAAGAGCGTGTATGTCAATTTAAAGAGTCTTTAAAAGCACCTTTTATATCAATTATAATAGCAATAGCAGCAATATTTTTATCAGCAATAACTACTATATTTGTAAATATTAAAGTGCCTAATGAAATTATATTTTCTTATTTTATAATTGCCACACTAGGATTTATATGGTTGACAGCATTTGCAGATAAAAGATTTGATTTTTACTGTATTGCAGAGCAAGTATTAGAAGAATTATTAGAAGATGATATAACTTTAAATGAATTGGAGAAATGCAACTTGAATAATATGAAAAAAGATAAAAAATTAATCTTATCTATATTTGTGCTAACTATTATAATATTTCTACCAATAGCGGTAATAAAATTAAATTGGTTGAAAAATTTAATTTTATTATTATTTAATACAAAAGAAAATGCAATTTATTATTTACAATATTTTGGAGCATTAGTAGGGGGAATGGCTACATTTGGTGCTGTGATAATTACAACAAGACAAGCCAAGGAACATCAAGAACAAAATTTAGCTGAGACTAGAAGAATTCAAGAAGATAATAGAAAAAATCAGCAGGATTTATTAGAATTAAAAGAACAAACCGAAGTTAAAACAAATGCATTTATATTAGAAAATGATTTAAAGGTATGCTTTAGAGATATATTTAGAATGCTTGTCAGATATTCCATAGCTAATAGTTATATAACTATTAAGGTAGAAGAGAGAAGTAAATGGATTTTAGCTTGGAAAGAAATACTTAGAGAATTTGAATATTCGTCAAAGTGGAGAGAAGGAATTAAAATATTATCCAATTCTATGAATAAAGATAGTTTGAGGAAAATTTACGAAATATATATATTACTGGATGAAACTAAGCACCGTCTTGGATATGTAGTCAAGGATAATATAAAGTATAATGAATTATATAGAAATATCGCATTAATACCTAGAGAGGAAATTTTTAATGAAGAATTTAATGAGAAATTTATAAAACTACAATATGATATTGAAAGTTATAATGATTGTAATGAAAAAATTGAAAAAGATCCAAGGAAACAAGAGTTAGAAAAGTATGAAAAAAAGAAATCTGAATTAGCCTGTAAAATATATGACGGAGTAAGTTTCTTTGAGGGATTAGGAAATAATGAACAGGATTTAGGGAAAACAGAATTTTATGTTTATATGAAAGAAGAATGGAAAGAAATATTTAATGAACTAGGCAAAATATTGATGTAAAATATTGATAATCACTTTTTATACCATATTGCATAATTAGCGCATATTGTGTGCAATTGTATGTGTTAAATATATATATTAGTATGATATTAGCAACTGTCATAAAAGCAATACAAAATAGATTAAGTAGAAAAAAATTCATAGAAATATGAGTTTTTTTATTTTATTATAATTTTTATGTCAGATAATTAATTGTATTAACGAATATTATATTGAGTGTATTAAAACCAATTACCTTATACCCCTTATACGGTTGTATAACATTCATATTTATTATACTTACTATACGCCAAGTATCCTGCATTAGTTGAAGATTTAAGTTTACACTTGGGGAAATACAGACAATGCAGGATATTTTATAATAATGGTTTTCCATAATTTGTGCATTGAATATGTTATATATATGTATTAATATAAAAAAGGTGGTTTTATGGAAATATATTCATAATGCCTCAGTAATGTATAATTGTATGGAGAAAAGGTGTGGGTACTTTAGAGGAATATGAAATAAGAATCTATGAAATGAGACAAGCATTATATGCACTCATAGACAAGAAAGAAAATTTGTTAGATATGGAAGTAATAGCTGCAAGTCAAGAACTTGATAAAGTTTTGAATGAACATAATAGTATTCAAAGTAGGCTATTGAAATAAGAAAGATAAATAGATTATGAGGTGAGACTAGTGAGTAATGACGTAAATATTGTATTAGAAGAAATAAAAATGGCACCTAAAGTACGTTCTGGTAATGATTTAATAGTGGTATTATCTAGTAACGCCGTGAAATTAAGCACTGAGAGATTTAATGAAGCTGTTGAGTACATTTGGGAATGTAAATTAGTTAAGATATTAAAAGTAGAGCGTAGAGGCATCTATATAGCAAAGATATATGTAGATGTAACAACGTAATTTTTGAGAACTCTAAAAATAGGGTTCTTTTTTTATGTAATATAATAGCACCAAAATAATAGAGTTAAATTAAAGAAAGGAGATTTATCATGGAAAGGCCTAAAAGAAAGAAATTAAAGCTAAATATAAAATTCAATCAAGAAATAGTTGTATGTGCTAAATCTCCGTCAGAATGTAGTGGATGCAAAGAGTGCTGCGAACTAATGGAATTACACTATTATTCATTTAATGGAGGAGATATAAAGGAATGCTTTAAAAACGATGAAAGGAGGAGATAACATGTAGAGTAGGATTAAATAATGCAATTTTATTATAAAAGTATTCGTAAAAAGTATTTCTAAGAAAACCTTAAATTTTAATATTGAATTTAAGGATGTGTAATATGATAAAATTATTAAGTTTGTTTAGTGGAATTGGAGCTTTTGAAAAAGCATTAGAAAATTTAAATGTTGATTATGAATTAATAAACTATTGTGAGATTGATAAATTTGCAAGTTATGCATATAGTATTTTGCATAAAGTAGATGAGAGTTTAAATCTAGGTGACATATCAAAGATAGATGTAGAAAATCTAAATGATTTTGATTTGCTTACATATGGATTTCCATGCCAGGACATTAGTTTAGCTGGCAAGAAGCGAGGCATTATAAAGGGAGAAACTAGAAGTGGATTGCTATTTGAGGCACTAAAAATTATTGAAGATAAAAAGCCTAAGTATGCTATAGCTGAGAATGTTAAGAATCTTACAAGTAAAATGTTTATTGATGATTTCAATAATATGATAGAAGAATTAAATGAAATTGGTTATAACTCTTATTGGAAAATATTAAATAGCAAAGACTACGGTGGGACTCAATCAAGAGAAAGAGTATTTATTGTTATTATCAGAAAAGATATAGATAATGGTGACTTTAAATTTCCTGAGTCAATGAATAGCCATATTCCACTTAGTGAAATTACAGAAAAGAATATAGACGAAAAGTATTATTGTAAAGAAAATATTCATATAAAAAAATTCTTAAATCATGTAAATAGAAAGATTGTAGATTTTAAAAATCCAAGTAAATTTGGACTTCTAAGAGTTGGAGAAATTGATAATCCTAATATGCTAAATATGAATAAAAGAGTATTTTCTGATTTGGGAGTTAGTCCGACAATTACAACTGGTTCTGATAGCATTCCTAAAATAATTCAATGCAGGATCAGAAGATTAACGCCATTGGAATGTTGGAAACTTACTGGATTTACATATAAAGATTATTGGAATGTAAGAAGAGCTTTAGAAAAAAGGTTTTATGGGAACAAGGATAAAACAGATACTCAAATGTATAAGATGGCTGGCAATAGTATTGTAGTAAATGTTGTTGAGAGTATATTTAAAGTATTATTTAGTAATGAGCTATAAATTAAGGCTCATTTTTTTGTTTCCCAAAAAGATAATAAGGTAAAGTGAGATGGTGACGATGAGAAATGACTAGAACACCAAATGAAAAAAGTGAGGTTAAATCTGATAATTAAATTATTACCTGTTTTACATATATTAATTAAAATTGACAAAAATTATGTAAAGTGTACAATTAAATTATATATGTTTAGGGGGGGATAATAATGAAAAATTTTAAATTAAGAAAATTAGTGGTCAGCTTATTAATAACAGCTTCAGCATTGGCGATAAGTCCAGTAGCTGCTAGTGCAGAGTGGAAACATGATAATGTGGGCTGGTGGTATGCTGATGGTAACTCGTGGTATACAGGATGGAAGAAAATAGATGCAAAGTGGTATTACTTTCAGAATAATGGATACATGGCTCATGATCGTTATGTTGATGGCTATTATTTGAATAGTGAAGGATATTGGGATATATATTCACTTCCGTCTACAGTAAGTACAACATTGCAAGGAGTCTCAGTAAAATATCCTTCAACTTGGAAAAAAGTAAATGTGAATGGTGTTACTGCTTATGGTTTGGATAATAAAGGGACAAATGTAATTGCAGCAACATCAAGTATGCAAGGTCTTACGCGTAAAGATTATTTAGATGCAAATATTGAAAGTATAAAGAAAATTTTAGGTACTAACCAAGTTAATACTTCAACACAAATAATTAATGGTAAAACAGTAGATATATTAGATTATGAATATAAAAGTAAATCGAATCTTCTAGTAAATTTGCATCAAGTGATTTTTTACAATAATGATAAAGTATATATATTCTCTCTTACTAGAGCGAATGATACTTCAAGTACAGATATTATGGATTCTTTTAATGAGATGTTAAAAACTGTTACATTCGAATAAAGTTCTTATTTTTATAATTGAATTTTAACTACTTAGAGTAAATACTATAAACAAGGGTATCAGAATATGGTGCTCTTTTTTATTTTCAGATAATTAAAATAAGAAGATAAAGTGAAGCGAGGTGGTGAACGTGAGGAATGTCTAGGGCACCAAACGAGAAACAAATAGAAGCTAAGAAATTATACTACAAAGGTTGTAAGCTAATAGAGATATCGAAAAAGTTAGATATTCCAGAGGGAACTATTAGGAGCTGGAAAAATAGATATAATTGGGATAATGAAAATAATGCAACGTTGCAAAAAGAAGAAAAGAAGAAACGCAACGTTGCAAATAAAAATACAGTTAAAAAGAAATTGAAAAAGGAAGTCATTGCTGATGAAGTTAAGGAAGTTATGGAGAATGATGAATTAACTGATAAGCAAAGACTTTTTTGTGTTATATATGCTAAAAGAATGAATGCAACAAAAGCATATCAACAGGCTTATCGCTGTAGTTATGAGACTGCTATGGTAAATGGTTCAATGTTACTAAGAAATACTAAGATAAAAGAGCAAGTAGATATATTAACCGCATTGCAATTGAATAAAGAGTTTTTAAGCAGAGGAGTTATTCAAAAGTATATTGATATTGCATTTGCTGATATTACTGATTATGTGCAGTTTGGACAAGATTATTATGTAGTTAAAGATAAAGATGGTAATCCTATGCTAGATGATGAAGGAAATGTTGTTACTAAACCATATAACTATGTTAGACTTGGTGAAAGTAATCAGGTTGATGGAACTTTAATATCAGAAATAAGCGAAGGAAAAGATGGAGTTAAGATTAAACTTGCTGATAAGATGAAAGCATTAGATTTTCTTACTAAACATTGTAATCTATTATCTGATGAAGAAAAGATTAAGCTTGATATTGAAAATAAAAGACTTCAAAATACAAAGCTTGAAGTTGAAATTAATAAGGCTAAAGGTAATAGTAAAGATGATAAAGCTAAGTCATGGGCTGAAGTAATACAAGAAATAGCAGCAAAGAGACGTGATAATAATGGATAAATCATTAATAACTTTACTAGATACATATTGGGATAATCCGGTGTGGTTCGCAGAGGATATGATGAATTTTCATGCTGACAAATGGCAAAGTGATGTCCTAATGGCTTTGGCTCAGAGTCCTAAAGTTAGTGTGCGTTCTGGCCAAGGTGTAGGAAAAACTGGATTAGAGAGTATAGTTGTTACCTGGTATTTATGTACTAGACCATTTCCTAAAGTTATTGCAACAGCTCCAACTAGACAGCAGCTTTATGATGTACTATGGGCTGAAATATCTAAGTGGTTAGCCAGTAGCAAAATAGAGAATCTATTAGAATGGACTAAAACTAAAATTTATATGAAAGGCTATAGCGAACGTTGGTGGGCAACTGCTAAGACTGCTACTAGACCTGAAAATATGCAAGGTTTCCATGAAGATTATATGTTGTTTGTAGTTGATGAAGCATCTGGTGTAGCTGATCCTATTATGGAAGCTATATTGGGAACATTAACTGGATATGAAAATAAGCTGCTTATGTGTGGTAACCCAACAAGAACATCTGGAACCTTTTACGATAGCCATAATAGAGATAGAGATTTATATAAAACATTTAAAGTATCATCATTGGAGAGTCCAAGAACTAGTAAAGATAATATAGAAATGTTAAAAAGAAAATATCATGAGGGTTCTGATGTATGGAGAGTCAGAGTTGAAGGAGAGTTTCCTAAAGGGGAAAGTGATTCTCTTATTAGTCTTGAGTATGCAGAAACAGCTACAATGACAAGGATTAATAATATCCATAATAACTTTACTCTACATATAGGTGCCGATATAGCTAGATTCGGTAATGATGAATCAGTTATAGCTCCTAGAATAGGCAATAAGGTATTTGATTTATTGACATACACTAAAAAAGATACTATGGAGACTACAGGCAATATATTAAGAGCAACAGATAGATTCAAGAGTGAGTATAAGCATATTAACAAAGTAAAAATAAGAGTTGATGATGATGGGCTTGGTGGAGGCGTAACTGATAGGTTAAGGGAAGTTATAAGGCAAGAAGGATTAGGATATGAAGTAATGCCAATTAAGAATGGATCTAAAGCTAATGATGAAGAACACTATTCTGATAAGTCAGCCGAGATGTGGGGGAATATGAGAGATATCCTTGAAGAGAATTTTACTGATTTTGTGCAAGGTAAAGAACCTACAATAGAATTACCGAATAATGATAAGCTTATTAAACAGCTATCTAATAGAAAGTTCAGAATAGATTCTAAGGGAAGGATAGATCTTGAGAAGAAAGAGGAAATGAAAAAGAGAATAGGAGAATCACCAGACTTAGCAGATGCTGTTATATATTCGTTTGCTGAGAATGGAATTAGTGATTTATCTTTACTGAAAGGAGGACGAATATGGGGTTAAAATCATTTATTAGTAGTTTCTTTAAGAAGAAACCTAGTGGAGAAATGATGAGATCAGAAGGTGGTTCTTATGGTGGAGTTTACTCTTTAAATTCAAGCAAAGTTAACTATGAAGTGGCCAGACAACTCTACAATAACACAAAAGATGATTATAAATTGGGAAGCTCATTTGTAAAACCTATTATAAATAGTACAGTAGGCTTTATGGGAGTACCACATTTTATTACAGAAGATGAAAATGCACAGCCAATATTAGATGATTTTATACTAGATAATACTTCAAAAATGCTAAGGACCCATAGTAATGCATTAAAACTAGGAGATTGCTATATATGGATTACTAGAGAAGAAAAAGAAAATCCTTTGTATCCAGATAAACCAGTAATGCTAATGTACAATATAATTCCTCCTGAAGAAGTAGAGGATATAATTTTAGATTCAACAACCAAAGAACCTATAGCATATATCTTAAAAAGTGAACAAGAATGGACAGATTTAGAAGGCAATAAAAAGAAAGCTAAGATCAGACAAGTTATAACGGCGGAAAAGAGGATCATTGAGGTTGATGGGGATATTCCAGAAGGAATGGAATCAGGTGAAACACAAAATCCATGGGGATTTGTTCCCATAGTACATTTTAAGAATGAACCAGATGAAACGATGAAGTTTGGACAGTCAGATATTGAACCTATAGAACCACTTTTAAAAGCCTACCATGATGTTATGATGCATGCTCTTAAAGGAAGTAAAATGCATAGCACACCCAAGCTTAAGATAAAGCTTAAAGATGTAGCAGGATTTTTAAGAAATAACTTTGGTGTAGAGGATCCAGTAAAATTTGCAAAAGATGGAGGTAAAGTAAATCTTGATGGCCATGAAATATTATTTTTAACCGAAGGAGAGGATGCTTCATTTGTAGAGGTTAATAGCGCTACAGGAGATGCACAGATATTATTAAAACTTTTATTCTACTGCATAGTAGATGTATCAGAAACACCAGAATTTATATTTGGAGTTCATACTCCAAGTGCATTAGCTAGTGTAAAAGAACAAATGCCAATAATGGTTAATAAAATAAGGCGTAAGAGAGAGCAGTTTACAGAACAGTGGCAAACACTAGCCAGAATGATTTTAATTATGTCAGCTAAATCTGTAGGAGCTAATTTTACTTCTTATAGCGTTACTTTAGGTTGGGATGAAGTTAATTCTAAAGATGATAAAGAACTTGCTGAGACTCTTGAAAAAGTATGTAATGCCTTAGATAAAGCTTTAACAGGTAACTTTATTAGTGAAGAAGCAGCTGTGAACTTTTTATCTAAATATATTGATACAATGAGTGACTACATAAGCGATGATCCAGAGGTAGTAGGAGAAAGAGAAAAGATAATAAAGACTAAGATGCTTAGATATAGGCTTGATGATGCTGGAGGATTGGAGGATGAGAAGGATGACATAGAAGATGAAATAGGCAAGGTTGATAAAGATGAGTAAGGAAATTGATGAATTAAAATCAATAGCTGGAGAATATAAAACATGGGCATTACAAGCTAGAAAAAAGTTTATAGATTTAAGACTAAGGCAAGATGTAGAAATTAGAAATCTATATATAAAGCTTACTCGAAATATATCTAAAGAATTAAAAAAGGGAGGACTTTCTTCTATAAATAAGAAAAAGCTACAGCAGATATATAGTGCTTTAAAAAAAGCTGAAGATAATTTAAATGGTCAACTCACCATTAATTTTGAAAAGTACACTAGAGAAAACATAGAAGCTGCTACAGGATACTCAAAAGCAATTACAATAGATGTTATAGGAAAGTCTGGCATAAATAAAATAACTGCATCTAATATAAATAAAGTATATTTCAAAGTAAATGAAAGAGCAGTAGAAGCGATATGGAGCAGAACACAAAATGGTCTATATCTTTCAGATAGAATATGGTCTAAAGCTCAAAAGTATAGAAAGAATATGGCTGATATAATTCAAGCAGCAGTAGCGGAAGGACAAGATTGTACTAAAACTGCAAGAGCATTAGAACAGTATGTGCTAAAAGGAAAGAAAACACTAGCATCAGAATATCCAAATATGATGGCTAGAATAGGAAATAGAGTACCGAGTGATGTGAGTTATGAAGCTTTAAGGCTTGTGAGAACTGAAATGACATCAGCTTTCGGTGAAGCTACTTTATCAGCAGCTAAAGTTAGTCCAAGTTGTAGAGGAGTTAAGTATATACTTTCAGCCTCACATCCAAAACCGGATGTATGTGATGATATTACCGGCACGGACAAACATGGATTAGGTATAGGTGTTTATCCTATGGACGACGCACCAATGTATCCATTTCATCCTAATTGCCTATGTATAACAACTACAGTAAATGAAAGACCAGAAGATTTTGTTCAAAGGTTAAAGAGATGGGATAAGGATCCAACGAGTGAGCCAAGTATTGAAAGCTGGTATCAAGATGTTTATAAAAAAATGAATAATATCTAATAAGTTAGGTTGCTTAGTATAAAGTCTTATAAATGAATTAAGGCTTTTTTATTTTCTGAAAGTAAGTGAAATACTCTTAATTATGCTTTCAGATTTAATTATATGAAAGGTGGTGAAGTAAAAATGTATATTAATAAAGCAGTGGGTGAAATGTCTGAAACTTATGGAGAAATGGACTCTGTAAGTGCTGTTATATCTCAAATAAAACCAGGTGATATTCCATTGGCACAAGGAGTAGATTTAGACTCTATGAAATCAATGGATAGTGATCCTTTGGAGATAGTTGTAGAAATACCAGCAACTAAAAGTAAACGCGGTTGGAATTATACTCCTAAAAGTTTAAAAGATATTGTAGATTACACCAATGAAAATACTCTTAATGGCTTTTTAGGGCATCAAAAAGCAGAGAATATAAGTACAGAGTTTGTTCCTCCGGCTACACATTGGATAGGCGCTGAAATGAAAGATAATAAGGCTTATTTTAGAGGCCTAGTTGATGCAGATGCTACAAACTTAAAAAGGTGGATAAGAACAGGTAGGATAAAGGAAGTAAGCATATTTGGCTATCCTAAACTAAAAAAGGGAGCTAAAGGAGAGATGGATGTAGTAGGATATAATCCATTATCTATAGACTGGACGCCTTTGCATAGACCAGGTATGCCTACAAAAATAGTAAGTATGGAAATGGCTGATGTGGAAGACCAGATAGGTGGAGAGCAACTAGATGGTACATTTGAAAAGCTTAGAGAAGATTTAATGGATGCTGCTAAAGTTTACTTTAATGCTAACAATAATGGAAGTTATGTTTGGGTAAGAAGTATTAGATACGATGACAGCACAGTTATAGTTGAGTATGAGCAGCAAAACTTGCCTACTAAGCTATATAGTATTCCATTTACTATAAACAATGATCAAGTTGTTCTAGGAGATAAGATAGAAGTTTCAGAGAAAAGAATATATGAACCTGTAACTACAGGGGAAATGAGTCAAGGAGGAAGTGAAAGTATGAATTTTGCAGAGATAATGAAGAATCTTAAAGGGTTACTACAAACTGGAGAAGTAACATATTCACAAGTATTAGGAGAAATGAGCCTTACAACAGATAAAATTGCAGGAGAAATGGAGGATATTAAAGTAGCGGTAGAAGCGCAAGACACTTTAAACAAGGTAAAAGAAGCTTTAAATGTAAGTGGTGAAATGGATGTAGTAGAAGTTGCTAAAAAGGCAGGCGAAGCTATAGAGCATAGTAAGAAAGACAATCTTGCTAAAACAATTGATGAGGTTATTAATGAAAAAGTAGTTGGAGAAATGGCTCAAGGCTTAGTTAAGAAAATGCTAAAAGTAGGAGAAGGAGCAACTAAAGAAATCATAGCTGGAGAAATTGATTCTATATTAGCAGATGATTTTATAAAGAATCTAATTTCTAGTAATCATGTAGATATGCCAGCTGGAACTGCGACTCCAAGTAATGGAGATAAAACAACATCAACATTAAAAGTAAAAAGAGCAAGTATTTAATAAGAGGAGGAATGGATAATGGCATTTAAAGGTCAACCAGTACCAACAACATTAGAAACTATTGCAGGTTGCAAAATAAGTGATGGTAAATCAGTAAGAGTTGTATCAAGTTAAGCAGTGGAAGACGGTCATTTTTATTTAATAAATAACTTTTTTGGAATGGCAGTTCAATCTGCAGGAGTTAGCGAAGAGGTGATTTTAAGCATTGAGCAGGCTGAATATGAAACTGAACAAATAAATACTGAAGAAGCTTTTGCAGTAGGTGCAACCATTTATTATGATGATGAACACAAAAGATTAACTGAAACAGAGGGGACAAACAGAAAGGTAGGAAGAGTTACTGCAGCTAAAGATACCAATAATGTAATTTGGTTCATATTGGGGCCACAAGTATAGAAAATCTAAAGGAGTGATTAAAGTATGTCAGTAAAAATTTATAGTGTAGAAACGTTAAAAAGTGCAAGACGTAATCAAAGCATCGAAACTAAGGTTCCATTTATATTAAATGGACAAGAAATTGAAGTAGATAAGAAAATAGTTAATGGAGAGATGGAAACTTTTGAACTTACTAGGCCTATAGGAGAAATGCTTAGAAGTGGAAGTTTAGCTCAATATAAAGATTTAGTAAGAAAGGTTGTTCTTGATGTTGAACTTGGAAGAGAACAGGTACCTTTACTTTACAAACCTATATATGAATTACTATCTGATCCTAACATGCCTAAGGTTATTGATGCTAAATGGGCATTATATGGAACAGTTATATTTTCTGAGCATATGGAAGGTCAAGAAATTAAATTCGGTTCCCTTCAAGCAGAACATGGACCTGTTGCTAGAATTATGACTTATACAGCAGGATTTGAATATACAAAAGAGATGAAGGATTTTAATGATAGTTTTTCAGTTGAACTTTTAAATAAGGCTATGGGAGAAGCATACAATGCATTACTTAATCATATGTATTTGTCTCCAATTATAAAGGCTAATTATAAAGCTGATAATAAAACATCTTATCAGGGAACAGCAGAAGATGATGTTTGGGTAAGATACTATAACACTTTTAACAAAGCATTGAGTGATAGTAGAACCAAGAAGAGACCAGGAACAATATTATTAGCCTCAAGTATGGATAAAGACAACATAGAGATGGCTCTTAAAGGTGGATATCAAATTAATGGGACCACTTATCCAGCAGTTAGTGGTATTGATTCAATAATTTATTATGACGGTTGGGAAATAACAGTTGGAAAGAAAGATTATTCATATCCAGGAGTAGAACAAGGAAAAGCTTATTTAATAAGACCAAGAAGAGGATTTAAAGAATTATTGAAGAAAGATCTTGAAATTGAAGCTGCGTCTGGCGATCTTTCTAGATTAGTAGAAGAGCAAATAGTTGGATATGCATATAGAGGACTTTACGCAGCAATAGATGAAAATGTTCAAGAAATAACTTTAAAATAATAATTATTTATATAAGGTGGTGGGAATATGACACCTACAGAAACTACGAGAATTAAATTAAGATTGTTATTAAATGATAAAGATAAAAAGTCATTTACAGATGATGAAATAGACATGCTATTGAATGAAGAGGATTGTGTTTATTGTGCTGCAAGCCAAGGATGGATATTAAAAGCTACTATGTATGAAAATTCAGTAGGAGAGATAACAGAGTATAAAACAGGTGAAGAAAGCTATACAAGTGCTAATATAAAAGACTTAGTAACAGTTGCATATAAAAATGCAGATAGATATAAATCTATGTGCGTAAATCAATGTGGAAGTATTATATTAGGGCTTGATACTGAGGTAAATATATAATTACACCTGAAAGAAGAAAGGCTGATATTTTAAAAAGTATTAGTCTTAATCCTACTGAAATTAAAATTAAGCAGGTAGTTAAAGTTTTGAAGGATGGGTATTTCGATGAAGAGGAAAAAGAATATAATCTTACAGTTAGAATATATCAACAACGAAAAAGTAATATAGAGATATCTTCAGGTACTATAGGAACAGCTTATAAATCTAAAAGTTATGGTATGTTGGCAGATTATGAAGTCAATTTAGAAGTTGATCCACAAAATGCTATTGAATTCGATAGTATATATGGTCATATGAAAATGATAGCAGTATATCCACAGATAATTAAAGATGAATTATGTGGTTATCAAGTAGACCTCGAAAGAATAAGGTAAGGAGGTTTTTTATATGGGCTTTAGAGCTATAGATTATATTCAAAGGAAAGCAGCTGGAATGTATGCTCTTTGTGATAACTGGGCTAATATTTTAAGAGATGAAGTAAAAATAAATGCAAAATGGAAAGATAGGACATCTCATGCAAGGCAAGCTATTCATAGCGATGTAGAACCAGGTAATAATGAGTATACGATATATATTTCTCATGGAGTTCAATATGGAGGATATCTTGAAGAAGGAACACCACCACATATCCATAAGACCTAAAAATAAAAAAGCTCTATATTGGAAAGGTGCAGCACATCCAGTAAAGCAGGTTAATCATCCGGGAACCAAAGGGTTCAAAACTATAGAAAATACAATGCTAGCTAATAAAGAAAGAATAAAAAATACTATTATAGATTATTGGAGTGATTAAGTATTAAATGAGAGCAGGAATTAGACAGCATTTAATAGATTCAGTTGCAGATCTTAAAGATTGTTATGAACCTACAGTACCAACTATGGACACATTAAAACCTTATGCAGTAGTACTTCAGGGTTCAGATAATGACAATGGAGAAGTTATTGGGTTTAAAAGAACTATAGAAATATGGCTATATGAAAAGAAAACAACTTTTAAGAATCTAGATGTATTGTCTGAAAAAGTTATTAAAGCATTGCATATGCAAGTGATATCTGATGTAGAAGCAAATGAAACTTTCACATGCAAGTTTGAAGAAGCAATAGGACAAGATGTTATAGATGAAGAATGGAACGCTATAGCTAGAGGATTAAAATTTACTGTAATAGCATTACATGAAGAGGATCAAGTTAATGCGGATCCATGGCTTGATGCTTTAAGTGAGTACACTAAGAAAATCATAGATTATAAAGTGTATTTAAACACATGGAAAAAGGATTTTGAAGTTCCAAGTATTCTATGGAGAGTAAAAGATTCAAGTAAGGAAAGAGAAACTAATGCTGTTATTAAAGAGAATAAAACTCTTATATGTCATGTTGCTAGTAATAATAAAAATGAAATTAATAAATTGCTGGAAGACATAGAGAATAAACTTATTTCTGATTTGAAAATACCTTTAGATCTGGAAGATAGGCGCTATTTGACTATAGAAAGCATCAATGAGGATAGAGAAGCTGATATGTTATCTAAAGGTCAATTAACAGTTAAGTTTTTTAGAAGAAAGATGATACAAATTAACGAAAAGCCTACTATCGATAAGATTCATAGTAGAGGAAACTTAAAGAAGGAGTGATATTTGTGGAGGATGTCGAAGCAAATGTTTCAGAAATTTCTGATGAAAATAATAATATAAATTCAGAACCATATGACACTGCAGCAGATAATGAACAAAATCAATCTAAAGAAGAATTTAATAATAAGGAGGAAACTATAGTGGCAAGTCAAACGATAATAAATGACGAACCAACATACTCAATACAAGAATTTATAGATAATAGTAAAGCGCTTGGCTACAAGAAAGAAGTAGTTGCAGGTGCTTTATTTAATTGCAAAAAATCTGAACTTACAAAAACAGAATTTGAAGCAATGGTTAAAGAATTTTTAGGGAAGAAGGTTGAATAATGGCAACAGGTAACTGGGATGAAAAAAATAAGCCAACTATACCAGGGTGGTATAACAGATTTAAGAATAAGGCACAAGAAAGAATTGGGACAGGTATTCATGGTATTTTAGCTATGCCGGTTAAAGCTAACTGGGGGCCTGTTAATACTGTTACAGCTATAACTGTAACATCAACGTCAGAAAACACATTAAAGAAAACATTTGGAGAAGATCCTGATTATACTGCGTATAGATTAGGAAAATTGGCTTTACTTGGGCAGCCTAAAGCAGTTTTATTTTATAGACTTGTAGATGGTTCACAAAAGACTGCTACGTTAAATCTTAAGAATAATGAATCAACACCTGCAGATGCAATTAAACTTGAGACTAAGTATCCAACTACAAGAAAGTTCAATGTTACTATTCGAAATAATATAGCTGATTCGTCTAAGGTAGACTTTATATTATATGAGGGAGCAACTCAATTATTTTCTATGAGTGCTATAAGTGGAGCTATAGATGAAATAATTGCTGCTATTAATTCAAACATAGAAAATGAATACCTTATTGCGACTAAAGTTTCAGGAGCTACAGGAACAATAGGTAATGTAGCAAATCAAGCTTTAACAGGTGGAAATGATGGTACTGCTGGAATAACAAATGAACACTATGTAGACGCAATGAGTGCATTCGAAGGATATGGCATGGATGGATTCACATTAGATGGAATTTCAGATCAATCACTTCAAGCAAGTGTAAAGGCTTGGGTAATTAAAAATAAAGAAGAGGGAACAAATATAATTGCTTTTGTAGGTGGACCACAAAGCAATTATTCATTAGAACAGGCAAATAGCAGATCAAAAGAATTTAATCATGAAGATATAGTCAATGTTTTTGCTACAAGTGCTACTTATGATGGTGATACATATACAAGTTCAGAGGTGGCAGTTTATATAGCAGCATTAGCAACAGCAGCAGGGTTAAAAGATAGCATTTGCAACGCAGTTACTATCTTTGACGACATACAACCTAGACTGAATAAAACGGATACTGCAGCAGCACTAGCAGCTGGAACATTAGTATTAGCCAAAGATGCTGATGATGTTATTGTAGTTGACGATGTTAATACCTTTAAGAATTATACAGATGATAAGACAGAGGTATTTGGAAGTATAAGAGCAATAAAGTTTATGAATGCTGTAGATGGCGATACATCACTTAAGAGAAAAGATTTCGTAGGAAAAGTAACTAATGATGATACAGGTAGAACATTAATAATTATAGCTTTAAAGCAATACTTTGAGACTTTAGTTGCAGCTGGTGTAATTAAAGATGATTTTACAGTTGAGATTGATACGGAATTACAAGCAAATGCCAAGTCAGATGAATTCTTTTGGAAATGGGATGCTACTTATCTTGATGTTATTAAAAGAGTTTATGGTACTGGAAATGTTACAAAATAGGAAAGGTAAGGTGATATAAATGAATGATGTATTAGATGCGAGCAGAGTTTGCTCTGGAACTTATGGCAAAATTTATCTTGATGGTAAATGGCATAACAACGTTAGTGAATGTACTGCTGATGTTGAAACAGATATGAAATCAATTATTACATGTGGAAGTGAATGGGAAGATAATAAAGCTGGAGCTAAAAAAGGTTCAGGAACTATAAAGGGTTATAAAGTTACATCAGACATGATTAAGCAGGGCTTTAAGAAGTTTGAATTACTTGCAGAGCTAGACGATCCAGAAGCCTATGGAGCTGAAAGAATTAGATTAAAAAATTGTAAAGCTAGTAAAGTTAGCTTAGTTAACTTTAAAGCTGGTGATATTTGTGAAACAGAAACACCATTTGTATTTAGTGGATATGAGCTTGTAGATCCAATAGAAGCTGAATAAAATATAGGGCCAAGCAAGGGGCAGTGTACCTTGCTATTATTATATAGTGAATTTTTAGGAGGAATTTTATTATGAAGAAAAATGAAAAAGATGAAGTGTTAGCAATGAAGGAAGAGGATATATTAGCGAAATTACTTGAGACTCATGATGTTCCGGTGGCTATTATCCAAGTGCCAAGGTTAGGAGTAGAAATACAACTTAAAGGATTAACCGAAAAGGAAATTAGCAGATTAAGAGAAGAATGTACAACTAAACGAAAGATTAATGGAAGAAATGAGACTAAATTAAATAATGCTGACTTTGATGCTGCACTTATTGTTGGTGCTACAACTAACTTTAATTGGAATAATCCAAAGTTAATAGAGCCACTTAATCTTAGTGACGGAAAAGCATATATAAGAAAAAAACTTTTAGCAGGTGAAATATCATTCTTAGCTAATAAAGTACTGGAGTTAAGCGGATTTAATGATGAATTAGAGGAAAAAGAAGATATAAAAAACTAATAAGTTGGGGCGGAGATATAACCGCATTGTATAACTTATTTACAATGCATAATATCTGCCCTGACGAGTTTTATGGTGTAGAAAGAAATGATATGGCTAGGAGGTTAATCTTAGCCTTTTCTTCATATGAGGTAGAGCAAAATAATAAACGAGCTACCCCAAAAGCTGGGAGGTGATAATTCTGGCTAATAAAGAAGTATACAGGCTTGATATAAAAGTCGGAGTTTCAGGAGACTCAGAATCAAAAAGTAAACTTACTGCAGTTGAAAAAATGACTCAACAAATAGAGAAGAAAACAAAGGCGTTAAGTAAAATAACTGCGAATGCTACTGCAAAGCTTAAAGATGAGGCATCAAGTAAAATAGAAAAGTTAGAGTCTAAGGTTAATAAATTAAAAAGCACTAGTATGACTTTAACAGCAAAAATCAAGGATGAAGCTTCATCAGTAGTCGATAAAATACAAAGTAAAACAAAAAAGGTAAAGCAGGCAAATGTAGTAGTTAAAGCTAAAGATGAAGCCAGTAAAGTTATAACTGGAATTGAGAATAAAATTAACGGATGGATTAAGACAGGAGCTAAAAAGATAATATCTATTGGAACTGCAGGTGTAATAGCAGCGGGGGGAATAGGCCTTGGCACATCGATAAAAACTTACTCTGAATATGAAAAAGGATTATCGAACGTTAAGGCAGTAACCAATGCAACTAATTCACAGATGGAGCAGTTAGATGCTGCAGCTAAGAAGTTTGGTTCTACAACTGCATGGAGTGCTAGACATGTTACACAAGCTGAAGAATTATTGGGACAAGCGGGATTTAGTGTTAATGAAACAATAAGTGCATTGCCAGGTCTATTAAATCTTGCAAGTGCTGGAGATCTTGATTTGGCATCAGCTACAGATATAGCAAGTGGTACATTAAAAGCATTTAGCTTAAATGCGAAAGATTCATCCCATGTAGCTGATGTATTAGCGTTAAGTGCTAGTGCAACTAATTCAGATGTTACAGATTTAGGAGAAGCGATGAAGTATTGCGCGCCTGTCAGTCAATCATTAGGAATAAGTCTTGAAGATACTGCAGCTGCTGTAGGATTACTTTCTAATGCTAATATAAAAGGCTTAAATAAAAATTGTGGGCCAGTTGTGAAGAAATTCGCAGCTTAAAAAACTGATTTAATTCGGTGAACTCTAAGTTTATATTGCTTTTAATATTTGAATTAAATATAATCATCTATAGAAGTAGGTGGTTATATGCCAAAGAAAATGGAACATACAGAATTTATTAAGAAGAGTTGAAGAAGTTCATAAAAATAATTTTGAAGTATTGGGGAAGTATATTGACTCAAAAACCAAAATATTAGTGAAACATAATGTATGTGGATATACTTGGGAAACAAGTCCTCATAGTTTCATAAATGGTCATGGTTGTCCGTTATGTGCAAACAATCTAAAGAAAGATACTGAATGGTTTAAGAAAAAAGTGTTTGAATTAACAGGAAATGAATATAGTGTTTTAGGGGAGTATGTAAATAATTCTACTAAAATTAGAATAAAACATAATTTGTGTGGAAATATATTTGAAATGAAACCAAATGCTTTTTTGGATAGTGGTCAAAGATGTCCTAAAGAAAGATATATAAAATCATCAGAAGGGAATAGACAGACACAAGGCAAACCAGATGAAAAAAATAAAATAATAAAAGAGATTTGTGAAAAAGAAGGATATAAATTAATAAAAGGTTATGTAAAAGCAAATGTAAATTTAATATTAAAGCACTGCAAATGTGGAGCTATATCTAAAATAAGACCATACCATTTCATAGTAACAGGAGTAAGATGTCAATGTGAGACTGAGTCTAGGGGTGAAATGGTTATAAGAGAATGGCTTGAAGAAAATAATATTAAATTTAAGCGTGAGTATAAAATTGCTGAGTGTATAGGAAAAGAAAGAGCTTTATCTTTTGATTTTGCAATATTTAATGATAATGATTTGGTTTGTTTGGTTGAATTTGATGGCGCACAACACTTCACTCCTAAGTTTGGAATGGATAATTTCAAACAAACAAAAATGAGCGATGTGATTAAAAATGGTTATTGCAGTAAAAATAATATAAATTTAATTAGGATAAAGTATAATCGTTCAGAGAAATATAATCTTTTCAAGGAAAAAATTATAAATGAACTTCAAAACAAACTAAGCAATATAGATATGACAATACCGAGCCAAGCCTATAAGGAAACTTTAGGAAGGTGTAACGACTAGATAAAGTAAGCTACGTAAGAAAATATTCTTGTATATTTTAATATAAGAGTATCTTTTTTATATGCAGAAATATCCACGAGCGGTCAGAACCTTAGCAAGTAATGTTGAAGGTTAAGAGATAGTCTGAGCTTATAGGAAACTATAAGATGTAAAGGATAAAGAACCTTTACGATAACAATATGCTCAATCGGGTACAGTATTAAGGCAAACAATGGCTAGGCTTGCGAGTCCGACTAAAGATGCAGCAGATATGATGTCAATGTATGGAATTAATGCCTTTGATGCACATGGTAATATGAAACCTTTAAGCGATGTTGTAGATAACTTAAATGGTTCATTAGGAAAGCTAACAAGTCAAAAGAGAGCAGATGTAATAAGTACAATATTTGGTACAGAATCTATGTCTGGAGTACTTGCATTAATGAATCAAGGCGGTAAGAGTGTTAGTGAATTAAGTAGGCAGCTTAAAGATGCTAATGGAGCTGCACAAAAAATGTCCGATACAAAACTTGATAATTTGCAAGGACAATGGATTAAGCTTAAAGCAGCAGTTGAACATATGCAAATTACTTTAGGTGAGAAATTAGCACCATATGCAAAGCAATTTGTAACATGGTTAACAGGAAAAATGCCAGCACTTACAGATAAGATTGTTGAAATGGTCGATTATGTAAGTAAACATACTGAAGAAATTAAATCACTAGCAGAAATAGTAATAGGGTTAGGTGCTGCATTTACAGCTTTGAGCGTAGCTGGGAAAATAGGTAATACAATTTCAGGAATTAGTAGTCTAGTAGGAATAGTTAAAGGAGCTAAGATATCTACAGAAATAGCTGAAGCAGCGGGAGAAATTTCAAAATTAGGTGTAGTAGGCAAGTTATTACCTGCAATATTTACTCCAGCAGGTCTTGCAATAGCTGCATCAGTTGCACTTA
Source organism: Clostridium sp. YIM B02569 (assembly GCF_022320765.1). Taxonomy (NCBI): domain Bacteria; kingdom Bacillati; phylum Bacillota; class Clostridia; order Eubacteriales; family Clostridiaceae; genus Clostridium; species Clostridium sp. YIM B02569. The sequence continues at coordinate 82,779 of NZ_JAKJJX010000011.1, read as the reverse complement.
TTGGGACAGCAACAGTTGCGCAAAGCAATCTTATGAAGAAGAGTGTTACAACAACTACAGAAGAATTAGGACCTATGGAAAAAGTAATGAATGCATTAAACGGCCATATAAACAAGTCAAAGAAAGAAATGGTTGATGCAGGTATTATTTATGATGATTTTGGAGAAGGCATTTCAGATAGTTTTAAAAAAGGTGTTCAAGATGCATCAAAAAGTTTGTTAAAAATCGAGATGGATATAAATAGAATAACAAGCGATAACATACTGGATGGAGCTGAAAATAATCAATTAAAGAACTGGGCTAACGATATGGCTTATGAGGGAATTAGCGCAATAAGAGAAAGACAATCTGAAATTAAAAGTGAATTTGAAAAAACATTTAGCCTTGATGGTGTAACAAGTACAGCTGAACAAAGCACCATAGACTATATAAATACTTATTTTGAGAATGGTGCAAATAAAGAACTTGAAATAAGAAATGAAATGTATAAAATCGGTGATGATGCTATAAAGGATCATGGGAAAATATTAGATAGCGATATAGAACTATTAAAAGAAAAAGCAGCCGAATTAGAAAAGATTAAACTTCAATATGCTAATGCACAAAATGCAGGAGAAAAAGAATATGCTGATAATAAATTTACAAGAAAAGCAGAACAGGTAAGTGGATTAGATGGAGCAAGTGAAGTACTTAAAGAAAGAATTAAAGAATATGAGGATGCAAAAGAAAAAATTCATAAAGATTATGATACGACTATTGGTGAAAGTAAATACTTTCTACAACAAGAGAATGATCCAGAAAAGAAAGCTATATTGCAAAAAACAATAGATGAAAATACAGCAGCAAGAGATAAAGCTTTAGGTGAAGTTGATCAGAGTAAAAAAACAGATTTTGAAACACTATACAAACATTATGAAAATGCGAGAGGTATGATTAATGAGAAAACTGGTGATAAATTTAGTGATGAGGATATAGTGGCGCATAAAGGTACAGATTACTTAAAAAGCCATTTTCAAAACTTGGACCAAGTTACTCAAGAAGGTTGGTATAGGATTAAAAATACTACAAGTGGGGAAATGGAAGATATTTATGCTACAGTTGATAAAGATACTGGAGAAATCAATGGAGCATGGAGCAAAACTGCTGGATGGTCTGGTGGATATACTGATGAACTGAAGCAAAAAGTAAAAGAACTTGGAGAAACACATGAGTCAGAGAGATCAAGAATACAAAATTCACTAAGTGCACTTACTGGTAGTACATTAGATTCCAATAATCAAGTAATTAGTTCAACAGGAAATGTAATTGGTCAATTGAAGGGCGTTCAAGGCGCTACAGATGGAGCAATTACAGGAATAATAGATATAAATGGAACACACATGCAGATAACTTCCAATGCCTCAGGGCAAATAACAACTATGCAACAATATAAAGGATCAATAGATGATATTCCTCCTGATGCAGATGTTCATATTAATAGCAATGCTAGTAATACCATATCAGATATGCAAAAGGTAAAAGAAGAAGTTAATAGTGTTGATGGTAAGGCTGCAACAGTAACTATAAATGCCGTATTTTCAGGTATAGCAACGAACCTTGGCCAAGGATTAGGAAGTGGTGCAGTAAACAGTGCGGTAAATGCAGCATCAGAAGTTATAAAGAATATACCACAACATTATAATGGTACAGATAATGCAGAATCCGGAATAAATTCAGTTGGAGAACGTGGAATGGAACTAGTGTTAGGAAGAAGGTTCTATAATTTCAAAGGTGGAGAAAAAGTTTTAAATAATAGTCAAACTGTCAAATTATTAAAAGGCAGAAATGAACAAAATAATGAACCATTCCAAGTTAAGCAAGGACAATATAAGTTAGCTCAACCACAACAAGTACAAGTTGTTGGCGGGAATGGAAATTCTATTCAAGTTGATGTACAAGTTAATGGTGGAAATCAAGATGTTGAAAAATTAATTGTAGAAGTAACTTATGAAGTGGGAAGAAAGCTTAAAGAAGCTTTTAAAAATATTAAAAAATAGATAAATATATGGTATAAAAGGAGGATTAATTAATGAATAAAAAGTTAATTAGGAAAACATCGTTGGGAATTCTAATAATTATAGGATTCGTTATTATTGGGTTTGTATCTTGGAATATTTGCTTTGATAAAAAGAAAGTAATACAAACATCCAACATAAGTGTAAGCCAAGCAACATATAATCCTACTGCAGAAGAAAAAGCAGTATTAAAAAAATCATATGAGGATTTAATTGGCAATAATGATTATGCAACATATAGCGACTTAGATAAAAAATATGATTCAATGAATGAATCTGAAAGACAAAGCATAAAAACTGATATTGAGAGATTGAGAAAAGAAAAGAACATTTATGATGAAGAATGCAAAGAGCAATCAGAACAAAATAAACAATCATATGATGATCTGATAAAAGAAATAGAGAGCAGTTATCCGAGTATGAAGGTTAGTAGTATATATGGAAAAGATGATAAAAAATCATTAGTTATATTTATGAATTTACAACACAACATAAATGCGACAGAAGAAGAAAGCTGTTCACTAACAGTAACGAAAGAAACACGAATGAAGGAGATTGGGATAAATGATATATGCATTTTTATCCGAGATAAAAATGAAAAATCACATGGATCGATAATATTTAAGTTAAATCAAGGAGAATATAAACCATTCGCAAATACAATAAATTAGAATTATATAATTAAGTCATTAATGTTTAGTTAGAGAATATCCAATTGGTAAATAAAAAGCACTTATTATAGGTGCTTTTTATTTTATAATTAATTTTGGAATGGAGCTGAGATATTGGATGTATATTTAAAAGATGAATCAAAAAATTATACTCTGCAATTTCCTGTTAATCCACTAGATAAGATATCTAATCCAAAAGAGAAAAAATATATAACAGCAGATATTATAGATTTTGGAGAAGTTGATATTTCTCAAAAGGGAAGCAAAATAAGAGAAATAAGTTTTAATTCATTATTCCCAAAAGAATATGATTCCTATTGTAGATATGTTCCGAATATGATGCCTATTGATTATGTTAATACAATTCAGTTTTGGATAGATGCAGATGTACCAGTTAGGCTTATAATAACAGATTTAAATATAAATGAGTTAGTTAATATAAGTAAGTTTGAACCGGAAGTACGAGGCGGAGAAGTAGAGGATATTTACTTTAGTATTACTTTTAGAACTTATAGGGAATTGAAAATTGAAACAGTAAACAACTCTTCAAGTTCTTATTCAGGTGGTCTTCAGGATAATAGAGCAGATAATAATTCAAGTCAATATGTAGATGGCGATGTGGTTAAAGTAACTGCAAGTGCATTGAATGTAAGAGATGGACCAGGAACTGATAACAATGTTTTAGGCGTAGTTTATAATGGTGAACAATTAACAATATTCAGACAGTATGGCAATTGGGCTGATACATACTGGGGAAATCATGGAGGTTTTGTATGTTTAGACTATGTAACAAAGGTGTGATTATATGGAACTTGTTTTGAAAAATAAATATAAAATACAAATATTAAGTGAGTCTGTAACACTTAAAGAAGCTATAGATGGAATAGCTTATACATTAAATATATCTCTCATAGAAACTCAAGAATTAGAAAGTATAGGTATTAATAAAGGGGATTCTATAGAGCTTTTTGATAATGAGTTTAGTAGTGGATCTTATACTCAAGTTTTTAACGGAATTATATGGGAGATAAATAAAAATAAAAAATCCAAGAAAATCACAATAACAGGAAAAGAAAGAACAGTTGTTATTGAAGAGTCTGAGGATGAATACTTGTGGAGTGATGGACAGACAGCGTCACAAAGGACTAAGATAATTTGTGATGATTGGGGGATACCTATAGGTAATCTTATAGAAACTGGAACTGGATTGGCCAAAGATAAAAGAAAAGAGTCCTTGTATGGAATGATAAAGAAAGACTTAAAAGAGACAGCTCAAAAAGGTGGAGAGCTTTATAAGCTAAGAATGAATACAAGTTTAGATATAATTAAGCTTGGAGCCAATGAAACTATTTATAAATTAGATAATATCATTGAAGAGTTAGAGGAAAAAGATAGCTTAGATGGTGCAGTAACTCAAGTTAAAGTACTTGGGAAAGAAGATGCAAAGAAAAAAGGTGAAAAAAGCAAGTCTGATAGTTCTGGGAGTTCAGATGAGAAGGAGCTTGTATTATCTCCGATTATAGGAGTATTTAAAAAAGACACTGAAACTTATGGAACGCTACAAAAAATAGTAGATGATGATAAAGTAGACGATTATGCTAAAGCACAAGCTAAAGCTAATTGTCTTTTTTCGTCTGGTGAATCAAGTAAAACAGTTAATTGTTGTAAAGATATAAATATTCTAAGAAGTGGAGACAAAGTCAGTATTTATGATGAAGATGTTATTATAACTGATATAACTCATAATTTAGGTTCAGGAGGAAAAATGACATTAACTGTCATGAAAATTGATGATGTAAGGAGGAAATTCTATAGTGAGTAATAATGATGGAGATGTATTTTATGAGATTAAAAGATTAATGGATAGTAATACAAGCGGGGCTATTGAAGGAGCTATAGAAGGAACCGGTCTTACATTAGGAAGTATAACAGAGACTGGCCTTAAGCTAGACAATTTTAAACATGAATTTACTGATTATATGGTTTTGGATTATTTAAAGATGGAAGACAACTATTATACAGAATCAGCAGGTGATCCAAGTCATTCTCATGAAATTAAAACACCTAGTAATCTTACAAGATTAAATATAGGAGATAAGGTTTTAGTTGCTCAGTTTGGAGCAGATAATGTGGTTATAGGAAGGGTGGTTTCAAATGTCTAATTTATTTCCAAGTGGAAGTTTACAATCCACCGACTTAGGGAATAACCCCTTAACCACTAAATTTAAAGGATCATATGCAATTAATTTTGAAACTGGAGAGTTTATAAAAAATCCAGATGGAACTATAAAAATATTAGATGAATTTGAAGCTTATATTCAATGGTGTCAAAAGGCTATGATTACTGCTAGATACAAGTACAGAGCCTACTCTAATAGATATGGGAGAGATATTATAGGCTCAAGCTTGGATGAAAAGGCAATAGAATTAGAAATAAAGAGAGTTACTCAAGAAGCATTAATGGTGCATCCTATGACAAGCAGTGTAGATAATTTTTCCTTTGAGTGGGGAAATGGTGAAGTTTACTACGAGTATGAAGTAAAGTCTATACAAGGACAAACACAAGTGCTTAATAGTAAAGAAAAAGTGGGGTGATTAGATGGCCAGTGAATTAGCTATCCCGGATTTTCTAAATGAAAGTGCTAATGATATTCACGCTAGGATGTTAGCAAAGGCACCAGATAATATTTCAACAATAGAGGGAGATATTTATTGGGATGCTACAAGGCCTAGTGCAGAAGAAAAAGAAAGATTATTAAAGATCCAATTGCAAAATATATTAAAAATGGCGTACACTCAAACTGCTACAGGTAAATATTTAGAATACTTAGGTGAATGCAAGGGATTATATAAGAATATTCCAACAAAATCTATAGGCAATATACAAGTGACAGGGATACCAGGAGCTACAATTTTAAAAGGCAAAATAGCTGGTACGCCTTCAAGTGATGAAAAAGAATCAATTCAATTTGAAGTAGTAGAAAATGTAACAATAGATAGTACAGGAGTGGCTACAGTGCCAGTAAAATGTTTAACAGCAGGAGCCATTGGAAATGTAGGACCAAACACTGTGACAATATTATTTTCTAGTATTGATGAAGTTAAATCCATAACTAATTTAGAAAAATTTACAGGTGGAACTGACATAGAAGACGAAGAACATTTTAGAGAGAGAATTATAGCAGCTGAGCAAGAGGATCAATTAAGCGGAGCTGATAGCGATTATGAAAGATGGGCGCTAGAAGTAGATGGTGTTGGATCTGCATATGTAATCGAAGAGTGGAATGGTCCAGGTACTGTTAAAGTTTTGATATTAGATAAGAATGGTGATGCAGCTACAGATGAACTTATTAATGCTGTAAAGAACTATATTTATCCAGATAAACTTCCAAGTAAAAATAGAGGCGGAAAAGCTCCTATTGGTGCAACTGTAACTATAGCTACACCTTCAACATTAAAAATTAACGTAAGTGCTAAATTTATATTTACAGAAGGATTTGATGCAACATCTATTTTTAGTGCATTGAAAGATAAGATTAGTGATTATTTAAAGAAGATTAAAATTAATGGAATTGTTAATTATAATGCAATTCATACCATTATAGGATCTTATATTTTATTAGAAGAAGGTATTGAAGATTTTGATAACTTAACAGTAAATAGCGGAATATCAAATATTCAGCTTTCAGACCAAGTTCCAGTAATGGGAGAGGTGATTAATGTAACATGATTAATATAGATTCAAAAAAAGGACAAGAAATGTTAAATTCTGTGTCACCTATATATGATCAAAATGTAATAATGAAAGGGATCTTTGAGGCTATAGGAAGTGAAGCTGATAGCTCAAGTGATTTAGCAGATGATTTATTACTACAATTTTTTCTGCAAACTGCTACATGGGGATTAGATATATGGGAGCAAAGGCTAAACATTACTACTAATCACAATGAAGAAATAACAACAAGAAGAGCTAAAATATTAACTAAATTACAAAGTAAAACTATTATTAATCCAGAAAAAATGGCTTATATATTAAAGAACTTTGTGTCAGCAGATATAGATATAAAAGAAAATATAGCACCATATACATTCAAAGTTGAATTGCTGAGCTACACAGGATTTCCAAACGATTTGAAGGATTTATATAATACTGTAAAGAGAATAAAGCCATCTCATTTAGCCGTTGAATATAATTTAATATCTATTCTTCAATCGGATATATATTATCACTTAGCTATAGTGACAGGAGAAAGTATTGAAGTGTATCCTTGGGCACCGAAAGATATTGAGTCAAAAGGTAAATTTGAAATAGGCATAATTCAAAGTTCAGGGGCAGAATGTATTACAACATATCCTAAATAAGGGGGAATAAATTTGGCTGAAAATTTTTATACGATATTGACGACAACAGGTAAGGCTAAAATTGCTAACTCAGCAGCACTAGGCACTAAAGTAAACTTTAAGACTTTAAAAGTAGGAGATGGCAATGGAGCTTATTATGAACCAACAGAAAATCAAACATCATTAATAAATAAAGTGTGGGAAGGAAATATTGGTGCTGTTACAGTTGATGAGACAAATTCAAATTGGATAGTTACTGAAACTACAATACCAGCTAGCGATGGTGGGTTTTTCATTCGTGAGGCGGGTATTTTTGATGAAGATGGAGATTTAATTGCTATTGCTAAGATGGCAGCAACGTATAAACCAGTTGCAGCAGAGGGAACTACAAAAGACTTATCTATAAGAATTATTTTAGAAGTAAGTAATTCATCTAGTATAACTTTAAAAGTTGATCCTAATGTAATAATAGCAACTAAAAAAGATATTCAGATTATAAGTAATTCTATCAGTAGCATTAATACGCAATTGTCAGATATGGTATATCAGGCAGTAGGTGGATCAGCTACAGCAATAACACTTACAATTAAAGGAACGTTAGTAACTGGATATCCAATAACTTTTATAGCAAGTGCTAATAATGGCGGAGCTGCAACAACTATAAATGGTAAAAAATTATATAAACCAGGAACAACAACATCACCCAACCTAATATCAGGAAAGGCGTATACGGTTTGGTATAACTCAACAGGTGATTGTTTTTTTATCAAAGCTAGTGCGGAGGGTACTGCACTAGCATCTGATGTACGTAAAAGTAAAACATTCAGCAATGATAATGACACTGGCATAGTTGGAGATCTTGATTTATCCTTATTGGTTTCAGGAAATATAAGAGCTGGTATTACTATAGACGGAGTTACTGGTAAGTCAAGTGTTGTAGATACAGCAGATGCAACAGTGGTTGCTAATCATATGCTCTCAGGAGAAACATGTTATAAAAATGGAGCAAAGATAACAGGTACAATGGTGGACAGATCAGGTGATACAGCATGTGTATCAAGTAGTATTAGTGGAACAACTTTAAAACTCAAAGCTAGTGAAGGGTATAGAGACGGTGTAAATGACAATGTAACAATTACAGATGAGGATTTTATAGCGGCTAATATTGTTAAGAATAAAAATGTACTCGGATTAGTTGGAACTCATGAAAATTTAACACCATTTATAGCTGGTACAACACAAGAATTGTATAACAGTAATGCTGATTCGTACCTACTCTATGCAGTCAATATGACTAAAGCTTGTTCATTTACAAGTACGTTAGCGAGAGGTACAGTCACAGTAAATTTTAGATTATTATTTAATAATGCTAGTACAACGGCTGCACAAATATATGTCAATGATGTTGCTAGAGGCGTATACCATGTACCACCATCAAGTTCTTCCCTTTTTTATACGGAAGATATTTCTGTCGAAGTAGGAGATATAATATCAATATATGTGAAATCAGGATATACGTCAGGCATATATGTTAAAGTAGATGATATCACCATAACTTGTGGTAATTCCAATACTTATAGTATGTTCTCTAAATAGGAGGAATAAAGAATGGAATATAAATATGAATATAAAACAGAAGAAGAAAGACTAAATATTTTAGCAGAGTGTAGTGAATTGATTTTAATAGAAGAGCAAAATATTACAGAAGGAAATTTTTTATTATTTATTGACTTGCAAACTCAACAAAAAAAACAAGAAACTCAAGAATTAAGTAATAGAATTTCAGATATATCAGAATATGTGGCAAGTTCAGATAAAGCTACTATAACAGAAATAGAAAATTCAATATTAGAAATAGAAAAAAATAAAATAATAAATGGAGGAATGTAAAATGACAGCTATTCAAACACTCTTAGGAAATATTTTAAGAAATAGGATTAATGCAGAATTAAAGAAAGAGGTAAAAGATTTTACGACAATTCAAGAAACTATGGATATATTTCTTGCAGGAGATAAAGTCACAACAGAGCAGTATGCAGAATTTACAAATTTAATAACACCAGTAACTGCATCATAGGTGCGTAGGAAGTAGTAAATAAAAGAAGTTCCTTATTTGAATTTTTGGGGCTAGATTGAGATATATCTAGTCTTTTTATTATGGTTATTTTTTACTATAGAAAAATTATAAGAATATTATAGAAACGGTATAGAAAGTCTATAAGAATTTTAGTATCACATTATTTATAATAATAAGTGAAGATAAAAGTTTAATGCATTGATTTTTATTGAAAATAATTTAGAACATTAATACTAAAAACAAATCAGGAAAAGAGCTCTTTTTCAAGGAAATAATTTAATTATACAAGGAGGAATTAAAATGGATATTAAAATTAAAGATTTAAATCAAGTAGTTCCAAATTTAACAGATTTAGTTTTAATTAGTCAAGATGAGACATTGAGTGGTTCAACTGTGGAAGATGTAAGGGATAAAGAGTTAAGGGCAGAAGTTGAAACTGCAAGGGGAACATATTCAAATTTAGGAGCGAGGTTAGATGGAATTGATTCATCGGTTTTGAAAGTTCAGGATGCTATAAATCCTATTGACTGTGGAATTTTTTAAAAAGGTGAAAATAATTAAATGAAAGAGAGTGTGATATAAAATGGCACAAACATTAAAAATTAAAAGAGGAAATAATGCAAGTTTAGGAAGTTTAACATTGGAAGCTGGTGAACCAGCCTTTGTATTGGATACAGGAAAACTTTACGTGGGAAATGGCAGCAATAAAGTCTTAATCAATCCAGATATACCAACAAATTCAGAAAGCTCAGACAAATTAAATACAGCTAGAACAATTGCCTTAAGTGGTGATATTACAGGAAGTGTTTTATTTGATGGAAGCAGTGATGTAACAATAGTAACAACTGAAAAAGCATCTGGAGTAATTGCAGGAACCTATACTAGGGTTACAGTTGATAAAAAAGGTAATGTAATAGATGGTTCGAGATTAACAGCAGATGATATACCTTCATTGACATTAACTAAAATTAGCGATGCTGGAACAGCTGCATCTAAAAATGTAGGAACTGCCTCAGGAAACGTACCGGTATTAGATAATAGTGGAAAATTAGATTCGAGTGTATTACCAGCAATAGCTATAACAGATACCTTTGTTGTAGCAACAGAAGCAGAAATGTTGAAATTAAATGTACAAGTAGGAGATATTGCAGTAAGAACAGATTTAAGTAAATCTTTTATATTAAAAACTGCTGATGCAACTGTATTAAGCCATTGGCAAGAATTACTTACTCCAGTTGATTCAGTATTAAGTGTTGCAGGAAAAACAGGTGTAGTTGTTCTTAATTCATCAGATGTAGGACTTGGAAATGTAACAAATGAATCAAAGCAAACAATGTTCACCAATCCAGTATTTACAGGAGTACCAGTAGCACCAACAGCAGTAAAGGGAACTAGCACAACGCAAATTGCTACTACTGAGTTTGTAACTAAAGCTCTTGGAGATAAGACAAATATATCTGGGAATGCCGGAACAGCTACAAAATTAGCAAATCCAATAAACATATCATTAGTCGGTGATGTAACAGGTTCTGCAAGTTTTGACGGATCAGCTAATATTTCAATAGCAGCAACTATAAATAGCATAGATGGCGGAACATTTTAATAGAGAAGATAAAAAATGCAAGGAGGAAAGGTAAATGTCAAATAAAATACAAATTAAAAGAGGACTAAAAGCCAATTTACCAATTTTAGATGCTGGAGAGCCAGCGTTTACGACTGATACAAAGGAGTTTTTTGTGGGAGATGGAAAAAATAATATTGAATTTGCTAAACAAGCAGATTTAGAAGTAATTAATAATCAGGTATCAGATTTAAATTTTCAAACTGCAGGTGGAACAGGGACAGCAATAACTTTAAAAATAAATCAAACAATGACAAATGGACTGGCTGTAACTTTTATCGCAAGTACTAATAACAGTGGAGCTGTCACAACTATAAATGGAAAACTACTTTATAAACCAAATACTAAAACAGTTCCAAACCTTATGGCTGGAAAGGCTTATACAGTTTGGTATAACTCAACTGGTGATTGTTTTTTTATCAAAGCTAGTGCAGAAGGTACTGCACTAGCGTCTGATGTACGTAAAAATAAAACTTTTAGTAATGATAATGACACTGGTGTAGTTGGAGGTCTTGATTTATCTTTATTAGTTCCAGGAAATATAAGAGCAGGTATTACTATAGATGGCGTTGCAGGTAAATCTTCCGTTGTAGATACAGCAGATGCAACAGTTGTTGCTAATCATATACTTGCTGGAGAAACAGCTTATAAAAATGGAGCAAAAGTAACAGGTACAATGGTGGACAGATCAGGTGATACAGCATGTGTATCTAGTAGTGTTAGTGGAACTACTCTAAAATTAAAGGCAAGTGAAGGTTATAGAGACGGTGCAAATGATAATGTAACAATTACGGATGCTAACTTTATAGCCACTAATATAATAAGTGGTAAAAGTATATTTGGAGTAGTTGGAAATGCATCGATAGAAAGTCTAGGTGGAAGACAATTTAAAAGTGGTTCATTTGTTGGAAATAATGGTGCAGTTACAATAAATTTACCCTTTAAACCTAGTATAGTTTATATGTATTGGAATTATAGTGCTGCTAACGCTTTAATAAAGAGTGTTCTTTTTAGTGTTGTTGATCCAAATACGTTCTATAACCTGAGTGGAACTGGTACTTCAGTAGGTAGTGTTGGAAATAACTTTTTCACAAGAAATGATACAGGTAGTAATACTTGGTATTGGTATGCTTGGGAATAAATTTAATTAAAAATGGGGAGCGAACAATTATGAAAACATTAGTAATATATGACAATGTAGGTCATGTATATTTACAATTAACATCAGATAACAATAGAATACCACAAGTAGGTATTAATTATTTAGAAGTAGAAGTTCCAGTGGGGAAAACTATAAAAAGTATTGATGTTTCCATTACACCAAACGAACCAATATATGAAGATATACCAAAATCAGAATTAGAACTTTTAAAGGAACAAGTAAATGACTTAGCAGAAGCAAATGCAGAGTTAACAAGTACAGTAGCAATGGGAAATACAAATGCTTAGTATAATAAATTTGATCTTAAGGAGAGTGTTTAAAATGCAATTTAACAAAAATAGTGGATGCGTAAAAGTATGGGTTACATTAATAGTAGGAGGTACTTACGAATATAAGGATGTTCCTAATCTTTTGGATTTACAAGAACAGGTAAAATTAGTCCTTGTAGATATGGGAGCTATGGAAGATACAACCACAGAAAGTACTGCATCATAGAAAAATAGGATATAGTAAATAAAATGGGATAAGTAATAGATTAGCATCAATAAGGTGTTTTTCTATTGCTTATTTAAAAATGTTACTTTTAGAAAGATTATATTTATATTTGTAAAAAATTACTTGATTTTGAATATATAAAAGAATTTGTATTACGATTTTACTTGGATTAAATTGGTATAGAAGTTACTATAAATATAAAGAAAAGAACGCGCGTTCATTTATTGTTCAAATTATTTAATAAGGGAGAAATGATAAATGAAAAATTACTTTAAGAAGTTTAGTATAATCTTTGTGATGTTATTAGCTATTATTGGTGTTGGAGTAATTCAAGATGGTAATGTGGCTAATGCTGCTACAATTGGACAGCAATTAGTTCAGCCAGAGGATGGTTGGCGAAGATATGATGATACTGATAGTAAAATACAGTATTTACCTGAAAATTATTGGGGAACAGCAACAGTTACTAATTTATATAATGGGAGTGCACATGGTACAGGTTTGCCATCAAATAATGCGAATATTGAAGCGTATGCTAATTTTCGATTTAAAGGAACTGAATTAAGACTTATAGGATGGGGATATGGTGGATATCCTGATAATTGTAAAATTACTATAGATGGGACAGTTTATAATTTTTCAACAAAGTATGGAGGAACTATATATCAATGTTTAGAATTTGAGGTAACAGGTCTTAGTGATGGCGTTCATAGTGTAAGAATAGATCAAGGCACTGATAATTCTTATCAAAGGCTATATATTGACGCCATAGATATAGATTCTACTGGATCTTTATTGCCTTATGACTATGATAAGTCAATATCATTAGATAAGTCATCAATAGATTTAACAGTAAATGATTCACAAACATTAATAGCAGTAACAAATCCAGTAGGATTGGTGACCACATGGAAATCTTCAGATGAATCAATTGCAAAATATGATTCGACTACGGGGAAAGTAATAGCAGTAGGAGAAGGAAGTTGCACTATCACTGCAACCATAGATGATGGATATAATGTAAGTGCGTCATGTACAGTCAACGTTACAACAAATCCAATAACCTCAACTATAGCATTAAATAAAACATCTGATTCTTTAGTTGCAGGCGAAACGGATAATTTAGTTGCTACAACAACACCAGCTGGAGCGACAGTAAATTGGACATCAAGTGATTCTTCAATAGCTACAGTAGACTCAACTGGTAAAGTTACGGCTCTAAAAGAAGGACAAACAACAATTACAGCAACAACTGCTGATGGTTTAACTGCAACATGTGTAGTAACTGTAATTCCAAAAACTTCTGAACCAACAAATCCGGATCCAGATCCAACAGATTCAGAGAAAATAGTTAATATTGCTCATGCAAAAGGTGATAACACTAATAATGCTGGCGGAGATGTTACAATTATATTTCATGGAGCAGCTGATACTACATTGAGTGTAGTAAAAACAGCAGATGTAAAGGACGTATGGGTAGGAGATAATTTTACATATACTATAGTAGTAACTAATACTGGTACAAAGACAGCTAAAGCAGTAGTAGTAAATGATCCTGCTCCTAATCATATTGATTTTGTAGTAAATGGAATAACAACAACTCAAGGTACAGTTGATACAAGTTCAACATCTAAAAATATTATAGTTAATGTTGGGGAGATTGCTCCAGGTGCAACAGTTACAATTAAAGTACCAGCTACTGTAATTCTTTAAATATATGACTGATTGGAATCACGATAAAATAAGGGAGAAATGATAAATGAAAGATTACTTTAAGAAAATGGGCTTAATGTTTGTTATATTATTCACTATTATAGGTGGTGGAGTAATTCAGAATGATAATATTGCTAGTGCAGCTACTGTTGGACAACGATTAGCCCAACCAGAAGACGGATGGCAAAGATTTGATGATAAGGATATAGAAATATCGTACACCGGAAAAGAATGGGAAAGTGGCTCGGACGTATACGCTTATAATAGTTATATACATTTTTCTCATACTCCAATATCTAATAAAATAAATTTTAACTTTAATGGGACTAAAATTAGGCTAATAGGAACAATAATGGATAAATATACTGATGCTGGAGTTATAACTATTGATGGAAAATCAGAAACATTTAGCCAAAAACGTGCAAAAAATGGTTATACAGTTGAACAAGCTTTAAATTATGAAAAATTAGGACTTACACCAGGAGTTCATACTGCTGAAATAACATTTAAAAATGGTTCATTAATGTTTGATGCAGTAGATATAGACTCAACAGGACAATTACTTCCATATAGTGAGTCTATATCATTAAATAAATCTACAGATAGCTTACAAGTAGGGCAAATAGATGATTTAATTGCTACAACTACACCAGAAGGTGCACAAGTAAATTGGTCATCTTCAGATGAATCAGTAGCAACGGTAGATTCAAATGGTAAAGTAACAGGAGTAAAAGAAGGTCAGACAACAATAACAGCAACAATAAATGACGGAAGTAATATAAGTGAATCATGTACAGTAAATGTAATTCCAAAAACTACTGACCCAACTGAACCTCAAGATCCTACAGGAGATGGAACGTTATTCATAGAATTAGTGGATGGAAATATAAAAAGCTATGATGTTTCAAGTCAAGAAATAACTAATTTTACAAATTGGTATAAAAACAGAGATTTAGATGATTCACAATCACCAGTGTATAAATTCAAAAAAGGTGATTATATAGACTATGTGGTACATGATAAAATAGATTGGTTTGAAGTAAGGTAAAATTAAAAATTTTAGAAATCCTAAATAATAACTATAAAAAATTAATACTAGAATCATTTATAATAGTAAGTGAACTAAAGACATCTACAAAAGTGTAGGTGTCTTTTGCTATATGAAAATAACTAGTAGAAAGAGGTGTAATATGAATGAAGAATTAGTAAAAGACAAAATTGAAACTCACGAAAGAAGGCTTAATAATCATGGCGATAGGCTTGATAAGCTTGAACAGGATGGGAGGGAACTAAAGACAGAATTAAAGAACTTATGTGAAAATCTGAAAAACTTAACTAGTATGATGAAGTGGTTTATAACTGCAATGGGAGGAGCTTTAATTAGCTTCTTTTTTTATGCAGTTCAAACAGGAATATTTAATAAATAATTGGAGGTATATAAAATGATAAGAACAGCATTAAAGTTAATAATTAAGTTATTAGAAAGTAAATTAGTTAAAAGTGGGCTAGAAGAAGTAATATTAAAGAACAAAAATTATGTTACTGTAGGAAAAGCTATTTGGAACATAGTAGATGAGAATTTTAGAATAAGCAAAACTGTAGAAGAAAAAGTATTATCTAAGGCAGATCAGTTTGATAAATTGTTATTAGTTAAGTTTCCAGAATTAAGCCAAGATGATGTTGCAGAAATTAGGCAAGCAATTGCAGGGGAGATAAATCAAGGAAAAACTGCTGTTGTAGATAATTCTACCTTAATTAAGCAGTTGAAGGATGATAATACAAATCTAAAAGCTGAATTAGCAGCATTAACAGAACAATTTGATAAAGTACAAGCGTTATTAGTAAAACCTGCTGATGTAAGCACACAACAAGTAACAGCTTAATTCTAGAGTAGCCTTTATGGGTTACTCTTATTTTTATATTTAAAATAAGAAAGGAAGATATAAATGAAAGGTATAGATGTAAGTAATCATAACGGAAATATAAATTTTAACCAAGTAAAAACAGAAGGAGTAGAAGCTGTTTATATTAAAGCTACAGAAGGAACAACATATAAAGATAGTTATTTAGATACTAATTATTCAAATGCACATTACGCAGGTTTAAGAACAGGATTCTATCATTTCTTAGTTGGAACCAGTGCTCCAGAAACTCAAGCAAATAGTTTTTATAATGCTATTAAGGATAAAGCTAATGATCTAATTCCTATGCTAGATGTAGAAACTAATTTTGATGGTCTAATGGACTATATATTAAGATTCATTGCTAAATTCAAAGAGTTGTCTAATATGCAAATAGGTATTTATACTTACACTAGTTTTATGGATAATTTAGATAATAGAATTGCAGATTGTCCATTATGGGAAGCAAATTATAACAATACTCCATGGAAATTAAATTCTAATTTCTTTAGTAATAGAGTAGGACATCAATATAGTGAAACAGGATCAGTAAGTGGAATAAATACTGATTGTGATATGAATGAATTTAATGAAGGAATATTAAATAAAACTACTGGATATGTTGTTACAAATTATTTACCTAATGGTTATCAAGGAAATAATGAATTTGAAGGTGTTGATTCTGACTATGTACTCCAATATTTTACAGGAGTTAGGTGTTATTTTAGAGGGAATGAGAAGGGGGTGTGGATTGAAACTCAGAATATATCCATGAGCAAATGCCTAGAGCTAAAAGAAACTTTGGGAAGCTGGTTTTATGATATAAAGTAATATGGTATAATGATTATTACTAAATTGTATATACTCTGTTTAGTAAAGGTAGACTAGGTAGAAATACTTAGTCTATCTTTTTGTTTTAGTATAATAATTATTATAAATCAGATAAAAATAGTCTTGTATAATCTGTGGAACTATGATAGTATAATATTACACACAAAGCTAACAGCGATAGTAGATAGCGTTAGACTCCCAATATAATTATAGATTATTTTTAAGCATTAAGTCTTGTAGGGTAGTAAAGAGAAATCTTTATTACCCTTATTTTTTTGCGCCAAAATAGAGATAGCTAAAGAATCAGGTGAATGACAGTAAAGCTATCTCTTTTGGATTAATTAATGTTATGTTTTAGTTATTAACACTATTTGAATAAATTATACGTAAAATTATAAAAAGTGAAAAGGCAGCGACCTAAGTCACCACCAGTCCATTTTGCATAATTAGTATAACTTAAATTGATTATTGAGGTCAAGAAATATAAGATAAACAATATATGTTATAATTGATTTATAATGGTAAGTTATTAGATAGCAATTAATAGCTAATGGAGGATACGTAATAATGAAAAAATTAGCATTTGTATTATTTTTGTGTTTCATGCTTATTTGTGGTTGTACAAATATTTTACAAGCAAAAGCAGAAAAAGAAAATGCAGATCAAGAGATATCAATATCTAATAATAATGAGTGGCCAACTTTTACAGACAAAGACGTTGAAGAAGCAAAAGAAGTTGCTAAAGAGTATTATAAGCATATTAAGCTGCCACATGATATTGAAAATATAAATTATAGTATGAGTAATGATGAAAAGGACGAAATATATAAGGCTTTTATAGGAAGGGATACCTCAAAATATAGGAATAGCAATTCAATTTTCTTCTTAGTTGCTACTAAGGATGAAGATGGTTGTAAACAGTCAAGGTTCATTTTATTGACAAGAGAAAATAAAGATAGCAATTGGAAAGTAGTAAATGAAGGACTTTAAATAAAAGTTATTAGGCTAAATTTATTTTCTGCGTAATGGTAAATTATTGTGAAATAAAGATTATTTATATAATAGAAATATGGGGAGAATGAAATTATGGATCAAAAGGATAAGGAAAATAAAAATACAAAGATTGATGATGAAAAAAATGAAAGTTCTGAAGAAAAAGAAGAAGATAATTATTTGGCAGTAGGAATGTGCCTAGGGATTTGTTTTGGGATTGCTGTAGGTCAGTTGATTTTCAAAAATATTAGTACTGGCATGTGTATTGGTATGTGTTTGGGATTAGCAATTGGTTCAAGTATAAAAAAGAGATAGCAAAAAGAATGGGAGTGCTATCTCTTTTCTTCGATTAAGTATCTAAATTTCTAGGTTTGAGCAATTATATTGTTTGTATAATGTTAAGAAATATGCATTAAAGCCAATACATAATAACATTAAATTTACTACCCAATTTATTCTAATATGACTTTCTTTTATAATACAGCTCATAATTTAGATCTTATTGTATTTGACAAAGTTTCCAAATAATATACAATTATATTTAGAAAAACATTTAGGGGGAATAATAATGAAAAAAATACTTAGTATTTTATTATGCAGCTTATTACTATTTACTATAGTAGGTTGTGGGAGCTCAGCAAAGAAATATACAGCTGAAGAATACGGAAATATGCTAAAAGATGCTGGAGTTACTATTGAGAATATGGAAGTTACAACTACCGAGAATGATAAAAATCAGTTGTTGGGTAGACCAAATCAATATACATCTAAAGTAACTTTTACCAATGGTAGTATAGAGGTATTTGCTAATAAGGAAGACGCTACTAATAGAAAAGAATACATTGATAATATAGGTAAGAAAATGCCTTTAGTAGCTGAATATAACTACGTAAATGATGCAGGAGCATTATTAAGACTTGATAAAAAATTAAATCCAGATGAGGCTAAAAAATATGAAGATGCATTTATGAAAATTAAATAATATTCTATATGTTAGGATTAATTTCCTAGCTTTATTTTTATGTATAAAAATATTTTGAAATAATTAAAAAAGCAACAGCCGAAGCTGCCACCAATCCATTTTGCATAATATTAATAAGGTTAAGATGAGATATGTAGTTGTTGGATTAATGTTATTTATATTGAAGGAGTGAAATGTTTATGTCTATTTTTAGTATTAATGATAATCCATTTGGGATGATATTAATTATATTTCCGCTACTTACATTTATAATATCTATAATTTTACAACTTTTAATTAAGAAAAAAGTAATTATTTTAAGTATTATTTTTATAGGGTATTTAATTGCTACATTTACTTTATTTAATTCAACTTTCCTAATATGGTGTTTTGTTTATACGGGTATATCATTAATCGGAACATTTAGTGCAGATTTAATTCTTAAACATAAGAGATAGCTTACGTTATAATTCTTTTATAAATAGTAGATATATTACAATCAGTAATACTTATATTTATTAATTTTCATTAAACACCATAATTTACTTGATATTATCAATCTCTATATTAAAGGGATTTAGAAGAAAATGTAGAAATTAAAGTATTGAAAGTAAAATTTAAGGGGATGTTTTAATGAAAAACTTTAAGAGATTGGTAGCTTGTTTTGTTACATTAATAACAATATTAGCAGCAACACCGTTAGCAGCACACGCAGAATGGAAAAACAATTCTACAGGATGGTGGTATACTGAAGGAAACTCATGGGCTACTGGATGGAGATACATAGATGGAAATTGGTATTATTTCTATTCTAATGGTTACATGGCTAAAAATTGTTATATTGGAGATTATTATTTACGTGGAGATGGAGCGTGGACAACTCCTCCTTCAGATAGCAGCAGTAGTAGTGGAAGTACAGCAAGCGATGCTAATACTAGTAACGACCAAAGTCAAACAGTATATGTATCAAAGAATGGTATATATCATTCAAGTCCAAATGCACATGGTATGAAATATTATACTACTATGTCTTTAGCTGATGCTCAAAAGGCAGGGTATAGAGCTTGTGAAAAATGTTATTAATATAATAAAGTAAAACATATAAAAAATAGAGGTAGTACTAAATGCTTTTAAGTACTATCCTCTATTTTTATTAGATGGAATAATTATGATTTCTTCAATAAATAATTATTGACACAATATAGAAAGAATATACAATAATAGTAAGCAAAGGGGGATTAAAATGCCAAAAACTAAAAAAGTCATAAGCTTATTACTAGCAATATTATTTTCATTGTTTCTAATATCGTGTGGTAAGAGCTCACAAGTCAATAATACTAATAGTACAACAGCAGCTACTGCAGAAACAAAAATAGAAACTCAAAAAACTTTAGGAGATTTAAAGATACATTATATAGATGTTGGTCAGGGAGATTCAGAATTAATTCAAGTTGATGGAAAGAACATTCTAATTGACGCAGGAACTAGTGATAAGAAGGCTTTAGATTATCTTAAATCAATTGGAGTCACTACAATAGATTATGCAATTGCAACTCATCCACATGAGGATCATATAGGTAGCATGGATGATGTTATCAATAATTTAAAAGTTGGAACTTTTTATGCACCTAAAGTAACAACAACAACTAAGACATTTGAGAATATGGTAGATGCTTTAAAAAACAAAAACTTGAAAATGAATGTACCAAAAGTAGGAGATCAAATTACGGTAGGAGACGCAACATTAACATTTTTAGCTCCTAATAGTGCTAAGTATGAAGATTTAAATAATTATTCTGTGGTTTGTAAGCTAAAGTATGGTAACACTAGCTTTATATTTATGGGAGATGCTGAAGATGTAAGTGAGGGTGAGATACTACAAAAACAATTAGATATACAGGCTGATGTTTTAAAAGTTGGGCATCACGGAAGTCATTCGTCTACAACTCAAGCGTTTTTGGATAAAGTTAACCCTAAATATGCAATTATAAGTTGTGAAAAAGGTAATGATTATGGACACCCACATGAAGAAACTTTAGATAAACTAAATGCTAAAAATATTAATGTATTTAGAACAGATTTAGAAGGAACAGTAATAGCAACAAGTGATGGAACAAATATAACATTCAATGTTAAGCCAGTTGATAAGGCGAATGACATAGCTCCTAAAAAAACTAATAAAAAAGATAATTAAATTTATATATCAGTAGTCATTATGGCTGCTGATTTTTTATATCCATATATTAATATTCTATAAAATAAATACAAATATAATTATAGGAAAATCATTAAGTTTCTATCATTTCATTTCGATAATTTGCATTATGTAATAATATATTTTCTGGATAAAAGCATATGAATTTAAAGAAAATAAATTATTATATGGGAAAAGTAAGCGGAAAATTTTCTTTACAAGATAACGCAGGTTCAATATAATATATTTATGAGAACGTATGTTTGTGTAAGGCGCGGATTTTATTAAAGGAATCGAGAAAATATTGAGCTTAAGTATGATAAAAGGAATGATAGCTATGGTAATAAAAGATAAAGAATTAGATATAAATTTAGTAAGTGCAGTGGAGAAATACTTAAAACTAAATTACAGTGATCTATATAATAAGAATAATCTAGGAAGAGTATTTGAAGAAGCTAAGGAAGACAATGAACTTAAGTTAAAAATATTTAATTCAATAAGAAGATTTATAATGAATTAACGTAAAAAGATATTTAACAACAAATTGCCGTTAGAAATTATATATTATGTTAAAATCAAATTGAAAATTTAGAGTTTTCTTAGAAATCACCCAATAACGCAATTTGATATCTTATATCAGTATTCGTTATTGGGATAAATATATAGAAGCTTTTATAATAAATAAATTTATAATTCCTGGTATAGGAGATGACACATATGATAAGAATTTGTTTATCTAGAGTATTAGGGGAAAAAAGATGGACTCAAGCTTATTTGGCTAAAAAAACGGATATAAGACCTAATACTATTTCGGAACTTTATCATGAATTAAATAATAGGGTGAATTTAGATCATATTGATAAAATATGTGAAGTGGTAGGGTGTGATCTTACAGATATATTAAAATATGAACCTAATAAAAAGAAAACTGATTAATTTTTATTGCGGAAGAATTGATTAATTAGTGAATCTCTTGTATTTCGATAATGCGAGAGATTTTTTAATTTATAATATTATATTTGTATTTTGAAAATCCACAAACTTTGTTTGAACTAATGTTAGCAGATGCTGATAGAATCGGATTAAAATTGAAGAGTCTACATTTACAATTTATGTTATAATTCATTAAGAATAGTAAATTATTGCAAATTATAATAGAAGATAATAAAATGGAGTGATTTTATTGAAAACAGAAGATATTATTGCAATTGTGGTTATAATCGCATTATTTGTTATAGCCATTAAAGTGTATATTGAATCAGAAAAGAATATTAATAGGTATATTAATATTTTAAAAAAAGAGGCGATAATTTTAGTTCCTATGTCAATATTAATGTTAATGTATCAAATATATAAATCTGGACAATGGTACTTATCACCAGAAACAAGTTTATATATTTCTGTATTTTTTAATCTCATATGCATTTTATTAATTCTAGGTAATAAATCTTCACTAATTAGAAGGAATGATAGATACTTACTAGCTCTGAGTTTATGTATAGTTTTTGGCCCAGTATTGAACATAGTTTTTTTCATAATAGCTATATTGGGAATATAATAATGTACAATCTTAATACAGTATGAATTACTAAAAATAAACAACAAATTTGTAAATCGTATTATTCAGATATTGAATTTACGTTTTTTTTAATAAGCTATTCTAAAATTGCAAGTAGTTTGTAGAAAGGCACTAGAAACATGAATAAAAGGCTTAGAAAGAAAAAAGGATTATCCAAAATACAAAATAATGAATGTTGGAATTTAAACTCAACTATAATAAATTTTGTATTACCAAGATTGAGAAAATTTAAGCAAATAAATATTAATTCTTATCCTGATAAATGTGGATCCATAGAAAATTGGCATAAAATAATAGATAAAATAGTATGGAGTTTTCAATTTGCTAAAGATATTGCAGAATTAAATTACAGTAATGAATATAGGACGGATGAGGGGAATTGGAATAAATACAATGAAGGCATGGGATTATTTAAAGATTACTTATTAGATTTATGGGATTAGATAACTATATAATACTACTATAGAAAATAGTAAGAGGAGCATATTAAGAGAATTTCTAATTCTTTTAATATGCTGCTTTTTATTTTTCTAATTAAATTACCATAAAAGTCTAAATATAAATTTTCCTACATTATAATATAAGAAATTTAATCAAGATAATTTTTAGGAAGATTGAATGCTTTAATTATTTTCTTCTTTGATGGCAAACTTGGATTAAAAATTCCTCTTTCCCATTGACCAACGGTGACTACTTTTCTATTGACCTTTTTACCGAATTCAATCTGGGAAAGTCCGCTAAGATATCTAAGTTTACGAATTCTGTTTGTTATATTATCTTCAAGGTCATTAAAAATAGCATTAGCCAAAAATCCCCTATAATTAACAGTAAATAGCTCGAATACACTTCTAAATGTTGCACTTTTATACAGGTTGCAACCGGTTCTGGTAAAACTACTACAATCTACACAATATTAAAGGAAATCGATTCCAAGGCTTTAAATATAACGACTTTGGAAGATCCAGTTGAGATAGTCATGCCTAATATCAACCAAATGAGTCTAAATAAAAAATTGGACATAGATTTTTCGAATGGCCTTAGAAGTATATTGAGACAGGACCCAGATGTGATTATGATTGGGGAGATAAGAGATGAAGAGACTGCAAGCATGGCTGTAAGAGCATCTATTACCGGGCATAAAGTATATAGCACTATCCACTGTAAATCAGCAAGGGAAGTTTATATAAGATTAGAGAATATGGGGATTAAACCATATCTATTAAGTGATGCGATAGTTGGAATAATATCGCAAAGATTAGTTAAGGTTTTATGCGATAATTGTAAGAAGATAGATGATGAAAATTCAGTGAACGGAAGGATGTTATATAAAAAATGTGGCTGTAAAATGTGCAATTATTCAGGGTATGCAGGAAGACAAATAATCAGCTCGGTTCACTTCTTGCAGGACAATAGTGAAAAAAGGATGATGGATTTGTATAAGGATAGCAAATACCTATCAAATGAAAATATGAAGAAAGATTTGGAAGAACTATTACTTCAAGGAAAGATATCTAATAGTGATTATATAGAATTTATAGAAGGGGAAAGATTGAATGAATAGTAATAATTCGGAAAATTCAACTTATAGAGGATTTAAAAATATAACATATTTTAGCTTTAAAAAAGGGATGAAGATTAAGCATAGAACAAATGAAAAACAGCTGGCATTAATATCAGGAAGTTTAGCACAGATTTATAAAGATGGAATAAGAATAACCGAAGCATTAGATTTAGTGGCTGATATATTATCAAGTAAGATCTATAAGGATAGTTTATATGGAGTTTTAGAGTTAATAAAACAAGGCAGTAGTTTGTCGCAAGGATTTTCAGAGTTTAAAGACTTATATCCAGAATTCTTCATAGGAATTATTTCAATTGGCGAGAATACGGGAAAACTATATGAGGTGTTAAAGGGATTAAGTATTTATTATGATAAATCGATATTTATTAAGAAAGAAATCAAAAATGCATGCATTTATCCGGTGTTTGTATTTATTTCAATGATATTACTTAGTATATTTTTGGTAAATGAAGTGATTCCGAATTTCTTTGAAATTTATAAATCTATGAATATTAAATTACCAAAAGGTTGCCAAGTCATATATGATATGAGCATTGCTTTTAAGGACAATCATCTATTTACTAGTGTGGCAATTTTTTCTTGGAGTGTAATATTAATAATTTTAGCAAAGTGTTTATCTAATCAAATCAGCATAAACAGGCTAACGAAAATAAGTATAGTAAAATCTTTCTTTGAGTATATAATGGTATTGCTTTTTTCTATAATAACAAGTACTGGAATAAACATTTCACAGGCTCTTAAATATTGTGAAAATAGTATGAGTTTTATCTATTTACGAAATAAAATTACTGAAATAAATTCAAATATTATAAGCGGGGAAACTCTAACCGAGTCGTTAGAGAAAAGTGGAGTCTTTTCAAAATATGCGTTAGCTATTGTAAGGATTAGAGAGGAAGGTGGAACAATAGAAGAAGGTTTTAAAGAATTAGCCAATACTCTAGAATATAGACTTAATGAGAAAATACAAAAATATTTAAAAATGATAAACCCGATTTTCATAATTATGATGGCAAGCTTCATAACTCTATTTCTACTGATATTTGTCCTTCCGTTGTTTAATAATCTTCAGGGTGGAATAAGAAAATGAGAAGCGATGGATTCACTTTAATAGAAACTATGGTAAGTGTTTTTATACTAACAATTTTACTTAGTGTAGGAATATCATTAAGTAAATTTGCTCGGAATGTATCAAAAAATATGGACAATTCGGAATATATTTATGAGATTCAAAATTTACTTTCATATGGCAAAGCGGTTTGTAGAGAAAGGAATAACTATGGAAAAATAACTGTAAATGCAAGTAAAAATGAAATTAAATTTATAGATGGATGGGATAGTATAGAGAAGACTGTATGTATTCCGAAGGAAATAAAAATCATTAGTGGAGATATAAATATATTGGTAACGCCAGATGGGAAAATATCTAGGGGGAATACAATAAAGATAATAGATAATTGCGGTGTAAAGCAGGATATAACGATAGGCGTTGGAGTGGATTTGATTAGTATAAAGAATGGTGAAGCAATATGAAAAAGCAGGGCAGTATATTAATTGAAACATTAGCGTCTGCAATGATTTTAACTTTGAATGCTACATTTATTATAAGTACGAGCATAGAAAATTCTAATATACTAAGGGAAAGAATTTTACAAGAAGAAGTCGATAGGGCAATAAGTAATTTGGAAAATGAATTAAAATACAATACATCAAATGAAGAAATGCATGAAATGTTAGAAAATAAAATTGGATTTAAATATAATGGGGATTTTAGTAGAGAATTAACATATAAAAGTCTAGATGAATTAGAAGATGGTGAAGACATTAAGTTAAACAAAATAAGTGAGGATGACATTGGCTTGAATTTAGAAATAGTAGCTAATATTAAGGTCGGAAAAAATGAAGTGAATGTGGAAAAAAAGTTTACTAAAAGTTGGTGGATGGATGAAGTATAAAATTGGATATGTTTTTAAAAAGAAGAGAGGATTTACTATTATTGAATCATTAGCGTATATTTTTTTAACAACAATGATTTTGGCATCTGGAATAAGTTTGTTTACATCCATGTATAGAGCGTATTTAGAATCAATTCAGTTAAGTATAAAGTATAATAACTATCAAAATTTTTTTATAGATTTAGATAATATTATAAGTGAAGGTGGAATTAAGCAGATAACAGTTAATAATAACCAAATTAAATTTTTAAAGAATGATGAATTCAATAGCATGGATAAAATAATTAAATCTTATGACGGAAAAATTTTTATAAAATATACAAGAAATGATGTTACACAAACAATAAATACTATGCTTGAAGATATAGACAATCTTGAAATTAAGGGAAAAGGAAAATTAATTTATTTTATACTACATGACAAAGATGGGAGGGAATTTATTAAGTGCATTTGAAGAAAAAAGGAACTGTATTAATAAGTACTATGATAGTATTATCTTTAATGAGCATTCTAGGGTGTTTTATGTTTAAAATGATGAAAAACAACAATGAACTAAGCTGTTTATACAAATTTGATAAAGATAGGTATGATTTGAATTCAAATGAGGAGCAAGTGTTAAATAAGTTTATGATAGAGATTAATAGAGAGAAAGTAAATAGTGAGAAACTGAATGAAGATATGTTTTCAGAAAACTTTAATAAAAAAATAGATGACAATATAATCGAATACAATAAAGATAATAATAAACTTCTATTAACAACTTACAAAGAAGATGATGTAATAAGAAAAAGATCAATTATTTACAGTTTTAAGGGGGAAAAAATAATTTTAATTCCAACATATAATTTTGATGACTATAATAAATAGCATCTATGATAATGTGAATAATTATAAAAGCATTTAGACTAAGAGTTTATAAAAGAGGTATTTAATGAGAAAATCAATAATATTTATTAAAAAAAATTATTGCACATATGATGGAAAAAAATATGATTTTAATGAATTTAGAGAATTAAGTGGTTTATTAACTTCAAATATAAAGGTGGTAATACTTCAAGAAGAATTATTTGTGAGCCATTTTGAGAATGCTGTAAGAAGATGTAAATTATGCAACTTTGTAGATTCAAAAATTAGAAATGATTTTCCTCAAAATGGAGATATACTATATGATTTTGAGAAAAAGGGAAATGTAATTTCAATATACTCTATAAAGGGGTCTAAGAGAGTTGAAAAAGTAGTGGAGAAGGCAATAAATATAGAAATTAAGCCAATTCAATTTATAATAAAAGATGCTTTGATGAAAATAGTTAGAGATAATAATAGAAATTTTAAAGCACTAATAAAATATGATACATGCTATTATTATGTATCATTTAGGGATAGATTATATCATGATGGATTTGTTTCTGAAAATAAACATATTGTTGAAGAGAAACTTTTAAAGAAAGGTGATCTCGAAGGAATATACGTTGATGACAATACGGTTGATATTATTTCAGACAATAACAAATCTAAGGCTAAAAAAGTGAATATAGGAGAATTTATAAATGAAAATATATACGAAAAACAAAGATTTTATTCCAGAAAGATTTTTTAACAAGGCTGAAATGAACACAATTAGAAAGGAGAATAAAGTAATAATATTATTTTTAATTATTAACTTAATTGCTTTTCCGTTTGTAGTTCAAAATATAAGTGAAACTAAAGAAAGTTCTAAATTAAATAGAAATAGTAACCTAGAAGAAGGTAAGATTAAGTTTGAAGATATTAGCATTTGGGTAAAAAATTTAATGAAAGACAATATTGAAGAGGCACACATAACTAATAATGGCGGGGATATAATAGTAAATAATTTAAGTGATATAGATGAGTTAAGTTCCAATGGTTTTATAGAAATACATGATATGAATTTAAATGATAATGAAAAATATAAACTAGGAGTAAGCTTATATGAATAGACTACTCAAGCATATAATTTTAATCATAATGATAATATTAGCCTTTACGCAAATACTATGTATAAATAATATAAAAAAAGCTAATAATATCAAAGTATACAATTATCAAAATAAATTTTACGATCATAAAACTTTAAAACAAATTAACAGAGATTTAGATTGCTTAAATGAAAAGAATATTCTTTCTGCTAATGAAAAAGACGGTAAATGGTATGTGAAAATAAAAATATCCGGTAGTAAAGATGATCTATTAAATGAGTTGCCTAAATTAAAAAATTATGATGTGAATAACTATATTATAGATAAAAATAAGGACGAAACCTCTATTATATTAGATATAAGCACTAAGGAAAGTGTTTAAAAGGTTATAAAATTATAAAATTTTACTGGAAAATAATCAGAAAGATTGCAATTATCATTGTCTTTTGATAAAATATGAGTGTTATGTCAACGATTAAGTATATTAGCTTAATATTTGGAAAAAGTTACGCGGTAATTAGGCATATTAAAAAAATAACAAGTCATTATGATAGTCTGTTTTGTATAATACTAAAGTAATATATTTACTGAATAATATATTACTTTGATGTAATGTTGTTTATTTAGTAACAAAAAGAATACAGAACATCTTAGAGGTGTTATTTATTATATGTCTTATTTTATAAATTTGGAGGGATCTTTAATGATAACAGCAGGAGATATAAGAAAAGGAACAACGTTTGAATTGGATGGACAAGTATTTACAGTAGTAGAATTTTTACATGTTAAGCCAGGTAAAGGAGCAGCATTCGTAAGAACTAAACTTAGAAATGTAATTTCAGGTGGAGTTACAGATACAACATTCAACCCAACTACAAAATTACAAGAAGCAGTAATTGAAAGAAAAGAAATGCAATATCTTTATTCAGATGGAGAATTATATTACTTCATGGATCAAGAAACATATGAGCAAATTCCTTTAAACTATGAAAAAGTTGAAGATGCAATAAGATTCTTAAAAGAAAATATGTTTGCAACAATAAAATTCTTTAAAGGTGATGCATTCTCAGTAGAAGCTCCAAACTTTGTTGAATTATTAATAACACAATCTGAACCAGGTGTTAAAGGAAACACTGCTACTAATGCAATGAAACCAGCTACACTTGAAACAGGTGCGATAGTTAATGTTCCTATGTTTGTTAATGAAGGTGATGTTATAAGAGTAGACACTAGAACTGGCGAATACATGGAAAGAGTTTAAGCTATATAGTTGCTAAGCGAGAAGCTTAGCAACTTTATTTTATATTTAATCTCAACATTTTTACAAATAAAGAGAAGGAAGTGAAAAGATATGGAAGAGCTTAGCAAAGAGATTGAAGCTTTAAAAAAGAATTTATCTAAAATAGAAAATAAGGATTATAAAGAATGTTTTGATAATGTATATTCTATTTTAGAAGTTATGAATCAAAGAATAGAAGAGTTGACTGTAAATCAAGAAACATTGGAAGAAAATATTAGATTTATGGATGATGATTTATCAAATATTCAAGATGAACTATTTGAAGAGATGTCTATAGATGAATTAAATGATATCGAAGATGAATATACGGAAATAAACTGTATTCATTGTAATAAACCAATTTTTATTGAACAATCTACCCTAAGCAATAACGAAGAAATTCCATGTCCTTATTGTAAAAAGAATATAAAAGGATAATTAATTATTAAATATATAAATAAAATGGCTATCTTAAAGTTAAATTTAAGATAGCCATTTTTTAATTTACATATTTTTATTATAATTCAGTAATATTTTGGGGAGATATTAAATATTAATTAATTAAGAGAACGATGGAGGAGGCAGTGGAGTTTTGATTGGTGAAGAAGAGATAGTAGGAATTTTTCCAACTAAAATAGGCAATTTACTTAAGGATAGGCTTAATAAGGAACAGGTATATGAGCTTAGAATTAAAATTGGGAAACCAATTTTAGTTTACTCAAAATATGGAGAAAGTATTATTAATTATATTTCTACAAAGGAAGATATGAAAAGTATTATGCAAAAAGTTTCCAATTATTCATTATATGCCTATGAAGAAGATATAAGGCAAGGATTTATAACAATTAAAGGTGGACATAGGATCGGCATAGCTGGTGAATGTGTAATGGAAAAGGGTGAAGTAAAGACTATACGAAATATTTCATCTGTAAATATAAGAATTTGCAGAGAAGTAATTGGATGTTCAAATAAGGTTATGAAATATATTACATCAGCATATAAAGTTTATAATACTATAATAATTTCTCCACCTAAATGTGGAAAGACAACAATTTTACGAGACATAGCTAGAAATATATCAAGTGGAATGCCATCTTTGGGGATTGCTGGTAAGAAGGTGGCGGTGATAGATGAACGAAGTGAAATAGGAGCCTGCTATTTTGGAATTCCTCAAAGCGATTTAGGAATCAGAACAGATGTATTAGATAACTGTTTAAAAAGAGAAGGGTTAATCATGGCAATTAGAAGTCTTTCTCCGGAAGTACTAATTTGCGATGAAATAGGCACTAAGGGAGATGTAGAAGCACTTATTATGGCGTTCAATTCTGGCGTAAATATAATAACAACAATCCATGGTTTTACAATAGAAGATCTATATAAGAGAAGGGTCCTTAGTGACTTATTAGATAATGAGATTTTGGAAAGAGTAATAATATTAAGTAATAGAAATGGTATTGGAACAGTTGAAAATGTGTATAGCATAAAAGGAGGTGAGAGTATGTGCTTAAATTAATTCTTATAGTATGCATATTTATTATAAGCACATATATAGGATTTGCATATGGAGAAACTTTCAAGAAAAGGCAGGAGCAGCTTAAAGAGATATTGAAATCTTTAACAATTCTCCAAAATGATATAGTTTATGGAACAACTCCTTTGCCTGAAGCTTTAGGAAATTTATCACATAAAGTGTGCAAGCCTCTGAGCAATTTTATTGAATTAGTGGTTAATAGATTACTAAAAGGGAATGTAGAAAGCGTATATGAAGCAGCATTAGAGGAGTTTGAAGTGTTGGAAAATGAATTTTATCTTGAACGTGATGACAGAAAGATAATGTCAGATTTTTTTAAGTCTCTTGGAGAATCAGGTGTTTATGGACAAGAAAAAATATTCTTATTGGCGATTGAAGGAATAAAAATAAATCTAAGTGATGCAGAGGAAAATGCAAAGAAGAATACAAAACTTTATAGATATCTTGGAGTATGTTTGGGAGCAATGATAATCATATTTATGATATGAGGTCATTATAAATAATTTATAATAGCTAAAATAATTATACTAAATAAGGATTGGAGGAAGATAAATGCATGATATAACTATACTTTTTAAAATTGGAGGAGCTGGGATACTTTTAGTAGTATTAGATAAGGTTCTTACTAGCAGTGGAAAAGGTGAGATTGCAGCTATAACAAATATTGCAGGAGTTGTAATAATTCTGCTTATGATAGTTTCGATCATAGGGGATTTATTTAGTACTGTTAAAACTATGTTTGTAATGTAGGGATGCAGATTATGTTAATAGTAAAAATTGTAGGCATAGCGTTTATAACATTATTTATTATGCTATTATTCAAGCAATCTAAAAATGAATTAAATACATTCCTTGTTCTAACTGCGGGTGCATTAATTCTTCTTATTATGATAGAGCCACTTAGACAAGTGATAGACTTTGTAAAAGAAATTGCAGATAAAGCCAATATTGATATGGTCTATATTGGAATAGTACTAAAGATTTTGGCTATAGCATATATAGCATCATTTTCAAGTGCATTATGTAAGGATGCTAATGCCGATAGCCTTGCGACTCAAATAGATTTATCAGGTAAAATAATGATTTTAGTACTAGCAATTCCGATACTTATGGCAGTATTAAATTCTATATTGCAGATAATGTAGGTGTTTATATATGAAGATGATAAAAAGAGTTACGTTTATAGTATTAATGAGCCTTATGATTAACATATTTATTTCGGCTGTGACAGGTGATTCTTTTATTGAATCGAGAACTATTTATGCGGCAGAAGTAAATAATAAAGTTGATATTGAAACAGGTAATAACACAAACTTTTATGATAAGAATAAAAGTAAACAATCTTCTGAAAATGAAGTTAACATAGATGAATTAGGGGGAAGTGCGAAAGAAGAAATTAATTCGCTATATGAATATATAAGCAAAATGAAAACAGATGTTGAGCTCATGAACAATTTAAATCCAGTTGAATATGTCGAAACTTATATCAAAGAAGGTAAAGGGAATCTTTCAATTGATACACTTCTAAAAGCAGCATTAAGCATAATATTTAAAGAAGTGAAAAGTGTATTATCTTTAGTAATATCAATAGTTACAATAGCAATAATATGTTCACTACTAAAAAATCTACAAGATGCATTTTCAGGTGAAAGTATATCCCAAGTAGCATTTTATGCATGCTACGCCTTAATAATAATGGTGCTATCAAAGAGTTTTATAATTTCAATTTCAGTTGCTAAAGATGTAATAAATAATATTTCAGATTTTATGAGTGCGCTTCTCCCTATTCTTGTGACTATGATTTCTCTTGCTGGAGGAATAGCAGCGGCTACTACATTAGATCCTATAGTACTTGGTGCAGTTGTATTTATACCTAAAGTTTATTCCAATGTGATAATTCCAATGATATTAATGGGATTTGTATTAGAATTTGCGAATAACATATCAGCAGAGCATAAAATAAATAATTTGTGTAAGTTGTTTAAGCAGATCATTATATGGTTTCAGGGAATCATAGTAACAATTTTTATAGGATTATTAACGATTAGAGGGATTACATCAACTACGATTGATGCAGTAACACTAAAGACGGCAAAATTCGCTGTAGACAACTTTATTCCTATTGTTGGAAAAGCCTTTTCGGATGCGATTACTTCTGTTGCTGGATATTCACTTATAATAAAAAACGCTATAAGTTCAATAGGGTTAGTTGTAATTATCTTAATTCTCTTACATCCCCTTATTAAGTTGGTTCTTATAGAGTTTATATATAAATTATCAGCAGCATTAATAGAACCAATAAGCGATTCGAGAATAACGAAGTCATTGGAGGCAGCGGGAAGTTCCATGATGCTTATAATATCATGTGTATTAACTGTAAGCTTTATGTTTTTTATATTAATAGGCATCATGGCATCCACTGGTAGGTTTATAGTTGGAGGATAAAATACTATGTTTATGGAAGCTTTAAAAAAATTTGTAATTACCCTTGTGACTGTTCTTATATTTATGAGCGCTGTAGAGATGATTGCTCCTAGTAAGATGAAGAAATATATAAAATTTGTATTGGGATTAATATTAATAACGATTATATTAAATCCAATCTTGCAAATTGTAGAAGGTGGAGAAAAAAACTTTACAGATGTCATTAATAATTATGAACAAGCATTTTCAAAAGATAGAGATACAGCTAATTTTGACAGTATAGATACATTAAGCAAAAGTAATACAGATGATGGGAGAAAAAAAGCATTTGTAGCCAACTTTAATAAAAATTGTGATAACATTTTAAAAAATAATTTCAAAGACATGAATTTTAAGAGTGAAGTTGATTGCGATGTGGATTTTAGTAAAGTATCTATAAATGTAAAGAAACTTAGGATAGGTGTAAGTAGTAATAAAATAAATAAAATAAAAAAAATAATAATAAGCAAAGGTGCAGATGAAAATAACGAAGGGAAAAATGCAGAATATAGTGAAATAGCTGATTTTGCAAGCAATGAATTAAACATTCCAAAGGAGAAAATAGAAGTATATGGATTAGAGGAGTAGGAGGTATATATATGGATAAAGATAAATTTAAAAAAGAATTTAGCAAAATACTAGAGCAGAAAAAGATGAAAAGTCTTATAGCAGTTTGTATAATACTTGCATTTATACTTATTGCTATGAATGTATTTTCATCTGGCAACAATAATTTTAGCAGCAATAAACTATCATCTACCGCAGCTAAAACAAATGCAGAAAATGTAGATGATACTAAAATAAATAATGAATCAGATGAAAAAAATTATGAAGAAAAACAAAAAAATGATTTAAAAAACATATTAAAGAAAATGAATGGAGTTGGTGATGTTGAGGTAATGATGTCTTTTGAAAATGGGGGAGAAAAAGTCCCAGCGTATGATAAGAATAATCAAAAGTCAACTACAGAGGAAAATGATACCGAGGGTGGAAAAAGAGTTACAAATCAAGACACAGATGCGTCAAAAACTGTAATGACAACATCTGATGGAAATAATGAACCATTTATTTTGAAAACATATAAGCCTAAAATTACTGGGATAATAATACTTGCAGAAGGTGCTGACAATAGCAAGATAAAATATGGAATAGAACAAGCTGTGTCAAAACTATATAACTTAAGTTTAGATAAGGTTAATGTATATAGCATGAAGAAGTAGCATATAATTTTATAGAAAAAGAATGGGAGGAAGAATATTATGACAAAGAAACAATGTGGGATTATATTTACATTATTAGCATTAATATTATGTGTAGGAATGCTAGCAGCAAAACTTAATAACGGAGGGCTAAATGATCCAACAGATTTAAGCCAGGTTTTATCTACTGATCAATCAAAAACTGAACAAGATACACAGGCTTTAAGTCAACAAAATTATTTTTATGATGCGCGAAGCGAAAGAGATCAGCAGGATTCAACTACAATACAAACTTTAAATTCAATAATTTCAGATGCAAATACATCAAAGGAGCAAAAGGATCAAGCAACAAAAGAGTTAACACAAAAAACAATGACAAAAGATAGTGAAGGAAGAATAGAATTAAGTATCAAAAATAAAGGCTATGAGGATGCTTTATGTATGTTACAATCAGATAAAGCAACAGTAATTGTTAAATCACCTAATGAACTTCAAGAAAGTGAAACTGTGGCTATACAAGAAATAGTTCAAGAGATATCAAAAATTAAAGACGTAATAATACAAGTACAAAAATAGTATAAAAACCATAATATATTTGTAATGTTAAATTATATTTGATATAATGAACACAAGATTATCATGTTTTGTTATCACAAAACCTAGGAGGTTAAAGTAACATGGAAGATTTAGTTAGAGAAGAAAATATCGGAGTAGTTAAAATTTCTGATGAGGTAGTAAGCGTTATTGCAGGAATTGCTGCTCAGGAGATTGATGGAATATTAGATGCTCAAATGGGTGTTGCAAACAACTTAACAAACATATTTAAAGGTAAAAAGAACACCGCTAAAGCAAGTAAAGTTACTCTAGAAGAAGATAAAGCAATTATAGATATGAACGTATCAGTTGAATATGGTAAAAAAATAATGGAAGTTGTGCCTCAGGTGCAAGATAATGTTAAGAAAACCGTGGAAGCTATGACGGGACTATATGTTGAAGCCGTTAATATCTATGTTCAGAATATTTATATATCAAAAAAGGAAGAAAGTGAATCTAACTAGTTTGATTTTCACCCTCTGAAGCTTTCAGAGGGTGTTTCTATGCTGAAATTAACCAAGGTTTAAAAGAAAGCAAAAGTGTGTATAATGATAAATGTACATAATTAACTATGATACATATTTAGGAGGAATATATGAACAGAAAATTATCAAGGGAAAAGGCTATGGAGTTACTATTTGGAATGACTTTGAGCAAAGATACAATGGAAGATGCAGTGGAAGCATTTGTAGAGAATTATGAAGGGGATATAAAAGAGATTGACTTAACATATGTAAAACAAGTGTTAATTGGTGTAAACAATAATAAAGAAGCAATTGACAAAGTTATACAAGAGAATTTACATAACTGGAAAATTGAAAGAATATCTAAAGTTAATTTAAGCATTTTAAGAATTGCAACATACGAATTATTATATGATAAGGAAGTACCAAGAGGTGTTGCAATCAACGAAGCTTTAGAAATTACAAGAAGATATTCAGATGAAAAAAGTGTATCGTTTATAAACGGAGTACTAGATAAGATTAAGCAGGACTAATTTTTATATACTAATACATTTTAAATATACATGATTTATAATTTAATTATGTTTAGAATATTTGCAATAAAGATACTTAAAATTATATAAAATAGGATTACAAAGTGAAAGTAGGTAGAATGATAAAATGGGGCAAATTATTAATGGTAAAGAAGTTGCATTAAAAGTGAAAGAAGAAATAAAAAATTTTGTTAATAATAGAAAAGAAAAAAATCTTCAAGTTCCTAAAATTGCATCAATATTAGTTGGAAATGATGGTGGATCTATTTATTATATGGGCAGTCAAGAGAAAGTAGCTAATTCTCTTGGAGTTGAGTTTCTAAAATTAACTTTACCAGAAACTTGCAATGACGAAGATGTTATAGCAGAAATACATAAATTAAATGAAGATAATAATATTCATGGAATTATTCTACAGTTGCCACTTCCGAATAATTTTGATGAAAAGAAAATTATCAAGCAAATATCTCCTAATAAGGATATTGATTGTCTTACATTTGAGAGTCAAGGAAAACTATATATGGGAGAGCCAAAATTTTTACCTTGTACACCTAATTCAGTAATTACCTTAATTAAAAGTCTAAACATAGATATTGTAGGGAAGAATGTTGTAGTCCTTGGAAGAAGCAACATAGTTGGAAAGCCAGTAGCTCAGCTTTTATTGAATGAAAATGCAACAGTTACAATTTGTCATTCAAAAACTAAGAATCTCAGGGAAGTTTGCAAGAATGCAGATATTTTAGTAGTAGCTATAGGAAGACCAAAATTCATTGATGAAACATACGTAAATGAAAATGCGATTGTAATAGATGTTGGAACATCATCTTTTGAGGGTAAAATAACTGGAGATGTAGATTTTGATAAGGTAATAGATAAATGTAGATATTTAACTCCAGTTCCAGGTGGGGTTGGCTCGTTAACAACTACTTTATTAATAAAAAATGCATGTGAGGCTTTACAGGAAAATGAATATTAAGACTTTAACTGTTTCAGAGGTCACAAATTATATAAAAAGAATGTTAGACAATGACTTTATCTTAAGTAATCTCTCTGTAAAAGGGGAGATTTCTAATTTGAAGTATCATAGTAGTGGGCATATTTACTTTACGCTTAAAGATAGTAGTGGCAGAATAAATTGCGTTATGTTTAAAAGTAATGCAGTATTATTAGATTTTCCATTAGAAGAAGGAATGGAAGTTATTATTAAAGGTAGGGCATCAATATATCCTGCCACTGGAAGCTTCCAACTTTATTGTGATGAGATAAGAAAAGAAGGATTAGGAGATTTATTCATTAAATTTGAGAAACTTAAAGAAAAACTATCTAAAGAAGGATATTTTGATGAAGCATATAAAAAGGAATTACCAAAGTATCCTCAGAGAATAGGAATAGTTACATCGCCAACAGGAGCGGCAATAAGAGATATTATAAATGTTTCAACTAGAAGAAGCAGTCTTGTGGATGTAGTCCTATATCCGGCAAAAGTACAAGGTGCAGGTGCCTACAAGGATATCATTTCTGGAATTAGTTATTTTAATAGAAAGAAATCAGTAGATATAATTATAGTAGGCAGAGGCGGAGGTTCCATAGAGGAATTATGGAATTTTAATGAAGAGGAGTTGGCTAAGGCGATTTTCAACTCTAAAATACCCATAATTTCAGCAGTAGGGCATGAGATAGATTTTACGATTTGTGATTTTGTAGCAGATGTCAGGGCAGCAACACCTTCTCAAGGAGCCGAGATTGCTGTTCCGCTTAGTGATAATATAAAAGATAGATTACTAGATATTTCAAAGAATTTAGATAAGTATATAAGTGATAGATTAGATACTTGTAGAAATAATTTATCAGGAGCTCAAAGAATTTTAAAGGTTCATTCTCCGATGGCTAAAATATCTAATTCATATTTAGAAGTGGATAGATTACAAGATAGGTTGAATTTTGCAATGAGAACGAAAATTAAAGGAGAAAAGAACAAAGTAGAAAATTTAAATAATTTGCTTTTTGCTCATAATCCAATTAAGGTAATTTCAAAAGGATATGCTATAATAAAAGATAATGAAAACAATATTATTACATCGAAAGAACAGCTAAATGAAGATAAAAATATAGAAGTTATTCTTAAAGATGGTAATATAGAAGGAAAATTCATACCATCAAAATGAGGAGTTTGAGATATGGCTAAAAAAGAAAGTTATGAAGAAATGTTAACTAAACTTCAAGATATATTAAGCAATTTAGAAACAGATGACTTGAATCTTGAGGAATCTATGAAATCTTATGAAGAAGGTGTTAAACTTGTAAATAAGATTTATAAGATTTTAGATTCCTATGAAGCTAAAATTTCTATAATTAAAGATGATAAAGAAGTGGAGTTTAGTGAAGATTATGGAGATAAATAATTTAAAAAAAGATATTAATGAATATTTGGAAAATTACTTCAGTCAAAAAGGAAGTTTTAATAGAATTATATATGATTCATGTAGCTATAGTTTGAATATAGGCGGAAAAAGAATACGACCAATATTGCTTTCGCTAACTTATTATATATATAAAGAAGATTATAGGAAAGTTATACCAATGGCGGCTGCTATGGAAATGATTCATACATATTCATTAATTCACGATGACCTTCCTTGTATGGATAATGACGATTTAAGAAGAGGGAAACCAACAAATCATATTAAATTTCAGGAAAATATAGCAGTTCTTGCAGGAGATGCTTTATTAAATGAAGCTATGATAATAATGATGGATTATGCGATAAAAAGTGAAAACAATGCTTTAAGAGCAGCACATGAGATAGCAGTTGCGGCAGGCGCAGAAGGTATGATAGGAGGTCAAGTAGTAGATATTATTTCAGAAGGAAAGAAGATATCAAAAGATGAGTTAGAATATATGCATGCTAAAAAAACAGGTGCACTTATTAGAGCGGCAA
Organism: Clostridium sp. YIM B02569; assembly: GCF_022320765.1. NCBI lineage: Bacteria > Bacillati > Bacillota > Clostridia > Eubacteriales > Clostridiaceae > Clostridium > Clostridium sp. YIM B02569. The sequence continues at coordinate 43,714 of NZ_JAKJJX010000011.1, read as the reverse complement.
TAGTTTCAGGAGCAATTTTAGCTGAAGCGCCTGAAGATGATTTGAGATTATTAAGGGAATATGGTGAAAAGCTAGGGCTTGTTTTTCAAATAAAAGATGATATATTAGATGTTATTGGAGATAGTAATGTATTAGGTAAAAATATACATGCAGATCAAGAACATAATAAAACAAATTTTATATCGGTTTTTGGATTAGATAAGTGTAAAGAACTATGCGAAACTTTAACTAAAGAATGCATATCTATTCTTAAAAGTTTGAGTGTTAATTCAGATTGCTTAGTTGAACTTACATATACTCTTTTAAATAGAGAAAATTAATAGAGGGAATGATTGTTATGAACTTACTGGATAAATTAAATTTTCCAGAAGATTTAAAAAAGCTTAATGAAGAAGATTATAAAGTTTTAAGTAGTGAGATTAGAAAATTTTTAATAGATAGTGTATCTAAAACTGGTGGCCATTTAGCATCTAATTTAGGGGTTGTTGAATTAACATTAAGTTTATTTAAAGCCTTTAGTTTTGATAAAGATAAAATAGTATGGGATGTAGGGCATCAGAGTTATATTTACAAAATTTTGACTGGAAGAAAAGAAGGATTTAAAAAGCTTAGGAAATATGATGGAATAAGTGGATTTCCTAAGAGAAATGAAAGTAAATATGATTATTTTGACACAGGCCATAGTAGTACTTCAATATCAGCAGCTCTTGGAATTGCAAGGGCAAGAGATTTAAAGAAAGAAAAATATAATGTTATCTCTGTTATAGGTGATGGTGCGCTAACAGGTGGAATGGCAATCGAGGCTCTAAATGATGTTGGGTTTAGAAAAACAAAATTAATAATTATATTAAATGATAACCAGATGTCAATTTCAACAAATGTCGGAGGATTATCACGATATTTAAATAAACTTAGAATAGCTCCAGTATACAATAAGTTAAAGACTGATATTCATGCATCTTTAGATAACTCAAATCTAGGTAAAAATATAGCGGGAAAAATATCTAAAGTTAAAGATAGCATAAAGCAATTAATAGTTCCATCTATGTTTTTTGAAAACATGGGGGTAAAATATATTGGACCAATTGATGGGCATGATATCGATGCAATGACAGAGGTGTTTATAAAAGCAAAAGAAATAAACGAACCAGTAATAATACATATTTTAACTCAAAAAGGAAAAGGTTATGCGCTAGCAGAAGAAAGTCCAAGTAAGTACCATGCGGTAGGAGCATTTGATTTAGAAAGCGGTGAATCAAATGCATCACCAAAGAATAGCTATTCAAAGGCATTTGGAAAGGCACTAGTAAATCTTGGAGCTCAAGATGAAAAAATAGTTGCAATTACAGCAGCTATGCCAGAAGGTACAGGACTTAAGTGTTTTTCACAGAAATTTAGAGATAGATTCTTTGATGTTGGAATAGCAGAAGAACATGCAGTTACTCTTGCTGCTGGGATGGCGAGTAATGGTTTAAAACCTGTTTTCGCAGTTTATTCAACATTTCTACAAAGGGCGTTTGACCAGGTATTGCATGATGTTTGTATTCAAAATCTTCCAGTAGTATTTGCGATAGATAGAGCGGGAATAGTTGGAGAAGACGGTGAAACTCATCAAGGTATTAATGATTTATCCTATTTATCTATGATCCCTAATATACATATAGTTGTACCAAAATGTCTAGAAGAAGTTGATGTTTTATTAAAATGGGCAATTAACAAAAATGCGCCAGTTGCAATAAGATATCCAAAGGGTGGAAACATAATTGATACTCTTTCACCAATTAAAGAGGTAGTAGAAGGACAATGGGAAATAGTAAATAGAGGTTCTAAGGTTTGTATTATTGCAACTGGCAGGATGGTTCAACATGCAATGATTGCAAAAGAATTCCTATATGAGAAAGGATTAAATCCAACGGTTATTAATGCAACATTTGTTAAGCCAATTGATAAAAAATTACTAGAAAATATAAAAAAAGAAGGATATAATATTTTAACAATAGAGGATAACATTATAAAAGGCGGATTAGGTTCAGCTGTAAAAGATTATTTAAGTGAAATAGATTATAAAGGAACTATTAGATCACTTGGATATGATGATGAATTTATTCCTCAGGGAAATGTAGAAATCTTGTACAAAACATATAAATTAGATTACGAGAATATAAGCAAGATTGTTATGAAGCTTTATGATTAAAAGGAGAAACAAATGGCGGAAAAAAAAGAAAGACTTGATTTACTTTTAGTAGAAAAGGGCATAATTAATTCTAGAGAAAAAGCAAAAGCTTGTATAATGGAAGGTAAAGTTTATGTTGATGGCCAGAAAGTAGATAAGGCTGGTGAGAAAGTAAGTTCTAATGCTAATATTGAATATCGAGGAGAAACACTTAAGTATGTTAGCAGAGGTGGACTTAAATTAGAAAAAGCAATGAAAACTTATAGCATATCATTAGAGAATAAAGTGTGTATGGATATAGGGGCATCCACAGGCGGATTCACTGATTGCATGCTTCAAAACGGTGCTTCCAAAGTGTTTTCTGTAGATGTTGGGTATGGACAGTTTGCATGGAAACTTAGAACTGACGAAAGAGTAGTTTGTATGGAAAGAACAAATATAAGATATGTTACTCTAGAAGATATAGGAGAACCTTTAGACTTTGCATCTATAGATGTATCTTTTATATCACTAAAAAAAATAATGCCTGCGACAATAAATTTGCTAAAAGATGATGGAGAAGTTGTTGCACTTATAAAGCCTCAATTTGAAGCTGGACGCGAGAAAGTAGGAAAAAAAGGCGTTGTAAGAGAGATAAGCACACATAAAGAAGTAGTGCATGATATTGTAGACTTTTTATTACAGCAAAACTTAAATGTTTTAGGTGTGAGTTTTTCTCCTATTAAAGGGCCAGAAGGAAATAGAGAATATTTAGTGTATTTTACAAAGGATAAAAATAAAAAGAGTGATTTTGGAAAAGATGATATAGATGAAGTTGTTGAAAATTCACACATAGAAATTTAACTTCCTTGGAGGGGCTATGAATAATATTGGGATTGCAATTAATCCATCAAAAGATGTAGATAATAGAATATTGAATATGGTTGTAAAAAAGTTTAAGGAAAAGTTTAACTTGAAAAATATTGAAGTTTTTAATTCATTCGATATAGAAGAGCAGAATTTAGCAGATATTGATTTGCTTATCGTATTGGGTGGAGATGGTACACTCCTTGGAATAGCTAGATCTTTAAACGATAGTTTTGATTCACCTATCTTAGGGATTAATATAGGCAATTTAGGATTTTTGTCAAGTGTAGATATATCAGATATTGATATTGCTCTTGAAAAATTGAAAGACGGGAAATATAAATTTGTTGACAGAATGATGTTAAATTGTAAAGTTGAATCAGATGAAAATAAAGAAGAACTTAAGGCTTTAAATGATGTGGTACTGGCTAGAGGAACTCTTTCAAGAATGGTGAAATTTACGATATTTGTAGATGGAAAGATATATTCTACATTCAAAGGTGATGGACTTATTATAGCAACACCTACTGGATCTACAGCATACTCATTTTCAGCAGGAGGACCATTTATATATCCGGATTTAGAACTTATAACAATAACTCCTATATGTCCTCATACTAAAAGTATGCAAACTATCGTATTAAAAGGAGACAGTGTTATAGATATATATGCGGACCATGAAGAAGAAAAAATTTATTTGACTGTAGATGGTCAAAAGGCTATTAAAATTAATCATGAAACTTCGGTAAAGGTAAGTAAAAATAAAAAAAGTGTAAAATTACTTGTATTTGATGATTATGATTATTTTAAAGTCTTGAGAAGTAAGATTTTGAATAATTCTAAAGAATGTGATGGTGAGAAACTTTGAAATCAAAAAGGCATACTAAAATATTAGAAATCATAGGCTCAAGAGAAATAGAGACACAAGAAGAGTTGGCAGATGCATTAAAAAAAGAAGGATTTGATGTCACACAAGCGACTGTATCTAGAGATATAAAGAATTTAAAGTTAATAAAAATGCAATCGACTAATGGTAAATCTAAATATGCTGTGTCTACAGGAGAACAAAAAAATATCATTGATAGATTAAGCAATATTTTAGCTAATACAGTGCTTTCAGTAGAAAATGTAGATAAAATGGTTGTAATAAAAACTATAACAGGGTCGGCACCAATTACAGCTGAAGCTATTGATAATTTGGAAAGTGCGGATATTGCAGGAACAGTAGCAGGAGATAATACTATTTTCATTTTAGTTAGAAGTTTGGAAAGTGCTGAAGATTTGGTTGATAAAATAAGAAAAAGAATGTCATCATAAATATTAAGGGTGGGATGAAATGCTAATTCAATTAAATATCAAAAATTTTGCATTGATAGAAGACATGACGATAAATTTTAGTGAAGGGTTTAATATACTTTCAGGAGAAACTGGAGCAGGAAAGTCCATCATGATAGATGCAATCGACTTTGTTCTTGGTGGAAAGTTCTCGAAAAATTTAATAAGAACTGGTGAAGATAGAACATATGTAGAGGCATTATTTTCATTAGAAAAATCAAAAGTTTCTGAGGTATTGGAAGAATTAGATATTGAGTATGAAGATGTCTTAATAATTTCGAGAGAAAGTCATGCGAGTGGGAAAAACTTGATAAAGGTAAATGGGAAAAGCTTAATTACTTCACAACTTAGAAAAATTAGAGCAAAACTTTTAGATATTCATGGACAACATGCTAATCAAGAACTTCTACAAAGAAATACTCATATATCATATTTAGATGGATTTATAGGAGATGAGATGATACATCCTATAGGTAGATTTAGCGATTTAAGGGCAGATTTAATAAAAATAAGAGAAGAAATTAATAGGATTTGTGGCAATCAAGATAGAGAAAAATTGCTAGACTATCTTAAATTTCAAATTGAAGATATTGAGAAAGCTAAATTAAAAAAGGATGAAGAAGAAACTTTAAAAGAAGAATATAATATTTTAGCAAATGCTGAAAAAATTAATAATAGTTTATCTATCTCATATGGAATACTTAGTGGAAACGAAGAGTTAAATGTGATTGATTCCATATCAAAGATAATGCACGAACTATCTAATGTAGAAAATCATTTTGAAAAGATTAAGAAGAATAAGCAATTAATTGAAGAAGCATTTTATACTTTAGAAGAAGCTAGTCGTGAGATCCGTGACATGGCAGAAGAGATTGTTTTTGATCAAGATGCGTTGGAGAAAGTAAATGCTAGAATTTATGAAATAAATACTTACAAGAAGAAATATGCGCCAACAATTCCAGAGATCTTAGATTATTATGAAAAAATAAAAAAAGAATATAATGAAATATTAAATTCTGAACAAATAATAGAAAGTCTTAAGGAAAAAGAGAAAGAAATTTTATCTAAAATGGAAAAAGAAGCGTTAATTCTTCATGAACTAAGAGTAAGAAAAAGTAAATTCTTAGAAGAAAAAATATTAAGAGAACTTACGTTTGTTGGTCTTGAAAAATCAAGAATGGAAATAAGTATAGTTCGTCAAGAAGAGTTTAATGAAAAGGGATTTGATGATGTTAGTTTTTTAATATCTACAAATCCAGGAGAACCACTTATGCCGCTTGAAAAAGTATTATCAGGTGGAGAACTGTCAAGAATAATGTTAGCTTTAAAATGTGTTTTTGCTGAGAAGGATGAAATACCAACATTAATTTTTGACGAAATAGATACAGGAATAAGTGGAGCAGTTGCACAAAGAGTTGGAGAAAAGATGTATCAATTATCAGATACGCATCAAGTTTTATGCATAACTCATTTGCCGCAGATTGCTGTATTATCTGATCATCATTACTTTGTTATGAAAAAAGTTAAAGATAACAAAACATTTACAAAGATAAAGGTTTTAAAAAAGGAAGAAAAAGAACTTGAGATAAGTAAAATGTTAGCAGGAGACGATGTAACAGAAGCTACATTAAATAATGTTAAGGAAATGATAAAATTAAGTGAACTAAAAAAGCTAGAAATTCAAAAATAAATACATATAGAAAATAAAATTGGTAAAAATAAAACCATGTAATTGCATGGTTTTATTTTTTTATTTTTATAATTTTGGAAATTTATATATAAAGTAAAAGAAATAAAGTTATATACTTTTAAAATTTAGTATAAGCTAAATTTTTTGACTACAATAACAAAGTTCTTATAGGATAAGACTTGAGTGCAGTGGGAAAATTAAATTTAGTAAGTAAAGGAGGAGAGAAATATGAAGAGAAAAATTTTATGTGCTACTAGTTTAATTATGACTCCAATCCTTATTCTAATTTTATTTACCACGATGAGCATAAGGAAATTACCAAGTAAGATTTATACAAGAGATGAAAAGACAGTACAATCAATTGCACCCATAGGAAACACCATAAGTAAGATTGGTAATAACGATAATGAGTATGAGATAAAATTTTTGGGAATGATTCCTCTGAAAGCTGTCGAAGTACAAAAAATTAAAGATTTAGAGATATGTCCAGGCGGAAATCCAGTCGGAGTTAGAGTGAATAGTGAAGGCGTGATTATTGTTGGATATTCTGAAATTGAAATCAATAATAAGAAAGAAGAAAGTCCTGGTAAGGCTGCTGGGCTTGAAATTGGTGATGTAATACTAAGAGTAAATGGTGAAAATATGGAGAATTCCATGGATTTATTAAAAACAATTAAAGAATGTGATAATGAAAGTATAAAGGTTGATATTTTAAGAAATGGTGAGAATCTCACAAAAACAATACATCTAAAAAAAGAAAATAATAAAGATTATAAAATAGGATTATGGATAAGAGACTCAACTGCAGGAGTGGGAACAATGACTTTTTTTGATCCAACTACTAAAAAGTTCGGAGCATTAGGACATCCGATAACAGATGCAGACACAAATGAACCATTTCTAGTAAAGAAAGGAGACTTATTAGAGTCATCTATAATAAGTGTTAGAAAAGGAGAAAAAGGATCACCAGGTGAATTAAAAGGAATTTTTTTAAACGAAGAGACACCAACTGGAAACATTGAAAAAAATACGCAAAGTGGAATTTTCGGTGAAATCAAAAATACTCAAGTATTAAATAATAAAATTAAACCTCTTAAAGTTGGGTTTAGGGATGAGATATCTGTAGGAAAAGCTAAAATAATTACAACAGTAGATGAGAGTGGTCCACAAGAATTCGACATTGAGATTGAAAAGACTTTAAATCAATCTATTCCAGGATCGAAAAGCATGGTAATAAAAATTACTGATCCAAGGCTATTACAAAAAACAGGTGGAATTGTTCAGGGAATGAGTGGAAGTCCTATAATTCAAAACGATAAAATAGTTGGAGCGGTCACTCATGTACTAATAAATAAACCTGATACCGGATATGGTATTTATATAGAGTGGATGCTTCAAGAAGCAGGAATAATAAAATAAAAACAAATGATGGGTAGCGTATTTAAAAATCGCTACCTATATTTGCTTTTGTTTTGAGTTTAATATAAAATTATTTGAATTTATGGAATATAAAATAAACATAGGGAAATATAGTATTAATTTATGGTGTTATATTATATAAAAGTACATAATTTTAAAATAATTATTAATATATAATTTCGATATAGATTGTAGAAAAAGAAATATAATTATATAATAAATATGTATTCGCTTAATAATTGAGAATTTAGGAAATATATAGTTACATTTTTACTTAAAAAAATACTTTAAAAGTATTTTGTCAGAACCTATTTACTTTCTGAGAAAAAAAGTGTATAATTTACAAATAGTGGAAGATGATAAAGTAATATTAATCGGACTTAAGAGATATTTATGTAAAAGGGAATATATTAATAGAAAAATTACTATTGCAAATCTAGACGTACATACCCTATTAATGTCAAGGATCTTACAATAATTTGTAGAAGTAATATATTGTGTTATATTGTACAATGATGGAACTATTTAATAAGATATGGTTATAGGGGTTAAATAATATATTAAAATACAAACATAATAAAAGAATGGACAAAAGGAGAGAAAAAATATGGAAGATTCAAAAATATCTGTACTAATTGCTGATGATAACAAAGAATTTTGCAGTATATTAAATGATTATCTACTTAATCAAAAAGATATAGTTGTCACAGGAATTGCAAAAGATGGTAGAGAGGCTTTGGAGTTAATAGTAGAAAGAAAGCCTGATTTAGTTATTCTTGATATAATTATGCCACATTTAGATGGATTAGGTGTTTTAGAAAAATTAAATACAATGCAATTGGAAAAGGTTCCAAGAATAATAATATTATCAGCAGTAGGCCAAGATAAGATTACTCAACAGGCAATAACTCTTGGTGCAGATTATTATACTGTAAAACCTTTTGACATGGAAGTATTTACAAAGAGAATCAGAGAAATGTTTAATAGCTCTGCAGCAGTTCAAGAAACAAATATGAGAAATTCGTATGCATCATCAATGATATCTACTCCAAGTGAAAATAAAACAAAGGCGCCTATTGATTTAGAAACGGAAATAACTAATATAATACATGAAGTTGGAGTGCCAGCTCATATTAAAGGTTACATGTATTTGAGAGAAGCTATAACAATGGTTGTTAACGATATGGAATTATTATCAGCAGTAACTAAAGAGTTATATCCTTCAATTGCTAAAAAGTACAATACAACAGCTTCAAGAGTTGAAAGAGCAATAAGACATGCAATAGAAGTAGCATGGGGAAGAGGTCAAATTGAGGCTATTAACAGGTTATTTGGATATACAGTGCATAATGATAAAGGTAAGCCAACAAATAGTGAATTTATAGCTATAATAGCTGATAAATTAAGACTTAAAAATAAAGTTAGCTAATTGGCTTGAAGTAATGTGAAAAGCTACGTTGAAGGTAATGGAAAATATCTTTCATCTATATTTTAATAGCAACTAATAGTTTTTCATATCAATTAACACTCTAAATTTATGTAAGACTAATACCTTTTATTAGTTGGGTGTAACAATCTAACTAATAGGAGGTTATTTTTATGCCAAAAATAAAAACAAAAGATTATAGAGGAAAGCAACATAAATTAACCATCCTTTTTAAGTGGAAAATTTAAAGCGGACATGTTATAATTAAAGTGTTAGAATTTAAGATATAGAAAGACAGAGGATTAAAGTGTATGGAAATAAAAATTAATATTCCAGTATTAAAAATATTAGCGATAACTATTTCGGGAATATTGGGTTATATAACTGGAATAATAGTATATAAATAGATATGATATTTTAGACTAAGGAGATATAATTATTCTTTGGTCTTTTTTTTTATGTAAAAAAATAAATTAATTAACAAGAAGGTCATGATATTTCAAAAGTAGATTATAGTATGTGAAAATATAATTCTATGGTATACAAGCGTTAATAAAAAGTGAATAAGTATATTTCTATCAAGAAATATATTACGATAGTAAATTATTAACGACACAAAAGTTTATGTAATGTTATAAATTTACAATACATCATGTATAAAAAAGAGAAAATGATGCTTTTAATGCTGAAAAATGTGGAAATAAAAGTTAAAATAAAGATTACAGAAAGAAGGTATTTGTATAAGAATGTAGAAATATATGATTAGGTAAAAGAGATTCGATCTTGATAAGTATATCGAGTCAATTTAACTAAAATTATATTATGGAGGTATTATAAAAAAGAGAATCAACTTAAGAATAATTTATGCATTAATGAAGGGTGGTTTTTTATGGAATTTAATTGGGATAAGAAATGGTCAGTGGGTATTGATAAAATAGATCATCAACACAAAGAATTGTTTGATAGAATTAATAAGTTAGTAAGTGCGATGAGAGAGGGAAAAGGAAAAGATGAGGTTATAGAGACTTTAAGCTTTCTAGAAGAGTACGTTATTAAGCATTTTAATGATGAAGAAGAGATGCAAAGAAAGAGCAATTATCCTAAATACGATATTCAACATAAGCAACATGAAGAATTCAAAGAGGAGCTTAGAGAATTAAGAAAAGTTTTTGAAAAAGCTGGTGTCTCAGCATTGTTTGTTATAAATGTACAACAAAAGATGTCCAGTTGGTGGAGAAAGCATATTAGAGAATTGGATAGAGATCTAGGAGGATTCTTAATAGAAAGTTCTAAATAGTACTGTTTACTGAAGGTATGATGGAATCGAATTATACTACAAGATAAAAAATCTAATCATTTGAATTTGGTAAATTATTAAGAAAAATCAATGAAAAGGATAGCTTATTTAGAAATATAAGCTATCTTAAAATTGGTTGACGATATTTTTTTGAGGTAAAAAAATAATGAAAATTGTTTATATTGATATTATAACTTAAGATTGTTACAGGATTATGACAAGGCTAGTATATAAATTAATTCTTATTGAATTTTAAGTTTATGAAAAAATTGTTTTATATTAGAAAATATCGATAACACAGTTTTATAAATAAAAATCTTATACAGAATAACATAAATACTGCAGATTTGAAAAAGGGATTTTATATAATTTATAGAATATTTTTAGTTATAGAAAAGGGGTGAGGGTATGGGAGAAGTAAAAGATGAAAAGCTAACAAAGGATCAACAAAAAGAAGCATTAAAAAGCGCAATAACAATAATAGTAGAAAACTACAAGATGTTGCTAATAAGTAATAATAATATATCAGGCCTAGATAAACAAAAATTATACGGTGATCTTGAACATAGTGTGGCAGCAATAGAATTTATAACACAATGTAAGCTTGATAAAGGTGTTTTATGGGAAGGAATATGAAACTAATCTAAATAATTAGAATAGATATAGTGTTATTAAAGTATAATTAGTGCAGCATAAAAAATATTTCACATAACAAAAAAGAATAGTTCACTAGGGTGAAATGAACTATTCTTATATTGGTCATAGTATTTTTAATAGGAGTAAAATAATGTTTTATCTTGTTTCAAGTAATAGTATAAATATATATTGTGGCAATATTATGACAACAATAAAAAAACTAATATTAAAATTTCAACAATAATATTTAAAAAAATTGCACAGAATTGTTGACAAAACTCATGAATATATGATATTTTTGTAAAAGCATACTTTTAATTTAGTTCAGAGAAGCTAAGAAGGGGGAACATATGATGAATAATAAATCATTAAAAAGCGAAAAAAATTTTATAGATGTAAAAGAGAAAGTTTCTTTAAAGAGAGCAATTCCATTAAGTATCCAACATTTGTTTGCAATGTTTGGAGCTTCAGTATTAGTACCACTTATTTTTAAAATTGATCCAACAACAGTGCTATTTTTTAATGGTATTGGTACATTACTTTATGCCTTTATTACTAAAAAAAGTATTCCAGCTTATTTAGGATCAAGTTTTGCCTTTATATCACCAGTATTACTTTTATATAGTCAAGGATATGATTTTCAGACTATACAAGGCGGTTTTGTATTTGTAGGTATATCATTTTCAATAATAGCGATTATTGTTGGATATACAGGCATGGGATGGATAAATAAATTATTTCCACCAGCTGCTATGGGATCAATAATAACAATTATAGGTTTAGAATTAGCCAGTAATGCAGCAGATCAAGCAGGTTTTCCGGTTGGATTAAGTAATTCTCCAACTTTAAACATAACATGGGTAATTGTTTCGATGGTTACTTTAGCTACAGTGATTTTATGTAATATCTTATTAAAAGGATTCTTGAAAGTTATACCTATATTAATAGGGGTAGTAGTTGGATACATAACAGCATTCTTTATGGGATTAGTAGATTTTAGTACTATAAATAATGCAAATTATTTTGTTTTACCTAATATAAAGGTTGCACATTTCAATTTAAATGCAATTTTAACTATACTACCTGCAACATTCGTAGTGATTGCAGAGCATGTTGGTCATTTAAAAGTTACTAGCAGCATTGTTGGAAGAGATTTATCAAAAGATCCTGGACTTCATAGATCTTTACTTGGAGACGGGCTATCAACTATAATTTCGGGAATGTTTGGTTCTGTACCAACAACAACTTATGGTGAAAATATAGGAGTTTTAGCTCTAACTAAAGTGTATAGTGTATATGTAATATGTGGGGCCGGCTTAGTATCAATTTTGCTAGGGTTTTCTGGGAAAATGTCAGCACTTATCAGCACAATTCCAACGCCTGTTATTGGAGGAATAAGCTTCTTATTATTTGGAACTATTGCAACTTCAGGATTAAGAACTTTTATTGAAGAAAAAGTTGATTTTTCTAAATCAAGAAATTTAATATTAACTTCGGTAGTATTTATAGTAGGATTAAGCGGCATAAAATTAACTTTAGGGACTATTGAACTTAAAGGAATGGGACTAGCAACAGTAGTTGCTATGGTGTTAAGTATAAGTTTTATGATATTTGATAAATTAGGTATAATGAACGAAGCGGAATAAGATAAAAGTTTATAAACAAGGAAATTAATTATAAGAATGCTGTTAGTATTAATGAAAATACTAATGGCATTTTTTTATTTTAAAGAAAAGAAGTATAAAATTAAAGAAAGTAGATATATTTAACTATTTATATTTTTATAGTTAATTTATGAATATATAAGAGTATTAAAAGAGAAACTATGTATGAAGATAAATGTATAGGAGGAATACAAATGAAATTAAAAAAATACATAAAAGTATTAAGTTATTTTATTATTTTTAACGTACTTATGAGTTTGGCCTTCGTTGGCGCTGATGCTAATACTGTGAAAATAACTACCGATAAGGAACCATTATATACAGTTGAGTACGATGGCTATGATCTTACAGCGAGAAGAATAAGAGTTGCTGGAAGCAACAATGTTGCATATTGCTTAGAGATAAATGAAAAATATCCATCTGGGCAAAATTTTTCGTCAAATAGTAATCTAAGTGAATCAGTTCGTAATGTTATTGCTGCCGGATATCCAAATAGATCTGTAGCTGAATTAAATTTAGACAATGAAAACGAAGCGTATTTCGCTACTCAGATAGCAATATGGAGTTCAATGGAAGGATATGATGTGAATAAAATAAAAGGAAATAACTCTAAAATAGTAGATGCGATAAAGAGCATATATAATGATGGAGTAAATGGGAAATATTCAAGTAAAATAAGAAGTAAAGTATATAAAACAAGTGATGAATCTATACAAGAAATAATAGTTGTATATACTGATGATTTAGTATCTGAAGAAAAAGGAGAATCAATTCAAACAGAATATGCACCACAAGAAGGATAAATAAAATTACAGATTACATGTTAATGCTGTTACATAATGAATGTTTTATGATTAGTCTAAAGAATTTACCTTGTAACAGCATTAATAGTTAATTAGAAGGAAATCTTGGCTATGATTGACACCAATTCTATAAAATGATAACCTTTTGTTAGATTATTAGAAGTAGTAAGGTGGTGAAGAAGATTGCTGCTAAAGGATTATAGTAAGGAACAAATTAGGAATTTAGTTGAAATTATTAAAGATTGTGTTCGTGAAGATATGTATACTATATCTTTAGAAGAAAATAAGGCAGAAAATATTCAATTTATAGAAGAATACAATATAAATGAAAAGAAGAGAATAAGTATACTATGCGGTATAGACTACAAAGATTTTTGTTATGGCCTCCAAAATGTAAAAAATGGAGTTGAGCAAAATGATCTTTACGTATTTTGTTTACAAAAAGAATTGTATAATGTTGAGGATAAGAGAGAAATAGTAGATATTTATTTGAAATTTAATGTAATATGTAATGAAGTGAATAGTAGTAGAGTATTAGTCTCTCTACATAAAAGAAACAAGCCTATTACATATCTTTTTAGATAAAAAGAATTGTCTTCATTTCTAAAAGGAGGGATAAACTCATGAAGAAATCAGCATTTTGTGAATATTGTTTTAGCGAAAGAGAATATCAAGTATATAAAGTAAGAAGAACATCTATACTAAAAGAAGAAGAGGTAAGCTACAAGGCTAAAGAAGCTGTTTGTAACGTTTGTGGTAATGAGATTTTTGTGTCAGACATATGTGAGTATAATTTGATGAACTTATATAAAGAATATAGAAGGAATTATAATATTATTAGTACGGATGAAATAGAAAAAGTTAAAATAAAGTATTCAATTAATTCAGAAGCACTTTCACTAATATTAGGATGGAATAGTAAGACTATAGAACGATATTTAGATGGGGATATGATTGGAGTCTCCAATAGTGATTTACTAAGAAAAGTATATGAAAATACCAGTTATTATTCTATCATATTGCAAAATAATAAGGAAAGAATAAATCCAGTAGATTACAATAAAAGTAGACAAGCTATTAGATATATTTTAGATCAAGATGAGATAGAAGAAAAAATCGACGCAGTAATAAAATATTTGTTGATAAGATGTGAAGATTTCACAGCTTTATCAATCCAAAAACTTCTATATTATGCACAAGCATTTCATTATGTCTTTACTGGTAATTTTATGTTTGAAGAAGATTGCGAAGCTTGGAAGGATGGTCCGTTTTATCCAAGTTTATATGAAAGATATGAACAATTTGGATATGAAAAAATTAATAAAGATATAATGGCTAATGATAAGTTAAGGTTGGAGAATTTTGAACGGAATATTGTAGAAAGTATAATAAAATTTTATGGTTGTTATAGTGGAAAAATATTAAAGGAGATGACTAAAAGCGAAGCTCCTTGGATATTAACAAGAACTAATTCTATTAATGGAAAGAGTATCAAATATGGTAAATTTAATACTGTGATTGAAAAAAGTTTGATCCAAGAGTATTTTGATAGTATTAAGGAAAAATATAATATTAGTAGTTTATTAGATATACAAAATTATAGTAGAGATTTATTCGATAGGATATATATTTAATATGAAGTTAGGAAAGAGGTAAATTATGAAAACTACATTATTACTTATTAGACATGGCGAAACAGAATGGAATGCTTTAGGAAAATTTCAAGGGTGTACAGATATAGAGTTATCAGAGGAAGGAATAAAGCAAGCGCAAATATTAAAAAATAGGCTTAATGGAGAATTTGATTGGATATATGCTAGTCCGTTAAGTAGAGCTTTTAAAACAGCAAATATATTAGCATCAATTACGGATAAAGAAGTTATAATAGAACCTGAGATAAGAGAAATTAATTTTGGTGAATGGGAAGGATTAACTGTTAAGCAAATTAGTGAAAAATATCCTGATGTTTTTAAAGCTTGGAGAACTGATAAAAAAGAAAGTTATATTTGCGGTGGAGATTCTAGTATATGTAATGCGGTAGGTAGAGCTAAGAAGTGTATTCTAGAAATAGTATCTAAACATAAAGGTGAGAAGATAGTAATTGTTGCTCATGGAGGAATAATAAAAGCTGGACTTATAGGAATATTTGATTGGGATATGACAATGTATCATAAAGTAGCACTTGGCAATACTTGTATTAATAAAATAACTTTCAATGATGATTTAATGCCAATGTTAGTTAGTTTAAATGATACAAGTCATTTAGATTAAATTACGGAAGTTATATGAATTAATTAAAAAATGCAATTCTATAAAAGGCCTCAAAATATACTAAATGTTAAACATAAAATAATTATTCTAAATAAATAGATAAGATTTATTTTACCAATGAAGTTTATAAAATTATCGTAAATGTATTTTACGATGATTCATAAGGAGTAAAAAAGAATGATATACATGATGATAAGTATTATATTGATTTTATATTCTGGAATAAATTATTACATTAGCATATGGTTTTGGAAAAATTTATGTAGTATGATTCCTTTTTTTAATAGTGAAATGTACTTTAGCTTCTTTTTTATTATATTTATAATAAGCTTAGTTGGAGTTATATGGAATCGCCATATACCTAAGTTTCTCCAGGATGGAATTTACTTGATAACATCGTATTGGCTTGTTTTTATAGTATACTTTGCAATATTTATTGGCATAATTGAGTACTTTTTTATTTTAGGCAATATTTTACAGTTTATACCTATTAATATTAAACTTAATGCAAATATTTTATTTTATATTGCTTTGATAATTCTTTTTACTGTAATGATTATAATTCTATACGGAACGATAAATGCTAAAAATGCAACAATTACACCATATAATATAGATTTACCTAGAAAGGCAGGAAAGATAAGTAAATTGCAAATAGCGCTTTTATCAGATATTCATCTTGGTAATTTAATGGATAAAAGAATAGATAAACTAATAGATAAAATTAATTCTATACAACCAGATATTATTTTAATTGCAGGAGATATAATTGATTCTAATAGAGATATGATAAATTGTGATTTTTCTAAGATGCAAAGTAATTTTAAAAAAATAAAAAGTAAATATGGGATTTATGCATGTTTGGGGAATCATGACTATGATCATAAAGGTGATTCATCAAATAGAATAAATAATTTCAAAAAAGTAGGAGTTAATATATTACGAGATAGTTATGTAAAAATTGATGATAGTTTTTATGTTATAGGGCGTGAAGATATCTCTTATGAAAGAATAAGCGGGATAAGAAGAAAAAAACTATCAGAAACTGTAAATGAAATTAGTGGAGAATTACCTATAATAGTGCTTGATCATCAGCCCAATAATTTAAATGAACCTGTGAGTGAAGGAATTGATTTACAATTATCTGGTCACACACATAAAGGACAGTTTTTTCCTTTTAATTTAATAACGAAAAGAGTATTTAAAATTGATTATGGATATCTAAAAATGGATAAATTTCAAATAATAGTTTCATGTGGCACAAGAACGTGGGGACCGCCTATAAGGATTGGAAGTAAATGTGAGATAGTAAATATAAATGTAACATTTAAGTAAAGGATTATTTTTAGTGTCTACAAGCAATTAAATAGATAAACTATAATGAATCAAAAATGAACAATATGTAAACATAAAAAATTGAATGGAATATATGTCCTAAAAATATACAGTGTAATAAAATTGAACATTTTATTTACAAATTGTATTTTTTTGATACAGTAAATTTGTGTTAGAAAAACTACATTGTTAATAATTAGATTATAAAATTTCAATAAATGGAGAAATAAGTCTACTAATATATTTTGAAAAATTCACGTAGATTGATGAATTAGAACCTTGTATTTACAGGCAAATATATCCTTATTTGTATTAGTATGAAATAAAAATTATGCGATAAATTATACCAGAATATTACATAAACCTATATAATAAATTGATAAAATAATAACATTTGGCATAAATATTGCTTTACATAATTAATGTGGTTAAAAGCAAATAAATATGACAGATGAATTTTAGGAGGTATAAATTTATGGCACGTTTTACTTTACCTAGGGACTTATATCATGGAGAAGGGGCGCTTGAAGTACTTAAAACTTTAAAAGGCAAAAAAGCTTTTGTAGTTGTTGGTGGAGGATCAATGAAAAGATTTGGTTTTCTTAAACAAGTTGAAGATTATTTAACAGAAGCAGGAATGGAAGTAGAGCTATTTGAAGGAGTAGAACCAGATCCATCAGTAGAAACAGTAATGAAGGGTGCCGAAGCAATGAGAAACTTCGAGCCTGATTGGATAGTTGCTATGGGTGGAGGATCACCAATAGATGCTGCAAAAGCTATGTGGATATTCTATGAATATCCAGAATTTACTTTTGAACAAGCAGTTGTTCCATTTGGTTTACCAGAGCTTAGACAAAAAGCTAAATTTGTAGCTATTCCATCAACAAGTGGTACAGCTACAGAAGTTACAGCATTCTCAGTTATAACAAATTACACAGAAAAGATTAAATATCCTTTAGCTGACTTTAACATAACTCCAGATATAGCAATAGTTGATCCAGTATTAGCTCAAACCATGCCAAAAACATTAACAGCTCATACTGGAATGGATGCACTAACTCATGCTATAGAAGCATATACTGCATCGCTTAGATCAAACTTTTCTGATCCTTTAGCAATTAAAGCATTGCAAATGGTACAAGAAAATTTACTCAAGTCTTTTGAAGGAGACAAGGAAGCTAGAAACTTAATGCATGAAGCTCAATGTTTAGCAGGAATGGCATTTTCTAATGCATTACTTGGAATAGTTCATTCAATGGCTCATAAGGTTGGTGCTGTATTCCATATTCCTCATGGATGTGCGAATGCTATATTCTTACCATATGTAATACAATATAATAGAACTAAATGCGAAGATAGATATGCTGATATTGCTAGAGCATTAAAATTAGAAGGAAATACAGATTCAGAATTAACTGATTCATTAATTGGAATGATTAATAAAATGAATAGTGATTTAAATATTCCTCATTCAATGAAAGAATATGGGGTTACAGAGGATGATTTTAAGGCAAATCTTTCATTTATTGCTCATAATGCAGTGTTAGATGCATGTACAGGATCAAATCCTAGAGAAATAGATGATGCTACAATGGAAAAATTATTTGAATGCACATATTATGGGACAAAGGTTGAACTATAGTACTTAGATGTATAAATTTAATAACATAAGAATAAAATAATATAATTGTATAAATCAATATTTTTGATTTTCATAATAAAAAGCTCTCTTTTGAGGGCTTTTTTATTATGAAAAAATTATGGGGAAATTATAATATTTATTGTTATTTTTTTATTTAAATGATAAAATTACTTTAATATTAAGAAAATAACAATTGCTATGAGATGAATGAAAGTCACATAATGTAATTTGGTGTAATAAATAAAAGAGTGTGATTAACTGTTTTTAGTAAATATTATAGTAGTTTGCAGTTAACATTACAAAAGACCGGTTCAAACTTGATAGTTTCAATTGGTCTATTATTATATTTTAATAGATTAAATATTAAACAGCTAAAGATTAAACGATTAAATTAGTTTTTAATGCTTAAAGGGGGACTAAATATGATTAATAATTTAAAAGTTAAACAGAAAATTTTCTTATTTTCGGGGATAATGATTTTACTGATTATTTTTATGGGGGGAATTGGATATTATTATAATTTACAATCAAATTATAATGTAACATCTATGTATAAAGATAGATTGCTTCCTGTACAGTGGTTAAATGATAATAGAAACCAATCAAGGGCAATAGAGGCAGATACATATAATATTATTTTGAATGTAAAAGATACTGAAGAACAAAATAAGAAATTAAATGATATTAAAGATAGAGTAAAGGCATATGATAATAACTGGCAGGCTTATAAAGGGAATGAGGTTGATCAATTCGAATTAGAAATTATACCTTTAGTTGAGAATGATCTTAAAGAATATAGAGCAGCAAGAGATGAAATTATAAAGTTAGCCATGGATGGGAAGCAAGAAGAGGCTTTAGAAAAATATAAATCAATAACAGGGAAAGTAGATGAATTTCAAAAAAACTTAAAGACTTTGGCGATATATAATGCTGATAAAGCACAAGAAATAAATGTTCAAAATAACAATAGTTTTAGTTATTCTAGAAAGATTTTTATAATACTAGGTTTTTTGTCAGTAGTGATAGCAGCTACTTTATCAGTTATTATATCTAAAACAATTGCTAACCCATTGAAATTATCAGTAGAGTGCATTAGAGTTTTAGCTAAGAGAGATTTTACAGTATCAGTTCCTGAACTGCTTTTAAAACGAAAAGATGAAATTGGAGATCTAGCTAATTCAATATTTTTAATGAAAAATGATATTAGTATTTTAGTAAAGGAGATAATGGAAAGATCACAGGATATGAATGCTTCTAGCCAGGAACTTTCTGCTACTGTAGAGGAATTAACAACGACTATAGAGAGTATAGACGCATCAATTAGAAATATATCAAATGATATACAAGAAACAAGTGCATCATCGGAAGAAATAAGCGCATCCATTCAGGAAGTGGATTCTAATATTAATTTACTATCAGGTAAAGCAATGGAAGGAAGCAATAATGCAAGTAAATCCAAAGAAAGAGCTACAGAAGTACAAGGTAAAGGTAAAGTGTCATTAGAGGAAGCGGGAAGATTATATGAAGAAAAGAGAGAAAAAGGGTTTAAAGCAATTGAATCTGGGAAAGTTGTAGAAGATATAAAAGCGATGGCAGATACTATAGCTGATATATCAGAGCAAACAAACTTACTTGCTCTTAATGCCGCAATTGAAGCAGCAAGAGCAGGAGATCATGGAAAAGGTTTTGCGGTAGTAGCAGAAGAAGTTAGGAAGTTAGCGGAAGAGGCATCTCAGGCTGTTACTATTATAAAAGATACAATAGTAAAAGTACAAGCTGCGTTTAGAAATCTTTCTGATAATAACGTAGAAGTATTAGATTTTATAAAAGAAGATGTAAATTCTAAATTTGAGGATATGAAGAATATGGGGAATCAATATTATGATGATGCAGAATTTGTAGCAAATATGTCAGAGGAAATAGCTTCTATGTCAGAGGAACTTACAGCAACAATTCATGAAATAACTAATGCAGTACAAAATACAGCTGAAATTGCACAGAAATCATCTGAAAACGCTGAAACAATAAAAGATAGTGTAAGCGAAACAACAATTGACATAGAGCAGCTAGCGAAAGCTGCGGAGCAGCAGGCTCTGCTAGCAGAAAAGTTAAATGAAGTGGTGAACAAATTTAAGATATAAGTAATTATATATAAGTAGATCTCTTTAAAATTATAGTATTTAAAGAAAAAAAGATAGCATTTTCAAGATGAGGTGCTATCTTTTTTTGTGAATTATTTTTCATTTAATGAGAAATCTTCCTCGCATAAATATATTGGTATAAGTTCATAGGTAAATCTCTAATAATAATATTTATTTAAAATGTATATAATTTGTGATTGGAATGTAACAAAACTGTGACAATTATTTTCTAGAATGTAAATATAGATTTAAAAGAGTTTATAACTCAACATTTAATTTATAAAAGATATTTGAGGTGATAAATATGAATGATAAAACAGTTTATTCTGTTATAGTACCTTTATATAATGAGGAACTTGTTGTAAATCAAAGTTATAAAAGACTTAAAGAAGTTATGGATTCTACAAATGAAAGTTACGAAATTGTATTTGTGAATGATGGAAGTAAAGATAGAACAAGAGAAATAACAGAAGAAATATGTAGCAGAGATGAGAATATAAAACTCATTAATTTTTCAAGAAATTTTGGTCACCAAGCGGCTATAACTGCAGGTATGGATTTAGCATTAGGAGATGCAATTATTGTAATAGATGCTGATCTCCAAGATCCACCAGAAGTAATGCTTAAAATGATTGAAAAATGGAAAGAAGGTTATGAAGTTGTCTATGGAAAGAGAGTAAAGAGAGAAGGTGAAACCTTTTTTAAAAAATTTACGGCAAGAGTTTATTATAGATTATTAAGAAGTATGACAACAGTTGACGTTCCAGTAGATGCAGGAGATTTCAGGCTTATAGATAGGAAGGTGTGTAATACACTAATAGCTTTACCTGAAAGGAACAGATATGTAAGAGGGCTTGTAAGTTGGGTTGGCTATAAGCAAACTTATGTTGAGTTTATAAGACAGGAAAGATTTGCAGGAGAAACTAAATATCCTTTAAAAAAGATGCTTAAGTTGGCATGTGATGGTATAACAGCACTATCATATAAACCACTTATTATTGCGGGCCATTTTGGGATTCTAGCTTTGCTGGTTGGAATGATTTTAATGTTTGTTGATATTATGAAAGCTATAATTAATAAAAGCAGCTTGTTGAATTTTACTATGATGATAGGAATTAACATGATGATGTTTGGAGTAGTTTTAGGTTGTATTGGGATAATGGGTCAGTATATTGGAAGAATATTCGATGAAAGCAAAGGTAGACCAATTTATATAATTTCTAGTACAACAAATTATAATAGATCAAGTAAAAAATATAATATTATTGATCTAGATAAAAAGACTTTATAGAGGGGGAACGAATTTGAAGAAACTAAAATTAACTAAAGAGAATATAAGTATATCTTTAATTTTAATATTATCTGCGGTATTGAATTTTGCTAATATAGGAATTGAAGGATATGGTAATAGCTACTATGCTGCTGGAGTAAAGAGCATGACTATGAATCTTAAAAATTTCCTTTTTGTATCCTTTGATCCAGGGAGTTTTGTTACAATTGATAAACCGCCAATGGGATTTTGGATACAGGCTCTATTTGCTAAGATACTTGGATTTAGCGGATGGAGTATATTGTTACCGCAAGCACTATCAGGGGTAATTTCAGTTTATCTTATATATTATCTTGTTAAAAAATCTTTTGGAAGTTTAGCTGGAAACATTTCAGCTTTATGCCTAGCTGTAACACCAGTTTTTGTAGCTGCAAGTAGAAATAATACTATAGATAATTTACTTGTTGTAACGTTATTATTCGCTTGCTTAGCTCTCACTAAGGCAACTGAGAAAGGAAAAGCTAGATATCTTTACATAAGTTTACTCCTTGTAGGTATTGGGTTTAATATAAAAATGCTAGAAGCATACATGATTGGACCTGCAATATATATAACATATCTTCTTTCTACAACTGTATCATTTAAGAAGAGAATAGGTCATCTTATTGTTTCTACAATTATATTATTTGTAGTATCTTTCTCTTGGGCTATAATTGTTGACTTAGTACCAGCAAAAGACAGACCATATATAGGCAGTAGTACAGACAATAGTGTTATGGAACTTATAATTGGACATAATGGTTTAGAACGACTTGGCCTAAGTGGTAAAGATAAAGGCTTTGGGGGAAATAACAGGCAAGATGATGGAAAAAGACAATCAGAGAATAACGCTGATGTAAGTAGTGACAATAATAAGAATCAACAAATGTCACAAGATAATTTTAACGGAGACAACCAAGGAGGAGTTTCAGGTGGAGCACCAAATGGAAATAATGAGGCAATGGTACCAGCTGAGATAACAAACAACCAAGGTGGTAACAACATGCAGCCGCCTAATGGTGGAATGCAACAAGGAATGCAGGGAGGACAAGGAGGAATTCAAGGTTCTTTTGGAGGACAAACAAAAGCGGGATTAACAAGATTATTTTCTAAAAATAGTTTGTCAGATCAAATAGTTTGGTTCTTACCACTTGCATTATTCGGATTTATAGCAGGTGCGTTGAGGGAAAAATTGAAATTTAAATTAGATAATAAAAGAAAATCATCATTGGTATTATGGATTACATGGTTAGTTCCTGAATTTATTTACTTTAGTTATACAACTGGATTATTCCATCCATATTATTTAACAATGATGGCGCCGCCAGCAGCAGCATTATCAGGAATTGGAATTACTACAATGTGGGAATTTTATAAGGAAGGTAAATGGAAAGCGTGGCTTTTACCAATAGCCTTTGCTATAGAGGGCATAACACATATGATTATGTTGTCATATTTCTCAAGCAATTTATCATCAGTTGTAAGAAATATAATTCTAGTATCATTAATAGCATGTTTTGCAACTTCAGCAATATTGGCTTTATTAAATATATTAACCTATATTAAAAGAAAAAATACTATTGATTTTTATACTGACAATATGAAATTAAAGAGAATATTGTCAGTAATTGCTACTATATCAATTTTAGTGACACCATTTATTGGAGCAAGTGCAGCAATTACTCATAGTGTGAATAGTTCAATTCCTACTGGAGGATTAGAACTGCTTTCCAATAGTGATAAAGGTGGCTTTGGAGGTGGAAGAAATAACAGTAATGAAAACTCAAAGCTAGTTAATTTCTTGGAAAGTAACAAAACAAATGAGAAATATTTACTTGTTGTATCTTCATCTCAAAGTGCAGATAACATGATAATTCAAACAGGTATGCCAATAATGGCTCTTGGAGGTTTTTCAGGTTCTGATAATATACTTACTTTAGATCAATTTAAGCAAATGGTTAAAAATGGTGAGGTTAGATATGTACTTACAGGAGGTATGGGAGGAAGAGACGGCAGCAATGAAATCATGAGCTGGGTCACTGAGAATGGTACTAAGGTTTCTGAAAGTGAATATAAAGATACATCATCTAATAACGCAGAAAACAATAAATTGGCAGATAATTATAATGATTCAAAGAGTGTTTCAGGTAATAATGAACAAAATATAAATTCTGATACACAAAATGCATATGAACATAATAATAAGGACTCAAATTTAAGAAGACAAGGTTCAGGAGGTTTTGGGGAAAACAATTCTGAAGTGCTGTATGATTTAAAAGATGCAGCAGCAACTTTAAATTAAAGCTATATCTATAAATATAAACTACTTCACTAATAGGGGGGATACATTAATTCATGTTTTACAAAAGTATGCCCCTTATTTCTGATATATATATAATATTATATATCAGTAAGTTTAGTTGAAAATGTATTACAAGTATGACTAAACTCATAATTTTTTCATGATTTAGTATTTTAATGTTATTGAAAGGAAAGTAAGAAAATGAAGAAAACTAATTTTAAGAAATATATATTTAGAATAAGTTTAGTTCTTGCTTTATTAGTATCAGCAGGTTTAAGTATTTATGCAATGCAGAATTATAAAAGCAATAATGCTATGACACAAAATATGCCTTTTAATGGTGAATTTAATCCTAATCGGAGTGATGGGGAAGATATGACACCACCAAATGGTGGTGGAAGATTAGCTTCTGATGATCATAATGAGCAGCAAGTTCAAAATGAAAATGGACAATCTAAAGGAAATAGAAATAATCAACAAGGAAAAGATGGAAGTCATCAGAATGACACTAATAACAACAGGCCAAAAGGTGAAAATAATATGCCGCAAGGAAAATCTAATAATAAGATGAATATGGGAACTATAGACACAAAATATCTTGAATCTCTTAACATATATAGTGGAATAATTTTAATATTATCATTCGTTGCTTACTATTTATTTGAACTTAAAAAAATTAAAATTAAAATTACAGATGAAAAACTACTTATAGTTACATTATTAGCTGTGGGTTTTTTCTTAAGAATTGCAGTTTCAAATCTTACAAATAGCCATAATGATATTAATTTATTTAAAAATTGGGCAGAAACTGCGGCAAACGGTTTTTCGCAGTTTTATGCTAATGCTGGACAAGCCGATTATCCACCTGTATATATATACATATTAGGGTGCATAGGAAAAATTGCAAATATACAAATATTTAATTCTTATTATATATTACTACTTAAAATTCCATCTATAATAGCAGATGTTGCGACAGCTTATTTTATATATAGAATTGGGAAAAGGTTTTTAAATACAGTAACTAGTACTTTTTTAGCTACATTTTACATCTTTAATCCAGCAATTTTTATAGATTCTACATTTTGGGGACAAGTTGATTCTTTATTTACATTACTTATTGTTATTTCAATATATCTGTTATATGAAAAAAAATATGTATTTTCATCAGTAATGTTTGCATTATCTGTACTTATGAAACCACAGGGAATTATATTTCTTCCAGTACTTTTCTTTGAATTAGTTAGACAAAGAAAAATTAGAAATTTTATATATGCTGCAGTTTCAGCGGTAGCAACTGTAATTGTAATTATAATTCCTTTTTCGGTAAACGAACAAAGTCCAACTTGGATTTTTAATCTCTATTTAAAGACAATATCAGAATATCCATATGCTTCTGTAAATGCGTTCAATTTTTTTGGTTTAGTAGGAGCAAATTATAAAAATGATAATGCTACATTTTTTATATCTAGCTATCATACAATTGGAATTATGTTTATAATTCTAACAACTTTAATTGGATGGATTTTATATATAAAAGGGAATGACAGAAAGTATATTTCGGCAATATCCTTACTTCAAATTGCAGGAGTATTTACATTTTCGGTTGGAATGCACGAAAGATATTTATTTCCAGCGGTAGCATTATCAATTTTAGCATTTATATATTCAAAAGACAGGAGATTTTTTATAATGGCTATTGGGTTTAGTATTACTAGCTATATTAACATCTCTACGGTTTTCTTCAAAACAAACACATCAGTTTTTGAGGTTTTATTGAAAGTAACTTCATTATTTAATGTAATATTAGTTTTATATTTAGTAAAAGTTATTATAGATAACACTGTTAAAAAATTTTCTTTAAAAATTGATAATAAGGAGAGTGAATTGTTATGAACGTAAGAAAAGCAGTAATACCTGCAGCCGGCCTTGGAACTAGGTTTTTGCCAGCAACTAAAGCTCAACCAAAAGAAATGTTACCTATAGTAGATAAACCTACTATCCAATATATAGTAGAAGAAGCAGTTGAATCTGGCATTGAGGAAATACTTATAATAACAGGGAGAAATAAACGGGCTATAGAAGATCATTTCGATAAATCTGTAGAGCTTGAAGATGAGCTTGAGAATAGTAAAAAAGACGATTTACTTAAGATGGTACAAAGTATATCTAATATGGTAGACATTTACTATACACGTCAAAAAGAACCTAAAGGACTTGGAGATGCAATAAGTCATGCTAAAAACTTTGTTGGAAATGAGCCTTTTGCAGTAATGCTTGGTGATGATATAGTTGATAATGAAGTTCCATGCTTAAAACAATTGATAAATTGCTACGATAAATATAAGACTTCAGTATTAGGCGTTCAAGAAATCTTAGAATGCAATATACCGAAATATGGAATAATAAAAGGGATAGAGATTGATGAAGGACTTTATAAGGTTAGTGATATGGTGGAAAAGCCTAAAATCGAAGAGGCACCATCTAACATAGCTATTTTAGGTAGATATATAATAACGCCAGATATATTTAATATACTTGAAAGTACCAAACCAGGAAAATCAGGAGAAATTCAATTGACAGATGCGCTAAAAGAATTAACAAGACAAGAAGCAGTATATGCTTATTGTTTTGAAGGAAAAAGGTATGATGTTGGTGATAAGTTAGGATATCTTCAAGCTAATATAGAATTTACTTTAAAACGTGATGATTTAAGGGATGATTTTATAACGTACTTGTCAGATTTAAGAGATAGAAGTGCTAATCTAGATTTAATTCATTAAAACATAATACATTGTCTAGGTGATGCAAACTTTATATAATTTTCCCCGTTTGTATAAAAGTATTTTATAAATAAATGAATATATCAATAGTTAGGAAAAACAAATTTATAGTATGAGTATAGTTAATTAATGTTGGGTATATTAGTAACGTAAGATAAAAAGTAATCAAAGTAGGAGAAATATAAGTAGTTCAACTATGACTATTGCGACTAAAAAAATTAGAACATAAGAATCAAAATGTTATAATAACGAATTCAACATCTGAAACAATTGTTGTATATGGACCAAGAAGAGAAACAGATGGAGGAAACTATGATAATTCGTGGTATTTTCTCCACTCAGGAGAAAATATAAGCATGGCAGCATATCAAATCCAACCCAATAAGAGGTTTTAAATCTTTCTTAAAAATAAAAATCCATGGATTACTTCTTAGTAATACGTGGATTTTTTAAATAAAAAATTAGATAATATAAAATTAAAATTGAAAGTCTTGCAAATAAACAAATATTTGTGGATTATCACTATAAATATATAAGGGCAAAGGAGTGAAAAAAATGTCAAAAGCTTTATTTGTAAATATGTTAGGTCACGGACATGTTAATCCAACTATAGGAATAGTTAGGGAGCTCATAAATAGGGGAGAAGATGTTACATATATAGCAGGAGAAGAGTTTAGAGATAAAATAGAAAAAACAGGTGCTAAGTTTATTGGGCATAAAAATTTATTTGATTTATCTAGTTTAATTACCAGTAGTTTAAATTTAGAAACTAATGAAAAACTATTGAATGCCCTTAATACTTTTAAAGAAATAATCGAAGAGATCTTCAAATTAGATGAAAAATTTGATTATATTATTTACGATTCTTCGTTTGTATTAGGTGGAGAAGTGGGAAGAGTATTAAATATACCAACAATTTCTTCTAGTAGCATTTTTGCAATAAATGAAAAAATAATAAAAAGTTTGTTAGATCTACCAATCTCACAAAAATTTAAGTTAAAGATGGAAGGAGCTAAGCCAAAGATTAAAGAAATTCTAAGCAGTCATAATTATGTGGACTTTGTCAATGAATTACAAGAGAAGTATAATATAAAGTTTCCTAGCATGGTAGATAGATCTGGAAAGAAAGGAATGCTTAATATTGTATATACATCTAAGTACTTTCAACCATATAGCGAAAGTTTTGATGAAAGTTATAAATTTATTGGGTCATCAGTAATAGATAGAAAAGAAAGTATCGACTTTGATTTATCAAATGATGAGGATAAGAAGGTAATTTATATATCTCTAGGAACTATATTCAATAATTCTATTGAATTCTATGAGTGTTGCTTTAAAGCTTTTTGCAATATGAATGTAAAAGTTATTATGTCTGTAGGCAGAAAAATTGATATAAGCATATTTAAAAATATCCCATCAAACTTTATAGTTCGTAACTATGTACCACAATTAGAAGTATTAAAATATGCAGATGTATTTATCACTCATGGTGGTATGAATAGTACAAATGAAGGTTTATACTTTAACATACCGTTAATTTTAATACCTCAATCGGTTGATCAACCTTTTGTGGCTAATAGGGTGGCTGAACTTGGCGCAGGAATTGTGATAGAAAAAAATAGAATTACGCCGGAAGCACTAAATAAATGTGTAGCTGAGATACTATCAGACGATAACTTTAAGATTAACAGTGAGAAGATAGGTGAATCTTTAAGGGAAGCAGGAGGATATAAAGTTGGAGTTGATGAAATAATAAAACTAAAAAATTCTATGAAATAGGATTTAGCTATTGATAAATCAAAGTTAATTAGTTTAGATTTATTGTATATAAACATAAGATGATAGAATATCGCAAATTCATTTGAATTATGCGATATTTATTTTAAAAATTTATAATTTATATGGAAGAAATTCGCATTAAATGAAATATAATATTATAATTTATGATAGTATATTTATTATAATATTTCAAAAATGAATAAAGCTTATATATGATTTAAGTAGTAGGTTTATATTAATTGAATGGGAGATGTAATATGGAATTAAGAGATATATACAATAGTAAAGGCTATAAAACCGGATTAAAAAAAGAACGGTCCGAAAAGCTAGAAGATGGTGAATATTATTTGGCAACTGAAGTCTGGATAATTAATAGCAGCAGCAAAATATTAATTCAACAAAGATCAAGTAATAAGGATGTACTCCCTAATACGTGGGGGCTAACTACAGGATGTATGGTTAGTGGAGAGGGCACAGCGGAAGGAGCTTTGAGAGAAGTTAAGGAAGAGATAGGATTATCTATCGAAAAAGATGAGTTGAATTTTATTCGTAGAATATTTCGTGAAAATTCTATTTGGGATATATATTTTGTATATAAAGATGTTGAATTATCTAAATTAATCCTTCAAAAGGAAGAAGTTAGTAACGTGAAATTCGTATCTATTGAAGAATTTAATAATATGCTTTTATCTGGGGAGCTATTTGAATATCCAGAAATTTATGATATGTTATCCCTAATTAATGATAAAGTTAGTGAATATTAGAGGCAATTAGTTATATCAAATAAGACAAGAAAATTTATAATACATATCTTAATATTTGTTTATTTTAAGATAACAGAATGATCTGTGACATGTTTGTAACAAAAATTAGCTATAATAAAAATAATTGATATTTTTGTGGAGGTATATAATGAAGGGGAAAAGGATACTAGTTGTTGATGACGAACCATTAATAAGAAAGCTCGTAACAGATTTTCTGAAAAAACAAGGGTATGTAACAATTGAGGCTGATGATGGAAAGAAAGCTATGAATTTGTTTTCGAGTGAGGAAAATATAGATTTAATAATTCTTGATGTAATGCTGCCAGAATATGATGGATTTACTGTATGCAGAGAGATAAGAAAGAAATCTAAAGTTCCCATTATTATGCTAACTGCAAGAGGAGAGGAATTTGATGAAGTTTTTGGATTAGATATTGGAGCTGATGAATATATATCAAAACCGTTTAGTCCTAATATACTAATAGCGAGGGTTAATGCTGTTCTGAGAAGGGCAAATTCAGAAGATAAAGGTAAAGAACTCAAAGATTTTAATGGATTGACAATAGACCATAGTGCCCATCAAGTAGTTATAGATGGAGAAGTTGTTGATTTAAGTCCTAAGGAATATGAACTATTGATTTATCTTTCTGAAAATTATGGGAAAGCATTAAGTAGAGAGCAAATATTAGATAAGGTATGGGGATATGATTATTATGGAGACTTAAGGACAGTGGATACACATATAAATAGATTAAGAATAAAGTTAGATAGAAAAAGTGATTATATACAAACAGTACGCGGTTACGGTTATAGGTTTGAGGAATAAGTATGAATAAGTCATTAAGATCAAAACTTTTTTTATCGATAACTTTATTGTTAGTTTTTTTTATCTCTGCTTTATGGATATTAAATAACTTATATCTTCAGCAATACTACATTAAGAATAAAGAAAATATGCTTGAAAATAATGCAAAGCATTTAGTTGATATGTATACTGGAGATCCAAATGATATTCAGGATGAACTGGATAGAACCGCTAATATAGTAGGTGGCAGCATAGATATTAGAGATAAAGATGGTAAGCTAATATATAAATCTTCAAGACGGCTGCCAAATGAAAAAAATATAGTTGATAATATGGGAAATAAATTTAGACCTAATGTGGAGCCACCACCAGATTCTGATGTTCAAAACGATAAGATTAACAATACATATAGTGAGGGAAAGTATACATTTGAAAATAGAAGGGATGTTCAACTTAAAATAGACTTTCTAACGCTTGTAACCAAAATAAGTAATGGGGACATCCTTGCTATAAGAGTTCCATTAGTCTCAATAAGTGAAAGTGTTGATATTGCAAATAGATTTATATTAATTATTGGAGGAGTAATTATACTTTTAGGGAGCTTATGGGCATTTTGGTTTTCAAAAAGATTTACAAAACCAATACTAGAATTAAATAGCATAGCGCAGAATATGGCTAAATTCGATTTTGGGAAAAAATGTAGTATGAATGGAAAAGATGAAATTGGCCAACTTGGACAAAGCGTTAATTATTTATCTGGAGAGCTAAGCCGGGCAATTACGGAATTGAATATAAAAAATAAGAGATTAGAAGAAGATATAGAGAAGGAAAGAAAAATAGATGAAATGAGAAAAGAATTTATCTCAAGTGTTTCTCATGAGTTAAGAACTCC
The DNA here is from genome assembly GCF_022320765.1 of Clostridium sp. YIM B02569. NCBI lineage: Bacteria > Bacillati > Bacillota > Clostridia > Eubacteriales > Clostridiaceae > Clostridium > Clostridium sp. YIM B02569. The sequence continues at coordinate 12,402 of NZ_JAKJJX010000011.1, read as the reverse complement.
GCTATCAGTAATACAAGGCTATGCGGAAGGTCTTGTAAGCAATGTTACAGAAAGTGATGAAGATAGGAAATTTTACTGTGATGTTATTATGAATGAAACTGATAAAATGAACAAATTAGTAAGAGATTTATTAAACTTATCACAAATTGAATCTGGTTATTTTCATATAGAAAAAACAGAATTTAATTTAGTATCATTAATAGAATATGTACTTAATAGATATAAGTCAACTTTCGAAGAAAAAAACATAGAAATCAAATTTGAACCCGGAGAAAGCGTGATTGTATACGGAGATATGACTCGTATAGAGCAAATACTTACAAACTACATTAATAATGCAATTAATCATGTAGACAATAATAAGATCATTAGGATAACTAAGATTAATGTCAAAGATAAAATAAGAATAAATGTATTTAATACAGGAAAGCATATACCAGATGAATATTTGGATAAGATATGGAGTAGCTTTTATAAAGTAGATAAAGCTAGGACAAGAGCTTATGGGGGTTATGGCTTGGGCTTGTCTATAGTAAAGGCAATAGCAGATCTTCATCGTAATGCTTATGGAGTGGAAAACGCTGAAGGTGGAGTTAACTTTTGGTTTGAAATTGATAAGATGGATTTAAGTTCAGCAGCAAATTAAAAATAAAAATACAAAGGGAGTTGTCGATATATCAGATTAAAATCTGTTAGCGGCAGCTCCCTAATTTATATAAGTTTTCAATAAGATAATTTATTCATTATAAAATTAGTTAGTTTATATAGATTAATAGCCTAAGATAAGTTTCAATGAACTAAATTTTTTAGAAAATACATATTATAAACTATTTTTAATTTTTATTTTGTTCGAAATACCAATGCTTGTACCAGTTAAAACACCACATAACATAGAGTAAACAATTGTAGGGATTTCAATCACATAAATACCAATAGCGGCAATAAATAATAAAGAAATCGCTAAAAAGAGTATACAAATAGATTGTTTCCATTTTTGTTGAACTTTAATTTTTGAATTTATTATATCTGTAAATTTGTATTTTTCATCGAACTTTAAATAGATAGCTTGACTCAGTATTAGTAAGAATACCATAGGCAATAATTTATAAAGTAAATCTATCATATTATTTTATCATCCTCCACGAAAATAATTTAGTTATTTAGGTATTTAAGCTCTAATAATAGATATTTTTATACCTAATTATAATATGAGAGAAATAAATAGACAAATAGTTCTTTATTACATTAGAGTAATTATATTCTTTTATAAGTGTATTCTACTAGAGAATAGTTATTATCCTTAATATTTACCTATACGCTGAGAGACAATAATGATAAAGAAATAAGTAAAAATTCAGCTTGAATGTTTGTAAAATAAGGAAAAATGTTTTAGAAAAACAAATTTAATGAATCAAAAGTTATGATATAATTATTGTAAAATTATTACAATAATTATATCATGCAAAACTAAAGGACAACTTAATTTCTATAAATTATTTAAGATTAAGAAGTGTTTGGTTCCATATTCTTAGATTATTGGAATGATTTAAAATATGCATAGCTAAAAGGAAAACAATAATGAATAAAAGGAGGAATACAATGGGGAAGGTGTTGGGAAATAGATATAATAATAAATTAACAAGATTTATTCTAAGTTGCATTGCAATAACAGCAGTATTTTTTACAAATTTTATAGTTGCTAAAGCTACGCAAGAAAATAGTCTTTATGAAATAAGTTCAAATAACATGGATAAGATGAAGGAACAACATAAATTTATTATTGATGCACCTATAAAATTTTATAATGACATAGAAAGAGTGGAGCAGGTATCGGACTTTAGATTTAAAGTTCCAGATTTTTTTCCAGAGGGCTACAAAGCTCAAGAGCTTCAATTGAAAAGGATTTCTGATAAAGATAACGTTTTAGAAATAGTTTACGGAAATAAAGATGGAATATATTCGTTACAAATATCGGAACAAGATCCTTCAGAATCATTAAAAGTGATAGAAAATGGGAAATCTAAGGCATTAGAAAATTCTCAGGTGGAAATCTCCAAGCAACCAATGAAAATAGGCGATATAAATGGATTAAGTGTTATTTTAACAACTACATTTCCGGTAAAAAAAGCTATGGAAAAACAATTAAGTGAAATAAAAGCTGTTAATAATTATTTTTCATGGAAAGATGATGGATTATGGTATAGTGTGGAATATAAATCGGAGTCTAAAAGCGAAAAGAGTAGTAATAACTCATTAGAACTTTCAAGTGATGATATAAAAAATATAGTAAAATCGTTAAAGTATCCTGAAGATACAAAAGATTCAAATTATTGCATAAAGAATTTTAATGATGGAAATATAGAAATGAACATTTATGATAAAGAAGATATAGAAGAAGCAAAAAATGCTCTCGGATTTGATCCTAAATTTCCAATTAGAATTAGTGATGATATAAGTATAACTAACTCTACTGCTAGATTAGTTGGAGATTTTAATAATAATAAAGAAAAAACATGCTATGAAATAAATAATTTTTATTCAAACCAAAATGGTTCGATAACATTTAGCCAGTCCGCGAATTCATCAGTTTATGATGAAATAATGAAAAATAAGTATATTAAAATTAATGAAGAAAGAAATGTAGAGAAGAAAGTTAAAGAATTGAGAATTGAAAATAATCAAGTATTTAAAAGTTCACAAGAAGGTATCGTGCCTCAGGTTAATTATGTCTGGAAAGAAAATAACATCTACTATAATGTGATATTTTTTATAAATATTGAAAATTGTGATGAAATAGTTAAAGAATTTATGAATTCAAAGCCTCTAGAATAAAGTTATTTAAATAGAATATTGATAAATATATTATGGTAAGAACACTTTTATAAAAATAGTAGGGACTATAACAGACAGACCCTACTATTTATTTTTAAATTCATAGGTCAATTAGCGTTAATTATAGGGGATTCATCCCAAATTTCATTTGTAAAGTTAGTGCCAATTTTAAAGTAGATTGTAGGATAGTCTCCATAGTATATATAACCATTCCTCAATATCGTAAAAGGAATATTTTTACTACCATTTTTTAGATCCAAAAATATCTTTTTACATTTATCATTATTTTTATAGTCATCTAAAGGATTCTCTATATTGTCCGGTAGATATGGGGTTGAATTGTCTAGTTCACGAACAAAAGAATTAAGAAAATTGGCATCACTAGTTGAATAGAAGTTTTCTTTTTCATTATTCGACTCACTAAATGTTTGAGTTTGAATTCTGGCATTTGCGATATTTCCCGGGAGATTAAGCTTTCCAAAAAAGTCATTGCCAGTAGTTATTGTAATTCCATTAAGGCACTCATAAATTTCCGGATGACTTGTCCCATCAGCTAAAGTTATATTAGTCATTATTCTAAAATCCTCATCATATCCGTTTACTGCATATACATCAGTAGGGCCTATGTTAGAAACTATATTTTTAGAATAGGTGTTCACAGGATTAATCTCATTTAATGCACCTAGTGTAGTACCGATTTTTCTTCCTAAAATATTTTTTGAGCTTTTTGAATCTATCGATATAGGGGATTTGAGATATACATTTCCATTGTAAATAATTAACGGAACCATTTTTGCTAATTTAGTTTTTTCTTGAATATTTGGTATCTGGAATTTTGGAATGTATACTGCATTCGAACTAAAACTTCTCAAGGTTGAATTAATGGACAAAGCCCCATTCTTGTTAGAATCATCATTAGTAGTGGTCGAAGTTGTTGCATATTGTGATGAATTTATATCGTTTGAAGGTGTTAAATTATTATCATCAGAATTTTGTGAAACTGATGCTATATTTTTATTAGTGTTAGTATTTCCTGAAGGTGTCTCTTTAGAATATTTAACTTTATTATTACTACTATTATTATTATTGTTATTGTTATACTTATTGTTAGTACTTGGCGAATTATCATGAGAATTTGAACTATTTTTTATACCAGCAGAGTTTTGAGCTTTTACATTTGATTTACTATTATCAATAGCATGGTCATCATTTTTGTTAGAAACAGGAGAAGAAATTGAATTATCATTAGTGAATTTATCTACTTCATCTTTTGAGACATACGTCGTATTTCCTGCATCTATATTTTCTGGTTTATATGTATTGTTTATAATTAGCTTAAAACTAGCAGTGCCTAAAAATATTAATAATACAGCAGCAACTTTTAATCCAAATGGATAATAATTTACAGTTGCTTTTTTCCCTAATTGTGAAGTATTATTTAGCAATTCCATTTTTAGATTGTCTTTAAATTCTTCACTTGCTTTTATTTTGGAAAAAGAGCTCTTAATTTTATTCATATTCAAAATCCTCCTTTAGTATAGATTTTAGCAATTTTCGTCCTCTGCTAAGTTGTGAACCTACAGTAGATTCCTTTATGTTTAAAATATTAGAAATTTCAGAAATACTATAATTCTCATAATAATATAAAAAAACTATACTTCTATATTTTAATGGCAGACTAAGTACTGCTTGGATTACATCAGTATCCTCCTGAGTTGTATCAACAAAATCATCTTCTAATGATGTAGTATTTTTAAAATAAGAAGACTTTAACTTATCTTTACTTAAATTTATAGCAACTCTAATTAACCAGGATTTCTCATGTGTTTTGTTCTTAAAATCAGGTCGTTTTTCAAGTAGTTTTATAAAAACCTCTTGGGTTATGTCTTCGGCATCACTTAAATTTTTCATATATGAATACGAAATTCGAATCAGCATATCGGAATACGTTTCTATTAAGTAATGAATGTAACTTTTGTTATTATCCAACTCATCCATTTTATTTTTACCCCCTCCAATACTTAATACGATTTATATCAACAAAATTTTGCACACAATAATAATTTTCTTAGTTTATGATAAATTTCAATTTATTAGAATATTTATATACGAGTGATAATCGTATATAGAATACTTTAAAAGATATTAGGAGTTTAATCAATTAAAAGTCGAAAAATAATATTTTCATAAATGTCTGTCATTAAACTAAAAAACATATAATATAAAAACACTTTTTCTGAAATATAGTCTAGCAACTGATAAGGAGAAATCAAGGTAAAAGAAAACTATCTCTTTTTAGTAATAGAAATGAAAAAGCTGTGCAAACTTATATATGAATAATATAGTAAGGGAGATAGATATATGAACAAAGTATTATATATTAAAGCAAATGCAAAACCAGAAGGAAAATCAAGAACTTTTAAAATTTCAGATGTACTTATAGATGAATATAAAAAAAATAATCCTGATGATGAAATTATTACATTAGATTTGTATAAAGAAGATATAGATTTCTTAAGAAGTAAGGATTTAGATACAGTATTTGGACCTAAAAATGAGGAAAGTAAAAATCATCCAACACTTAAGTATGCATATCAATTTGCAGAAGCTGATAAATATGTAATAGCAGCACCAATGTGGAATTTAAGTGTTCCAGCGATATTAAAGGCATATGTTGATTATATAAGTGTAGTAGGAATTGCGTTTAAATACACACAAGAAGGAGCTGTAGGACTTTTAGAAAATAAAAAGGCTGTATATATTGCGGCAAGAGGTGGCTCATATGCTGAAACACCATATGAGCTTGATGGTATCTATTTAAGAAGTATACTAGGCTTTTTTGGAATAAAAGACATTACAACTATTTCAGCTGAGAAATTAGATGTACAAGGAGAAAATGTTGATAAAATACTAGAAGAAGCTATAGATAAAGTAAAGGAAACTGCCAAGAATTTATAAATTTAATAATATTATTTATTAATCATTATTAGCTATTAAATTAACTAGTTAATAATGATTAATTTTATTTATCCGGTTATTTTTATATGTAAATGTCAGAAAATTTTCATAAATTATAAACAAATCTTTTTATGTAGTAATCATGAATCTTAATGCATTTTTTATATTGTAAAATAATTTGGTAACTATTAAACTAAATTATATATGTTACAATAATAAATCTATATTTAAAGATTTAATAAGCAGCAAATTATTCTATTAAGATTAAATGCAGAGAGAAATATGTTATACGACGGAGGAATTTTGCATGAATGATAAAAGCATAGAAATTATGAAAAAAATAATTGAGGAAAAGAAACAAAAAAATAATAACAGTAAAAATAATCAAAGGGCAAAAAAAGTTATAGGAAAACATTCTAAAGGTGTAAAAGTGGGTAACGGTGGAGGTTTATTTGATAAGTAATAAGGCCATAGAATAATAAATTCATTACGAATAAAACTTTCAAAAGTAACTTGAACAGCACAAAGTAAGTATTTAATACTAAATTTATATTAACTAGAAGAAGTATATTATAAATGAAAGGCGGAGAAACTTAATGATGATAATAATTTCCCCAGCTAAAACTTTAGATTTTTCTAAGTTTAATGAGACATTACCAATGACTAAGCCATATTTCTTAAATGAGGCTAGAGAATTAGTTGAGGAGTTGAAAAAATATGATAATTTCTCTTTGGAAAAGCTTATGAAAATAAGTTCTAAGCTAGCTAAATTAAATACCCAAAGATTTCAAAATTGGTCAGAGTCTTTAGAATCTGCAAGACAGTGTCTAGTTGCATTTAAAGGTGAGGTTTTTAAGGGAATTGATGTAGGGAGTTATACGATGGAAGATTATTTTTATGCCAATGATAATCTAAGAATCTTATCAGGACTTTATGGAGTTTTAAAGCCTTTTGATGGAATAAATCTTTATAGGTTAGAAATGGCAACAAGGCTAGGTATTGGTGGGTTTAAAAATTTATATGATTATTGGGGGAATAAATTAATAGATAATATTCTGAAAGATATAGAAAGACGTGAAAATAAGGCCATTGTTAATTTAGCTTCTTATGAATATTTTAAAGCAATAGAAGATATTAAAACAATAGGCGACATAAGGGTTATAACACCAATATTTAAGGAATATAGAGATGGAGAATATAAAATAATAACTATAATGGCGAAAAGAGCAAGAGGGCTGATGACCTCTTTTATTATAAGAAATAAGATAGAAGATTTAGAAGAATTAAAAGAATTCAATCACGATGGTTATGAATTTAATGAAGAGTTATCTAATGAAGCAGACTTGGTATTTACTAGAGATATACATAATAGGAACTAGATAATTTTGGATTTACTTGCTTTTAGACAAGCTGATTTAATGTATTTTACATAAAGGAGGTGAAATTAGATGATTGATATACTTTTATTAGGTTGCGGAGGTGGAATGCCTATGCCCAATAGATTTCTATCAGCTACACTAATAAATTATAGAGGAAGGAAAATTCTGGTTGACTGTGGTGAAGGAACTCAAGTATCAATGAGAATATCAAATACAGGATTTAAGTCTATAGATGTTATTTGCATTACTCATATCCACGGCGATCATATTGTAGGACTTCCAGGACTTCTTGGAACGATAGGTAATAGTGGAAGAACTGAACCCATAACAATTATAGGACCAGAAGGAATAAGAGAAACAGTAGAAAAATTAAGAGTAATAGCAAATTGGTTGCCTTATGAAATTAATATAATAGATAATCCTAAAGAAACATTTAAATTATTTGATGGTAGTATAAATTTAGATGTAGATATATCAGTTCTAGAGTTAGATCATTCTTCACCATGTATAGGTTATTGTTTTTATTTTAAACGGCAGCCAAAATTTGATGTAGAGAAAGCTGAAAAAAATAAAGTTCCTAAAATTCTGTGGAATAGGTTGCAAAGAAATGAAGAAAATATTGTGCTAGATGGTGCTTTATATACTAATGATATGGTAACGGGAGAAGAGAGGAAAGGAATAAAAGTCAGTATAATTACAGATACAAGACCAATTAAAAATATAATAGAATTTATTAATGATAGTGATTATTTCATTTGTGAGGGTACTTATGGAGATGATAAAGATTTACCTAAAGCTATTAAAAATAAACATATGACTTTTAGAGAAGCAGCTGATTTAGCACTAAAAGGCAATGTTAAAAAACTTTTATTAACTCATTTTGGAACGGCCATGAACGAGCCGGAAGAATACTTAAATAATGCAAATGAAGTTTTCGATAAAACTATAATTGGCTTTGATAGGTATAAAACAACTTTAAATTTTAATGAAGATTAATCCAGGAGAAACATAAAACCGATTATGAATATTAGTTTTATGTTTTTTTACTTTTAGTATTTGAGTACATTAATCTAAATGTGTATATGGTTTTTAAGTTATACTTGATAGTAAGAAGATTAACATGAATTTGAGTTAGTTGTGAATTTGAAAAATGAAATTATATAATTTTTACATATATAAATAGCCAATGTAATAAAAAAAGAGTATAATATGGTAGAAATTATATAATAATTGGAGACGAAAGAAAAAGGAGAAATCAAGAAATGTTTTTAAAAAAAATATGTTATGTTTTTTATATGCTGTGGGTAAGGATAAAAGGAGTTAAGCATACATTTATTTTGAGAACTCAGGGTGATGAATCTGCTGAGGAGTATGTAAGAAAAACTGCATATCTTTGGAGTAAATTCACTTTAAAAATAATAGGAATAGAATTAGATGTGACGGGCACGGAAAATATACCTGAAGAGCAATGCGTGTTTGTAGGTAATCATTCAAGTATATTAGATATAATAATATTGCTTTATACTGTGAATAAGAAGATGGGATTTATTGCTAAAAGGGAATTGCTAAAAACTCCAATACTAGGTTACTGGTTGAAAAAGAGTAAATGTGTACCTTTAGACAGAAGTAATACAAGAGCTGCCATTGCATCAATAAATGAAGCAATTGAAAATATTAAGAATGGAAGTTCAATGGTTATATTTCCAGAGGGAACTAGAAATAAAGAAGGAAAAGTAGGGCAATTCAAAAAAGGAAGTTTGAAATTAGCAACTAAATCTCAAGCTATGATAGTGCCAGTAAGTATAGATAGGGCTTCTAGAGCATTTGAAGATACTAGAAAATTTAAACCTACAAAAATAAAAGTGGTATTTGGGAAAACTATTGATACTAAAAATTTATCTAAAGAAGAAGAGTATAATTTAGCAGAGAATATAAGAAATACAATTATAGATAACTTAAAATAAAGAATAGTTAATAATTTTTAGAACTAAATTATTTGTATTAATACTAATGCACAATTTTCAGTAAATAATTTTACGGGAAGAAGAAATTTATTTTATATAATAATTATTATGATAATTATAGATATAATTTAAATTATGTTTTTTCTTTGAGATTACTTAGTTGAATATTGTGCATTTGTTTTATATTACTTCCAAATAATTTATGTGATATACTCTAAGTAAATACTAGTAGAAGATTAAGGTAAATAATTATTTTATAAATAAACTATAAGGATGATTTGATGAAAAAGACAATAGGGATTTTAGCACATGTTGATGCAGGGAAGACTACATTTTCAGAACAAGTACTTTATCATACTAAAAGTATAACAAATAGAGGACGAGTAGATCATAAAGACTCATTTTTAGATAGTCATAATATAGAAAAAGAAAGAGGAATAACTGTATTTTCTGATCAAGGGACTTTTGAACTGAATGGTTCTACGTATTACTTAATTGACACTCCAGGACATATTGATTTTAGCACAGAGATGGAAAGGTCTATAGAAATTATGGATTATGCGATAATCATTATAAGCGGAGTTGAAGGAGTACAGGGTCATACAAAGACAGTGTGGAATTTATTAAAAAAATATAAGATTCCGACTATATTTTTCATTAATAAATTAGACAGAACTGGAGCAGATAAAGATAGAGCTATAAGAGAAATAAAAAGAGATTTATCGAGTGATGCGTGTTATATAGATAATAATTTTATTTATGACAGCAAAAAAGAAATAGATGATATAAACAAATTTGATGAGTTCAATTTAAATGAGTATTTAATAGAATTTATAAGTGAGCATAATGATGGACTTTTAGAAAAATATATTGAAGGAAACTATGATTATGATCTTTGGATAAAAACGTTTATATCACTCATAAAAGAAAACAAATTATTTCCATGTTTTGGGGGATCTGCACTTCAAGATGATGGAATAATAGAATTTCTAAATATTATTGATAAATTAACATATACAGAGTATAAAAGTAATGAAAAATTTTCTGGGCGTGTATATAAAATTCGTCATGATGAAAATGGAAATCGTGTAACTTTTATTAAAGCTTTAAAAGGAAAGTTAAAGGTTAGAGAGGAAGTAAGCTATGGTGTTCAATTCGTAAAAGAATTAGATCATGTACAAAATAATTCTAACAAAATTACTGAAAAAATAAGCAGTATAAGAATATATAATGGGAAAAAATTTAAAGCAGTAGATGTTGTAGAAGCTGGAGATTTATTTGCTGTGACAGGTATTTCAAAGGCAGTAGCAGGAGATGGTATTGGGGATCTAAAAGAAAAAACACAATACGAAATGACTCCAACCTTAATGTCTAAAGTGATTTTTGATAAAAATTGCAATGCTCGTGAAGTTTTAAGGTATTTCAAGGTGCTAGAATCAGAAGACCCATCACTAAATGTTACATGGAATGAAATTTTTCAAGAAATCGATGTACATGTAATGGGGAAAATTCAGCTAGAGGTATTGAAGGAGTTAGTTAAAGAAAGGTTTAGTTTAATAGTTGATTTCGGTAAGTGTCAAATTATTTATAAGGAGACTATAGCAGAAGCATCTATAGGTCGTGGACACTTTGAACCATTAAGACACTACGCAGAAGTGCATCTTAAACTTGAACCATTGTCAAGGAATAGTGGAATTGTTTTTGAAAATAAATGTCATGACGATGATTTGACTCAAGGAAATCAGAATTTAATTAGAACGCATATTTTTGAGAGAGAGCATCATGGTATATTAACAGGATCGTCTATAACAGATATAAAGTTAACATTATTAACTGGAAGAGCCCATAATAAGCATACTTGTGGGGGAGATTTTAGGGAGGCAACATTTAGGGCATTAAGGCAAGGATTAGAGAAAGCTTATAATATACTATTGGAACCATATTATAAATTTGTAATAGAAGCCTCTAATGAACATGTTGGAAGAATTTTAGCAGATATTCAAAAACTAAGTGGAACTTTTGAACCTATAGAAATGCTAGAAAATAAAGTGATAATAAATGGGAGGGGACCAGTATCAACATTTATGGATTACAGTATGGAAGTTATAGCTTTTACAAGAGGGAAAGGCAGCATAAACTTAATATATGATGGATATGATTTATGCCATAATAGTGAAGAAGTAATAGAAACTAAAGCATACAATAAAAACGCTGATATTGAATATACGTCAACATCAGTATTTTGTTCGCATGGTCAAGGCTATTTGGTCACATGGGATAGAGCTGATGAGGAAATGCATATTGAATTTGATGCATAAATAAGTTACTATAGTAAATTTGCATTTAGGTAATTACTCATTTTAATAATTATAATGCAAATTTAATAATTTGGAGATAAAATGAAATATAAATTGGAGTTTGAAAAGAAGATTATAGAATTTGAGTTAATTCGGAGGAAAAGAAAAACTATATGTATTAAAATTGAAGAAAGTGGAAAAGTTGTTGTTAGTGCTCCTTTAAAAACTAGCAAAGATTATATTATGTTAGTTGTGAGAAAAAGGTCAGATTGGATTTTTGAAAAGCAGAAAGAAATGATTCAAAGAAATTCAAAAAAGACTAAGAGAGATTTTACACCAGAAAGCACATTTATATATTTAGGAAAAGAGTATTCTTTTAAATTAATTTTTGATGAAAAAATAAAGAACATATCTATTCAACTTAGTGGAAATTTTAATAATGTATATAGAAATGGTGAAGAGCTATTAGGAGATATAGATATCAGTAATGAGGAGAAATGTTTTATAATACACACAAATACAATGGAAATAGAAAAATTAAGGGCAGCATTTGAAAAGTGGTATAGAAAAGAAACTTTGGAGATTGTTACACAAAGAATAGGTTATTATTCAAAGAATTTTAGAGACAAGGTTACAGGTATAAGAGTTAAGGAACAAAAAAGAAGATGGGCAAGCTGCACATGGAAAAATGTTATTCTATTTAATTGGAGATGTAGTATGGCAAGACCTGATGTTTTGGATTATATTGTTGTACACGAAATGTGCCATATGGACCACAGGAATCATTCAAAGGATTTCTGGAATAGAGTTCATGAAATAATGCCGGATTATAAAGAAAAACATGAATGGCTTAAATTAAATGGATTAAATATGTATTTATAGGATAAACACTGTAAAATAGAGTCTGTCAAGACTTTCGTGTAAACTTCAAAAAGTAATATGTTTATTTTATAAGGTTGGAGGTAGAATAAA
>NZ_JAKJJX010000010.1:0-180206 GCF_022320765.1 Clostridium sp. YIM B02569 | reverse complement strand
AAGAAGCAGCAAAAGAAATTTCAAAATACAGCTCACTTCCAGCAGTTTGTGGAAGAGTATGTCCACAAGAAAGGCAATGTGAAGGAAGATGTGTTTTAGGAATAAAGGGTGACTCAGTATCTATTGGTAAACTTGAAAGATTTACAGCAGACTGGGCAGCATCACATAATGTTGATTTAAGTGCAACAGAACCTAAAAATGGAATTAAAGTTGCAGTTATAGGAAGTGGTCCTGCAGGACTTACTTGTGCTGGAGATTTAGCTAAAAAAGGATATGAAGTAACTATATTTGAGGCACTTCATAAAGCAGGCGGAGTTTTAGAATATGGAATTCCAGAATTCAGACTTCCAAAAGAAAAAGTAGTTAAAAATGAAGTTGAAAACATTAAGAAACTTGGTGTTAAAATAGAAACTAATGTTATAGTTGGCAGAACTATAACTATAGATCAATTATTTGAAGATGAAGGATTCAAAGCTGTATTTATAGGTTCAGGTGCAGGACTTCCAAGATTCATGGGAATACCAGGAGAAAATGCAAATGGAGTATGCTCAGCAAATGAATTTTTAACAAGAGTAAACTTAATGAAAGCAGCAGTAGAAGGATATGACACTCCAGTTAGATCTGGTAAAAAAGTTGCAGTAGTAGGTGGAGGAAATGTTGCTATGGACGCAGCAAGAACTGCCTTAAGACTTGGATCTGAAAGCCATATAGTTTATAGAAGAGGCGAATCAGAACTTCCAGCAAGAGTAGAAGAAGTACATCATGCTAAGGAAGAGGGAGTAATCTTTGACGTATTAACTAACCCAACAGAAATCTTAGTAGATGAAAATGGATGGGTTAAAGGAATGAAATGTGTAAGAATGGAACTTGGAGAACCAGATGCATCAGGAAGAAGAAGTCCAGTTGAAGTTCCTGGTTCAGAATTTGTTATGGATGTAGACACTGTAATAATGTCACTTGGAACATCACCAAATCCATTAATTTCATCAACAACTCAAGGATTGGAAATTAATAAGAGAAGATGTATTGTAGCTGAAGAAGAAACAGGTCTTACTACTAAAGAAGCAGTTTATGCTGGTGGAGATGCAGTTACAGGAGCAGCAACAGTAATACTTGCTATGGGTGCTGGTAAAAAAGCAGCAAAAGCAATAGATGAGTATTTACAAGGAAAATAAGATCTTCATTAGGTTTCAGTAACTAATAAGATATATACTTAAGCTAATATTTTATATAAAATAAGAGGATATTTGTTTTGAATGGCTAAAAATAAAAGCCATTAGAATAAATATCCTTTTTTATACTCAAATGTAAATTAAATTGTTTTATATACAATGAATTAATATGGTGGAAAATGAATGAAAATGAATTTTTCTTTTGACAAAATGGATGGTAGATAGTAAAATGGTTTTATGTTTGTACATGTGCATATTATTTAAGATTATATATAGAAAATTATATAATAAAAAGTGATACATAATTATATCTATTTTATGTTTATTCAGTTTATATGTAGCAATAAATTATAATAAAAAAGGAAGAAATAATATGAATAAAGCAATGAACTTATTAAAAAGAATTATTTTATTTTTTGTTGGAATGAGTATAATTCAGTTTGGTGTAGCATTATTTTTGAAGACTAATATTGGATCTGATCCATTTACTGTATTTACGCAAGGTTTAGCGTTTGCATTAGATAAAACAGGATTAAAGAATTTTTCTGTAGTTAAGATGATAAGTGGAGCGGATCAGGTAACGCCAGGGGTAGCAAATATGATTATATTGATTGTACTATTTGCTGTTATACTCTTAGTTGAGAGATCGCGTATAAAGATAGGAACTTTAATTTGTGTTGTAGGAGTAGGACCAATTATAGATCTTGGAGTGAAGGTTGTTTCATATTTCCCAGTTGAATCTTATAACTATTTTATAAAGGCATTATTAGTTGTATTTGGATGTTTAATAATTGCAATAGGGTTTGCAGTTTTATCAGCAACAAACGTAGGAGTTGCCCCAAATGATATTGTTCCATTTATAATACAAGATAAGACTAAGGTACAATACCGTTGGATTAGAATAACACTAGATGCTGGATTTTTAATAATAGGATTTATATTAGGAGGAAAAGTTGGTCTTGGTACTGTGATAGCAATGATAACAACTGGACCATTTATACAATTCTGCCTCCCTTATGGAGAAAAGTTTGTAAACTTATTAGTAAATGAAAAAGATGTAGATGCAGGAGAAAGCGTTACAGCTACTGCATAGTTAATTTATAAAAATAAGAGTAAAGTTATGATATTATTTATTGATTAGTTTAGTCTAAAAGAATAGAAATTTAATAAAAAACAGAGGTTTATAAGCAACCTCTGTTTTTTATTGTATATTAATCAAGTTGAAGGATTGGTATAACTTAATTATGAATCAGAATTATTGAGATATAGAATAGTTATAGTTAGCTGAGCTATTGCTATCCCAAGATCCTGAATCATTTTTAAATGCCATATTTAAAGAATAAGCACCAGATGGAATAGTTATAGTTGCGGCCCATCTACCATCAGATTGTTTAGTCATTGTAACATCAGTTGGATTTGTAAAATCATTATATCCCCAATGTAAAATTACTGAAGTTGAATTTGCTGCTAAGTTTCCATTGTAGTATATAGTGGTTGTTTTACTAGCTGTTGGCGCTGGATTAACTTGTACTGGCACAGATGATGAAGAAACTTGTAAGTGCCAATCTTTGCTGGAGTTATTATCCCAGTTGGATCCGTTAGTAAAATCGAAATCTAGTTTTGTAGCTGATGAAGGAATTTTTATAGTTGCTGCCCAGAATCCATCTGAACCTTTAGTCATTGTAACATCTGATGGATTTAAGAAGCCATTATATCCCCAGTGGAGTTTAACCGAACTAGAATTTGCTAAAGAACCACTATAGTATAAAGTAAAACTGTTACCTTGTAGTAAAGTGCTGCTATCATAATCCACTTTATAGCCTGGATGAGGAGCATAAGTAGAAGGTACAGGAGGAGTAGGTATTGATCCATCATTGTAGAGAACAATTACCGAATTAGCAGGAATATTTCCCGAAATTGTTCCGTTTGAAACTGTTAAAGTACAATTAGCACTACCTTTATTAGTATAAGTACCATTTGCTAAATTAGTAGGAGAGTTAATAGAAGTGCTTCCACCATCGTTTACTATTACAGTACCATCTGTTCCTCTATCTATTAACATGGTTGTATTATTGTTTGTCCACCTAATATATTCATTTTTTCCTACCATTGCATTATGGAATTTATTAATTGCTACTATGTCAGCATCCTTCCAAAGATCATCACCCTTGGATCCAATATTGCCAGTAGGTCTGTCAAAGAATAAAGGTGTAGCGCTTGCACGAGCAGCAGCTATAGCCCAGCCAAGTTTTCTTTGAGTATCTGTTAAATTTTTGCTTGATCCATCTTCATAAGTATCATGGGTTTCAACAAAATCGACTGCCTTAGATGAGTCAACGCCACCCAAGGTAGTGCCAAGTGAACTTAAATTTGTTGAGGTAACTGCACTTCTTACCGCTCCGCCATAATTACTTGCAGTAACATTCATAAATGATTCATAAGAGGCAATATTATCTACTGAACCGTCTTGTAGAATTTCGCCATAAATAAATGAATTAGATTTATTATGCAGATTACCTAGAACGTTACTCCAGTAGTTTCCAGCCCAAGATTGATTAGAGTCTAGTCCAATATTAGTTTCAATATGTTTAGCTGCGTCAAAACGGAATCCGTCAGCACCAGCATCTATACATTGATTTAGAAATGTTATTGCTTTGTTTTGGACGGTGGAATTTTGAGTATTTAAATCTGGCATGCCTATACCTTTTTGCGTCACATCATATCTATTAGTCCAATTGCTACATTGTCCTTGGTTATGATATAAATTAGGGTCTTTGAAGCTAGCATCTATACTGGAATCTAGTTGATCCGGATTTCCATTGTTAGCCATATGATTCATTACTACATCTACAACAATTGAAATGCCGTATTTATCAGCCTCAGTACAAAGTGCTTTAAAATCATCGTAGCTTCCAAGCTGTGCATTACCTACAGATTGATTGGTTGGCTGATATAATAACCACCATTGACTTGGATCTTTACTTGAACTTTTTGTTCCTTGTACAGGAGAAACCTGAACCGATTTATATCCTGCTGCCGCTATGTTTGGTAGTTCATTCTTTATAGTTGCAAAAGACCAGTCAAAGGCATGAAGAATAGCTCCATCTTTAGTATTAGATGGTAGGCCAGTACTACTAGCGGCATAAGCTGTAGTTAAAATTCCGTTTGTTCCAAAGCTTGGTATTGAAATTGGAAGTAAGTTTAAACTTAAAAATAAACCTGAAGCAATTAATCTTGATATTATTTTTTTTCTCATTGATACACACTCCTTAACATAGCGCAATCGGTTGCAAAAAATGCAGCAATCTTATATTTATTTGTTTGTACATGCAAAGTAGTAATTATTTCCCCCTCTCTAGTAAGTATTAGTCACGAATAAAATAATGCGTAACTAGAGTTTATATTTTGCACAGTTGCAATCGGTTGCGCAAAACTTAAAAATTTTTATCTTTGAAAATATTAAACTGAATAAATTTTTGTATTAATCTCATAATGATTATTTTGGATTAATATGAAATTTATGTAAATATTATATCATATATGTTTTAAAATTCAATAGGGCAATTTAATTATAAAAATTACCTAATATGGCATATTAATTCTAACATTACATTTTGGTTTTTCTATATCATTATTCTTTAAGTTTATTATTTGAATTTAATTAATTATATATTAACAAGTTGAATACAGTATCTTAATCACTAAACAATAGAGTAAGAAATGTAGTAATTATATAGCGAATATTGAAATATATTTTGAAATGGTGTAAAATTATTACAAATAATGAAATAAGTCGATAAAAAATGACCAGAGTTTATAATGGAGAATAACTATGAATCTATAATTGCAGGATTATTTTATTTAAATTAATTTCTGTACGAAAAATTGGGGATATATTATTAAAAAAGGAAGTGTTATAATGAAAATTCTTATTAATTTAAGTGTTAAGAAGAAACTTGTTTTAGTGTTCTTTGTGATTTGTATTCTTATAGCCGCAATAGGAACAGAAGGAATATTAAGTTCTGCAAAAATAAATGATAATGCAGAGGTCTTGTATAGAAATAATTTAACATCCATTAAAGACTTAGGGGAAATAAAGGGAAATATCAATGATATGAGAGCTACATATAATAGATTAGTTTTCGAAAGAGATAAAACAAAACTAGATGATTATTTAAAGGTTATAAATAATTTGGACATAAAAAATGATAACGGTATGAAAGACTACGGAAGTGTAATTACATTATCAGAAGAAAAACAAACTTATAATAATTTGAAAAATGACTTAGCCAAATATATAGAAGTAAGAGATAAAGCAATTGAATTCGCGAAAAACGGGAATTATGATGAAGCAATTAAAATTAGTAATTCTGATCTAACTACAATTAAAAATTCTTTACTTGAAAATATTCAAAAAAGCATTGATGCGAATGCAAAAGCTGCGGAGCAAGCTAATTTAAACAGTATCGCTCAATTTAAGAGTGTTCGATATACGATATTGATTTTTACAGCAATAGCATTTTTAATCATTCTTTTTATGGCATATATGTTAAGTAAGAATATATTGAATCCGTTAAGAGAGATAAAAGACTTCGCAAAAAGATTATCAACATATGATTTTGCAACTGCAATTACAATTACAAGGGGAGATGAGTTTGGACAAACAGGTGTGGCTTTAAACACTGCACAAGAAAATGTAAGTAGCTTAGTTAAAGTAATTATGGAAAACTCGCAGGATTTAAGTGCAAGCTCAGAAGAACTTTCAGCAACCGTTGAAGAAATATCTTCAAAGGCCAACACCATAGATCAAGCAGTAGATAATATTGCTTCTGCAATGCAAGAATCTAGCGCGACTACTGAGGAAATAAGTGCATCTATTGAAGAAGTAGATTCAAGCGTTAATGTACTTTCTTCTAAAGCTATGGAAGGAAGCAATAATGCAAGTCAGTCTAAGAAAAAATCTATGGAAGTTAAAAATAATAGTCAAAAAGCTATTAATGAAACTAGGAAATTATACATTGAAAAGCAAGAAAAAATGCAAAAAGCCATAGAAGATGGAAAAGTAGTAGAGAGTATAAAAGTTATGGCAGAAACAATTGGAGGCATAGCAGAACAAACAAATTTACTTGCATTAAATGCGGCAATTGAAGCTGCAAGAGCAGGGGAACAAGGAAAAGGATTTGCTGTAGTAGCAGAAGAGGTAAGAAAACTTGCAGAGCAATCATCTGATGCAGTAATAAACATTCAAGATACAATTAATAAAGTTCAGTTAGCATTTAATAGTAGCATCAACACAGGTAGTGATATATTGGAGTTTATAAGCAAAAATGTAGAAGAACAATTTAATGATTATAGTGAAGTGGGTAACAAGTACTATAATGATTCAAACTTTGTAAGTAACATGTCAGAAGAAATTGCTGCTATGTCAGAAGAAATAACAGCTACAGTTGGACAAGTTAGTGAAGCAGTTCAGAATATGGCACAAACATCGCAAAAATCAAGTGAAGGAGCTGAAATGATAAAAGATAGTATGAATGAAACAACAAAAGCTATTGAACAAGTAGCATTAACTGCTCAAGGTCAAGCGGAGCTTGCTCAAAAACTTAATGAAATGGTACAAAAATTTAAGATATAGTAATACTTATTAACTTTAAGAAGAGATAGACTTTAGAAGTTAAATGAAAAATACAAACTAATGATATGATTAGTTATAAAATAAAACTAGGCAATAGAAGGTGAATCATATAAAACATAGAGTGATGTTGAAAATAAATTATCACTTTATGTTTTTTTTGATTAAGAGAAGTTCACATGAAAATATATTGTGAAAATTATTTTTTGAAGATGTTATATTTCATACAATATAGAATATTAAAAAAACCAATGGATATGATGTAATATGTTGAAAGCAGATGAAATAAGTGTAATAATGTAATGGGGATATTTTATCTTTAATTGATTGATTGGAAAAATTAATTAATATTAATGAAAAATGATAAGATAAGTAGGATTTTTAGTTAATTATGAAAAAATACTTTAACTATGTAAAAGAGGGGGAGTTAATATGTCAGTAACAAAAGGATCAGTGATATTTTATGGACTAGATGGTCTTGATAAGAAGGTTAATGATATCATTGAGGTTTTGGATTTAAAAAAACAATCTTTTGAAGTGAAACTTATAATATTTGAAGCCGTTAATAATGCGTATATTCATGGAAATAGTAGTGATAGCAACAAACCAATTTATGTTGATTGGGAATTGAAAGATAATTTACTAAGCGTTATAGTAAAAGATTGTGGGCAAGGATTTGAGAATATAAATTTGCATAAGAAAATAGACGAAGAGAATATATTAGATGAATCAGGTAGAGGCTTGTATATTATAAGTTGTTATACTGATGAACTAATCTTAGACGGAAGTTCTATAATTATGCGTAAGAGTCTTTTATGTGACATATAGATTGATATATGGTTAGTAATTGATACCTAATGAATATTGTACATGCTAGGGAGGCAACTCGATGAAAATTTCTTTGAAGATAAAACTTATGATCACTTTTTTTGTACTCATTTCCTTACCAATGGGGTTACTTGGGTATATATCGTATAGAATGTCCAGCGCATCTATACAAACGGCTGTTCAACAACAATTAAAGGAACAGACTTACGATACATCTAATTTAATAAATAAAACGATAGATTCAACAAAACATTCTTTGGAAGTTGCAAGTTTGAATGGCGATATTATAAAAGCAGTTGAAAATTCAAATACAAGCAATCTAGATACAGCTTCTGAATATATAAGAGCGGTCCAAGAGAAAAATAAAGATTTTATGGAAGTATTAATTATTACAGATGCTTATGGCAAGGTAATTGTAAATACTCAGTCAAAAGAGAATGATATAGATTTAAGTGATAGAGATTATATGAAACAAGTACTTAGTAGCGGTAAGGAAGTTGTTAGTGAAGTATTAACTTCTAGATTTACTGGTAATCCAGCTATTTTTATAGCTTATCCATTGAAGGAAAATGGTAAATTGATTGGTACACTTGTAGGAAGTATAAAGTTTGATAGTATATCAAGTTATGCATCTCAAATAAAAGTTGGTAAAAGTGGATATGCATATATGATTGATAAAACAGGGTTAATTGTTTATCATCCAGATTCAAGTAAAATCCTAAAAGAAAATGCAAATGATAATGCAGGAGAAGATTTAAAAGTTTTAGTTCAGGAAATGAAAGAAGGAAAATCTTCAGAAGGATTCTATACATATGGGAATATATATAAATATGTTGTTTTCCAACCTGTTGGTAACTGGGTGATTGCAGTTACAGCGCAATATGACGAATATATGTCAGCGGCTTTAAGTATAAGGAACTATACAATAATTATTTCTTTAATATCAATCATTATAGCAATGATATGTGCTTATACATATTCAACAATAGGAATAATTAATCCAATTAAGAAACTAGAGAGATTAATGAGATCTGCAGGAGAAGGAGATTTAACTGTTAAGATTGATATACAAAGCAAAGATGAAATTGAGGAACTTGGAAAATCATTCAATGAAATGATAAAGCATCAAGATCGAATAGTAAGAAATGTAACTAACGCAGCAGAACAGTTGAATGCAGCATCAGAAGAAATGGCAGCTTCTTCAGAAGAAATAAGTGCCGCAACTGAAGAAATAAGTGCTACAGTTAATCAAGTGGCGCAAGATGCAGAAAAACAAAACGAATCTATAGTTGATGTTTCAAAAGTGTTGGTTCAGCTTTCAAGTCTTGTTCAATTAGCTCAAAGTAGAGCTAAAGCTACAAGTTCAAATGCAGCTAATACAATGTCAGCAGCTGATCTTGGAAGAGAAAAAGTTGAGGAAACTGTAAAGGCAATGGATATTATAAGTAAAGGCAGTGAAGAAACTTCGCAGGCATTAGAATCTTTAAGTGGATTATCGAATAAAGTAGATGGTATTATAAACATAATAAATTCTATTGCAGAGCAGACTAATCTTTTAGCATTGAATGCAGCTATAGAGGCTGCTAGAGCAGGGGAGCATGGGAAGGGATTTAGTGTAGTTGCAGATGAGGTTCGTAAATTATCCGAAGAATCAAATGATAGGGCAAGAGAGATTGCTGTACTAGTTAGTGAAATGGTAAAGCAAACACAGAATGCTGTAATAGCAATGGAAAGATCTAAGTCAGAAGTAAACAATGGAGTAAAAATAGTATCGGAAACAGATAAAGCATTTGTAGATATAATTAATGCAATAGAAAATATAGTTAAACATGTCACTGAGATACTTGATATTACTGGTGATGAAGTAGCATCGTCTGATAAGGTAATTGGGCTTATAAATGATATAGCAACAGTAACAGAAAGCAATGCGTCAAATAGTGAAAATGTATCTTCGGCAGCAGAAGAACAAGCTAGTGCAATTAATAATTTAACAGCTACAGCACAGGAAACAAGCGCTATGGCAGAAGAATTAACTAAACTTGTGGAAAGATTTAAAATATGAGGTGATAATTGATGGAAATAAGTATACCAAAAGACTTTGTTGTTGATGAAGTCGCAAATTTTAGAGTAAAAGTAAATAAATTAATAGATGAAGGACAAAAGAATTTTATATTCAATTTTAATGATTGTAATTTTATAGATAGTACAGGACTTGGTGCATTAGTAGCTGTTTATAAAAAATGCGCTGAAAAGAATGGAAGTATAAAATTAAAAGGACTAAAGCCAGAAGTTGAGAAGTTATTTAAATTAACAAGGTTAGATAAGGTATTTGAAATTTGTCCGTAAAAATATCTGGAGTTTTTATGAAGTGAAATTCAGATAGAAAGGACTTTCGATTGTATGCGTGAGGGTAAAGAAAGTATAAAAACATTAGATGAAAGCGTAGAAATAAGTCAAAGTAATTACAAAGAAATTTGGGACAAGGTAAATGAGTTAGTGTTTGTAATTGAGATTAGCAAGGAATTTGTTCCAAAGAACTTTATAGATTTTAATAATAAAGTTTGTAGTAAATTGGGTTATTCTAGAGAGGAACTTATTAAAATTTTACCTTCAAATGTTTTGAACTTAACTAATATAGAAGATAAGATTAGTATATTTGAAAATTTAAGTAATAAGAGAGTATGCGATAAAATAGAGCTTACATTAAAAGCAAAGGATGAAAAACGTATTTACGCTAAATCTAATATATCTATATTTAGTCATGAAGAAAAAGATTTTGCTTTAGTAATTGCAACTGATATTACTGAATACAAAATATTAGAAGAAGAGCTTAAAGGAATATTAAATGGAATACCTGATGTAATAAAAGTATACAATACAGATTATACTATATCTTTTTTTAATGAAGCAGGGTATGAGTTTTATAATAAAACCTCAGAAGAAATAAAGGGAAAAATGTGTTATGAGGTGCTATCTAGAAACGAAAAATGCTTAGATTGTTCTTTTGAAGAAGTAGTGGCGACTAAGAAAATGCTATCGCGTGAAAGATATATTCCAGAATTAAATAAATTTATGGATGTATGCTATAATCCGGTGTTAGATAAAAATGGAGAATTATTATTTATTGTTGAGAGGCTTAGAGACATAACAGAGAAAAAAATGCTTGATAACATAACTAAAGATAGCAGGGAACGATATAAACAAATAATTGATAATTCACCCGATGCTGTAATTATTATAGTAGACAATAAAATTGCTTTAGCTAATAATGAAGCCTGTAATTTGTTTGCAACGCTTTATGATGATTTGATTGGGAGTAATGTATATAGACATTTTGAAGACAAATATAAAAAGGCTTTGCATAAAGTATTTAGAAATATAATATCTGAACGAAAAATGAAAGAAATTTATGATTATGACTTCTACGTTCCAAATAATAAATTAATAAATGTTCAAGTTTCATATAGCTACATATTATACGAAGGTAACCAAGCCATATTGGCAGCAATAAGGGATATTACTGAAATGAAGCGAGATATAAAGAAAGCTGCTGAGTTACAAAGGAGTACGCTTCAAAAAGAATTTCCTGCTCAAAAATTTATTGATACTATGAGTGTGTATATGCCAGCCCATACAATTAGTGGGGATTTCTATAGAATTTATGAAATAAACGAAGACTTTATTATTGGAATGATAATTGATGTTAGAGGTAAGGGGATATCGGCAGCTCTAAATATTTCTGCATTTGATATTTTGTGTTTTCAAGAAGTTAATAAGGGTCACCATGATCCAATGGAGATAGTAAAAAATTTAAATAAGAAGTTAGTAAAATATTACGAAGAAAATTATGTTGCTGTATGTTGTTTTAGCATGGATTTTAATAGTAATGAGCTTAGAGTAGTTGGAGCGGGAATTAATCAATTTCTTTTTCAAAAAAAAGGAGAAAGTTTAGAAGAGAAGATTGTAGAAGGATCTTTTCTAGGTATGTTTGATAATAGTGAATTCTGTGAGCAAACGATCTTTTTTGAATCAGGAGATAAAATTTTCTTTTTTAC
Organism: Clostridium sp. YIM B02569; assembly: GCF_022320765.1. Lineage (NCBI taxonomy): Bacteria > Bacillati > Bacillota > Clostridia > Eubacteriales > Clostridiaceae > Clostridium > Clostridium sp. YIM B02569. Next base: position 168,519 of record NZ_JAKJJX010000010.1, on the reverse strand, counting down.
TGATGGATTAGATTTTATTCTAGAAGAGGATAAAGTTATACAGGAATATATGAGGGATGCAAGCATATTTGAATTTAAGAATTACTTAGATGATTTCTTAAGTGATAGTATTTTAGAGAGTGGAAAATTAAAAGATGATTGTACAATGGTTGCAATAGAAATAAAGTAAATTAAGATTTATTGATTTATATCAAAGGATAAAATTTATAATAAATATTATCCTTTGATTATTAATTTAAAACTTAAAATTTGTAAAATTTTTTAATAAAAGTATTTAATGATTTTAAGTTATAATACAGGATTTTTTGATTGTTGATTCTAACTAAGTAACAATGTACCAGTTGACACTTAGCATCTATTAAGTTAGAATAGGTTATACAAGATGAACATTTCTTTGAAAACAAAATATGTTATTAAACCATCTTTAACTTGGGGGCGTTTTGGCTTCGACGGGGGTAAGAAGGGTTTGTTAAGCGAGTCGAGGGACGCATGGAGCCTCGTTAAAAAAGTATGCACTAAATGTAAACGCAGAAGATAATTTTGCATTAGCAGCTTAGTTTAATAGCTGTTCATCAGCCCAGGTTGCCTACGGCTTGGATCACTGGTGTCATTAAAGTGGGAAACGAAGCCTAGCAAAGCTTTGAGCTAGAGGGGTATTCATGAAGCTACTGAGAAGTATAGCCTGTCTAAGGGCGATACTTTGAGGGAATTTTAAAACTTAGACTGCACTCGGAGAAAGATAAATCAATCTACTTTCGGACACGGGTTCGACACCCGTCGCCTCCACCATAAATGCCTAGGTTTACGGCTATTTGACATCCTTTTTGACATCCGAACGTTTTACAATAGAGTCAAGGATATCTGCTGACTTAGTTTTCATATTAGATAATACATGTTGATATTTTTTAGTCATATTTGTATCTGAATGACCTAATCTTTCGGCCGCTTCTTTATCGCTTATACCGTTTTTAAGCATCATAGTTGCATTGAAATGTCTTAAGTCGTGGAAACGAGTATGAGGAAGACCAGCATTTTTTAACATTCTAGAAAATCTTTTGCTATAATTACCGCCATTCTCTGCAGTCCCATCTTTTTTAGGGTAAACAAATCCTACGTTTTTATATAAAGAAAGCCTTTCTATTACATATTTAGGGGCAATAATTTCCCTATATGATGTTCTGGTTTTTGTATTCTTCTCTATAACATCGCCATTTACATGTACATATGCCTTTCTTATGTAAATTATTCTCTTATCAAAATTTATATCATTCCAAGTTAAACCCATAATTTCAGAAACTCTCAATCCACATAATCCTGCTAATAAAACTGGAATTTCCTCTTTTGTATCAATAACTAGATCTAATAAAGAGTTAAATTCATCCTCATTGTATATATAATATTCATATTTATTTATATCATTTGGAATTTTAATTCCTTCACAGGGATTATTTTTTAAAGTTTTATTAAGTATTGCATATTTAAATACGCCACCTATATCTGAAAGTAAATTTCGGCATGTTTTTTGGGAATGTGTTTTAGAAAATTCATTTATCATTTCTTGGATGTGAATTGGGAGTATCTTGGACATAATAGCATCACCTATATGTTTACAGGCATACGTAAATATACTTATTTTGTATCCGTTCAAAGTGGTGGGAGATAAATTTATACAATAAGTATCTAGCCAAATTTGTGCAAATTCTGTAAAAGTTATTTTGCTTGGATTTAAAACACCATCATTTTCTATTTCTTCAATTAATGCATTTAATTTTTTTCTACACTCTTGACGTGTAGTTGCATAAACATATTTCCTAACTCTTTTTTTTGTTAATGTAGGAACGTCAACAACTCCCTGCCAACGTCCATCTTTGCGTTTTGTAACAGAGCCTTCCATACTTATCACCTTTCTTTTTCATATAGATATGTAATATATTTAATAGCATCTTTTTTTGATTCTTCCGATAATTTAGAAAACATATTAATTAGGCTTTCTTCATCAGAATTAACATCCTCACCACATAAATATTCAATAGTTACATTAAAATATTTAGCTATATTATGAACTAAAACTAAATCAGGATCACGTTTGCCAGTTTCATAACGTGAGATTGTTGCATTGCTAGTTCCAACTATTTCTCCTAATGCACGTGTACTTAACCCATGTTCTTCTCTTAATTTTTTTAATCTCTTTGCAAAAATTTCTAAACTTACCTGTTTCATTATTGATATCCTTTCTTGTGTTTACTATACAATATATAATATTATAAGTGTTACCAAAATGCAATACAAATGTACAAAAAAAAACAAAAAAACTTCAAAAAAGTATTGACTTGGTGCCTGAATAGAAATATACTGATACCAAGAAGTAACAAAAGGAGGTAAACAATATATGATAAAAGATTTAATATATGCAAATGACAATATAAAATTACTACTAAAATATAAAAATTGGACTCAATTAACTCTTTCTAAAAAAACAGGAATGACATCCGTTACTTTGCAAAGAAGATTAAACAGCAAAATACCAAAATGGACAATGTTAGAAGCTTCAAGTATTGCAAAAGCATTCGGCTTATCAGTCGAAGAAATTTTTTTTAATCCTATGGTACCAAAGTGTAACAAAGAAGAAAAAAACACTATCAATTAATTAATTTGCTTAAGTTAAAACCTCAAAAACTACAAATCTTATTTATCATATCTCACAACTCAAAGCAATTACAACCTTGTGATTTTCAGCTAAGAGTAAATATTAAATTTAAGTATAGAAGGAAGTGAGGAAATTATAAAAATGAATGATTTAATTATTGACAATGAGTTTAAAGACTTACTACCTCCATTATCAGAGGAACAAAAAGAAGAGCTTGAAAAAGACATAATTAAAAATGGTTGCATAAATTCACTAACTGTGTGGAAGAACATTTTGATAGATGGTCATCACAGGCATGAGATATGCACAAGGAATAATATTCAATTCGATATAGTTGAAATGGAATTTAAGGACAGGCTCGAGGCTATGGAATGGATTTGGATGAATCAAAAGAATAGAAGGAATTTAACTAAGTATGAGTTAGCGCAAATAGCATTGAAATTTAAGCCAGTAATAGAAGCTAGAGCTAAGGAAAATCAAAAATTATCAGAAGGTAGACCTGAAAAAGGTTTGTCAACATTGTCAAACCTTAAACAAAATACCGTTTTGACAAAACGGAAAGATAAAGAAGATTTTGAGGAAACTGAAGATAACACAAGAGTAGTTGATTCTGATGGAAATCAGCCAATAGATGGACAAGTTGATTTTTCAGAGATAAATGAAGAAAAAATAAAAACAATAGAGTCAATAAATACAAGGAAAGAAATTGCCAAAATTGCAGGAGTATCAGAAGGGACCATCCATAAAGTTGAACTCATAGAAGAAAAAGCTCCAGAAGAAATTAAGCAACAGGTTAAAAAGGGAGACATAACAATTAATAGTGCTTATGTTCTTACTAAATCAGCTATAGAAGCAGAAAAAAAGAATGCTGAATATGAAAAAGAGTACCAGGAGCAATTAGAAAAAGAACAGCAAGAGAATGAAGAAAAAAAGAAGTTAGCAGAAATTCAAAAGAACCTTCCTGAAAATGCGGTTGTACTAGATAAATTCAGGAAACCAAAAGAAGCTCATATTTTTGGAATTGAAGACTTCAATACCCTAACAATGGATCAATTTAATGATTGTATAAAGCATTCTAAAAAATATCGCGATGCAATTAGTAAAGTAGCATTATTAAGTACAGACATAGAGGCATTAATGGCATGGGGGGCAATAGCTAATACTACAGATATTGTAGAAATAGAATTACAAGATATTAATTCAGCTATCCAAAATTTAATTAAGATACAGAACTATTTTAAAGGAGGTAAGTAATATGAGTGAAGCATTAGAAAAAAAGGCCAAAGAAAAGATACTAGAGCAGATGGACGAGCTTGGCGGAGAAATAACTACAGATGATGTTGTAGATCTATTAAGACCACACTATATATTTAATATCCGTAAGCTTAGGGAACAAGCGTTAAGAAGGACAGCCAATAATTTAATGGCAACATATCGTGATAATAAAGGTGTTAGAACTTGTTTTAGCTGCAAAGATGATAGCGGAAATTCAAAATATTTTAATATCGAAACTACAACTGATTTAAAAGCATTAAAAAACATTGAAATCCAGTTAAATAAAAAATATAAAGGTCTTAATATTTCTAAGAAAAAAGTTCAAAGAAGAAGAGATGAACTTTCAGGACAAGTATCATTTAAAGAAGTTAATAATTAATAGATTAGGGGTGGAACAATGGTAGAAAGAACTATTTTTGAATGTGAACATTGCCACAAAAAAAGATTATTTAACCCAACTCAAATGAAAAAGCATGAACAAATATGCTGGTATAATCCTAAAAATAAAACTTGTTTAACATGCGCTAATTACACATATGAGGCACCTTATTCAGAACCTCATCCAGAATTAGAAGGGTGCCCTAACGAATATGTACCAGCACTAAAATATTGTGATTTAACAGGAGATTTGCCAGAACAACCATATACAAATTGTGAAGGTTGGGTAGAAAAAGAATCTATGTAACCACAACCAAATATTTAAGGAGGGATTATAAAATGTCAAAATACAGATTACACGTTGATGAGACAGTAAACAGATTAAATTTTATTGATATTGAAACAAGCTTAAATGAAAAAGAGGTTGATGCATTACTTACTAAAATTGAAAAAGATGATATTACAAGTGCATTAGATTTAAAGCGAAGATTAGAGGCGCAAGGCGTACAGGTAAAATCAATAAAAGTAACTAATGAACCTTATTACAGAAGAGCTGAAACATTGGAAATTGAGGAGCTAGAAGACGTTAAAAGAGAAGGTATTATGGTTAAGTTCAAAGCTTGTGATTTAAGCAAATCAATAATTGAACAAGCTATCGATGAACTAAGGGAAAGGATGCATATTAGTATTTCAGTAAATGGACCACAGTCTGATACAACTATTAAAATAAGTCAGCAACTAGATGAATTGATTGTTGTAGAAATGAGGTCTAGGCTATGAAAAAATGTGAAGATTGCGATGAATGCACATATATAGGCGAAGGTGATTATGTCTGCATTAAGGATGAACCTAAAATTGTTATTACTGAATTTATTATTGCAACAGATGATTATGGACAATGTGGCAGTAAAAACAAAAAAGCTATCAAGGAAACCGACCAAAGTATTCCAAGATAGCGCAAATGGATTATATAAATATTTTCAAAAACATTATAACACATGAGAGGAGGAATTCAAGTGTTAGTTAGATGTCAGTGGAAAACTTGCATTAATTACAAGGATGGAATGTGTAAAGCGCCTGCAATAGAACTTAAGAGCTTTGACTATGAAGAAGATAATGAGGAACTTGAAGGATTAAAATGCGACAGTTATAAATATGATTCCTTTTGGATGTGTGAAAAAGGTAGAGAAGTTGATTCTAAAGATTTTAATAAGGAGGCTGATGTAGTTGGCAAATAATCAAGTACAGAAATACGTAATAGGTGCAGTAAATGAAAAATTAACTAGCATGTTAGAAATAGAAAAGCAAGCACTTCCAGAAGGGTTTAATGGACTTAGGTTTAAGCAAAATGTTTTAAGGGTTTTAAATACTGTTAACTTAGAAAATATGAAAGGGCAGGAGTTTAACCTTGCTAAATGTATAATGCGTGGAGCATATCTGGATTTAGATTTTGCTAACAATGAATGCTATGTAATTACCTATAAGGGCAAACCAGAATTTATGACAGATTACAAAGGCGAAACCAAGCTTGTTAGGAAGTTTAGTTCTAAAAAAATTAAGGATATTTATGCAAAGCTAGTTCGTTATGGTGATGAGTTTGAAGAAGGTGTTGACCATGGTAAGCCATATATAAACTTTAAGCCAAAGCCATTTAATAATGATGATATTACGGGAGTTTTTGCAGTTGTTTATTACGAAGATGGTGCGATGGAATACGAAACCATGTCTAAGGAAGAGGTTGAGTATATTCGAGACAATTGGAGCAAAAAGGATAAGTATGGGAAGTTTTCTGCTGCATGGGTAAAGAGCTTTGGTGAAATGGCCAAAAAGACTGTTTTGAGAAGACTTTGCAAACATATAAATATTGATTTTGATAACATTAAGCAGCTTGAAGCATGGGAAGAAGGTTCGGATATGGAATTTGAAAATGAAAAGCCAAAAGAAGCTGCTACGGAAAAAAGTGATCTTGAAAAAGAGTTAGAGGATAATGAGGACATTGTTAAACAAACTGATTTTGTAGATACTCCATTTGAGGAGGTTAATGAATATGAGGATAACTAAAGAGAACTATTACAGCCTAGAAGCCGATTTAAGCACTATGTCAGTATCACAGTACAAACTATTTAAGCAATGTGAATTAATGGCTATGGCAAAGCTAAAAGGGGAATATAAACAGAGTGAAAGTGATGCATTCCTATTAGGCAAATATATTCATTCATGGAGTGAAGGAACTTTAGATGATTTTAAAAAAGAAAATCCAAGCTTATATTCAACTCAAGGCAAAACTAAAGGGAAATTAAAATCGACTTTTAAAGTAGCTGAAACAATGGTTAAGTCCTTAGAAGATGATTCAAATTGTATGAAATTTTTACAAGGTGAAAAAGAAGTGATTATTCAAGGCGAATTATTTGGTATTAAGTGGCGTGGAATGGTTGATGTATTGAATTTAGAAAAGGGATTCTTTACAGATTTAAAAACAACCCAAGGGATCCATAAAAAATATGCTGGATTAACTTTTATTGAGCATTACGGATACGTAGAACAAATGGCAATTTACAGAGAATTAATTAAACAGCAATTTGGCAAAGATTTAATTCCATACATTGTTGCAGTAGAAAAGAATGATAACCCACTTAAAGCAATAATTAAAGTAGACGAAAGGTACACAATACCAAAGCTTGAGGAAATTGAGTATAACATCGGGCGTATTATAAAAGTTAAAAGTGGAGAAGAAAAACCAATTGCGTGTGGTTTATGTGACCAGTGCAGAAAAACATTATATGTAAGTCAGATATTCACTATTGAAGATTTATAGGGAGGAGAGCCAATGGAAGAAGAAAACTACTTCAAAATAGAAGGAGTAATGTCTAAAGGTTATGGAATAATGCCAAAGATGGTTGCGTTAGATGAAAATCTGTCTATTGAATCAAAAGCAATATATGCATTCTTAACCTCATTTAGTGGAGTTGGACAAGGAGTATATCCTTCAGTGGAAACCATATTACATTATTTAAAGATATCTAAAAATAGATATTACAAATATAGAGATGAACTTATTAAGTATGGATATATAAGTATACAACCCAGACGTAAAGGTCAAAGGGTTATGAGTAATCTATATGTATTGAACATTTCTCTACGTCCTCATTTTGAAGATACACAAAATGAAGATACACAATTTGAAGATACACAAAATGAGGACACAAACAATAACAATAATAACAATAACAATAATAACAATAACAAATCTAATTTAAAAAAGAAAAAGCCTAGTGATTTTGATACCTTAATAACTGAATATACAACTAATGAGGAATTGAGAATTAACATTTATGAATTTATAAAAATGAGAAAAGGAATAAAAGCAGCTATCACAACGTTAGGTCTTAAAAAAATGTTAAATCAATTAGATAAACTTACAACTAATGATTCTGTCAAAATTAAAATTCTTGATAAATCTATTATGAATAGCTGGAAAGGAATCTATGAGTTAAAGGGAGAGAGTTATGGAGTCACTAAACAGAATACTGGATCAAGTGAAAAGAAGTTCAATGTTAAAATCCCAGAATGGAAGCCAAGCTATACAGAATCAACAGGAGACGAACCTATATAAATGTGAATTATGTAGAGATACAGGCTATATAATAACGCCTCAGATAGATAAACAGCCCTTAATGACACCGTGTAAGTGCTTGGAGAATGAAAAGATAAAAAGGCTATGGCAGAATAGTGGAATTAATACAGATAACCTAGGAAAGTCTTTTAGTAACTTTGAAGAATGGTCTAATAAGTCTAAGGAAATGAAATCAAAGGCAATAGAATATTATAAAAGTTTTAATACTTTAAGAACTGAAAGAAGGAATTCAATCTTGCTTTGTGGCAATCCTGGAAGTGGTAAAACTCATATGGCTCTAGCACTAGCAAATAACTTTTTAAAGAAAGATATAAGAGTTGTGTATATGCCTTATAGAGATATAGTGACAAGCCTAAAACAAAATATGATAGATGAAGAATACTATAAAAAAACATTAAGCAAATACCAGACCTGTGAAGTGCTGCTATTAGACGATCTATATAAAGGAAAGGTTAATGAAACAGATATTAACATAATGTTTGAATTAATAAATTATAGATACCTTAATCATTTACCTTTAATAGTGTCTACAGAGTTTACAGTTGAGAAACTTTTAAGCTTTGACGAGGCAATAGGCAGCAGGATATATGAAATGTCTAAAGACTTTATAGTTGAGATTGAAGGAACGGAAAATAATTATAGGTTAAGATAAAGGAGAAACAAATGGTAGTAGTTGAAGGAACAATAAAAGGCAAAGGACGGCCTAGATTTTTTAATGGACATGCAACAACTCCTGAAGATACAGTGACTTATGAAAATTGGGTAAGAATTTGTTATCAACAACAGGATAGAAGGTATTTAGAGGGTTCTATAAAGGCAACAATTATAGCTTACTACAAAATACCTAAGAGTTATTCAAAGAAAAGGTTAGAAGCGATAAGGTCAGGGATAGAGCGTCCACAGAAGAAACCTGATATTGATAATGTGGCTAAGGTTATTTTGGATAGTTTAAATAAAATTGCCTATAAAGATGATAGTCAGGTCACAGAATTGATTGTTAAGAAAGTATTTACTGAAGAATTAGAAAGAGTCGAATTTGAATTGGAGGGAATAAGATAATGGGTAAAACAAGTGAATTAGCGGATTTGAGTAAGAGAGTATTAAGTATAGATATTGATAGCCCTGTATTTAATGCAATGTTAACTGATTTAAATGAGGAAATACAAAGAGTTATAAAAAGTGTATATAATGGCGAATTTGCAAGCGGAGAAATATCTCTTAAACTCGAATTGAAAATAAGAGATGCTTACAAGGAAATACCTGCAACAGATGATTATGGCAATATAATAAATGATAAGTATGAATATAAAAAACCTAATTTTGAACACAAGATAACATCAACTTTAAAGAAACAATATAACTCAAAAGGTTGCTATGACGAGAATAAAGAAGTTGTATGGGATGATATAAATGGCAAATATGTAGTGCAACCACTAATAAATCCGCAAATGAATTTCATGGATATAAATAAAAATAGAGAGTAAGTGAGTTCTTGCAGGACTAGGAGTGTTAGCAGCAGGGATTACAATTGCTAATGTTAAGGTTACTGCAAATTAAGAGGGGGATTATTCCCCTCAACATAATATGTAGATGTTACAAAGAAACGAGGTAATATTTTGGGTAGAAAGTGGATTTCGGTAAATGATAAGCTACCTACTTCAAGTGGAAGATTTGAAGTTACAATAAAAGGTTGCAACAATAAACGTCATGTGGAGATGTGCAATTTCAATAAAGATTCCGAAGTCCATGCATGGGGAGACAGGTGGAATCAAGTTAAAGTTATTGCATGGAGAGAACGAGATGTTCCTTATTTGGGAAGTTAAAATCGTTTCATGTTGAAAGAGCAAAGAAAGGATTTGAAATATGATAGTGAAAATACAAAAATCCCTAAATGATAACAGTATGCTTATCTATAGTGAGGATAGAGAAATAATGTATCAAGATACTTTGGATCCTGATATAGATAAAGTATTAGGTAATAAATGCAAAGGATATTTTCAAGCTGAATTAGATAAAAACAATCAATTAGTAATTGGTAAAAAAATAAGAAATCAAAATTGGTAATAGTACACCATATGTAGATATGGCGTATTAGTTTAAGTAATAGTTTATAAATAAAAAATGACTTCATGACTTTCTAGAGTTATATATATTTTATTTAGTTTCACATACTTATAGCTATTAGCTATAAGTCTTCACTCTAGATGAAGAAGATTAGTACAGTTTCTATAGCAATAATTATTGCAAGAATAAAAGCTATAGCTTTTTTAAAAATCTCCTTAGTCAATGAAGTCACCTCCATTCAACGCTGAATGTAATATTCAATTATTTTTATTATAACCAAGAAAAATAAGTTTATTCAAAAATAAAAATCGGAGTAATTCTAGATAAATGTATGGCCATACCTCCAGACGTGGAGGGGAAAATGAAAATATTATTAGTTAATGTAGATTCAAAATTTAATATAGCAATAAGGCGAATGTATAACTATTTTAAAGATGATCATGAGGTAGTTATGAAAGATTTAAAGTTGGATGGTTATCCAGATAGAAAAAAAGTAATAGTTGATGCAGCTGGGTTTGATAAAGTTTATTCCAGCAATATCTTTGAAATTAATCAAGATAGATTTGAAATATTAGGTTGTAATAATGTTGAATATGGTGGTATTGGTTCAATAAATCCTTCATTAAAATTGCCTATAGAGATAGAGCAAACAGAACCATTTTATTATCCAGAAGAAGATACAAGCTATGGATTCCTCACTAGAGGATGTATAAGAAATTGCTTTTTCTGCAAGGTACCCAAATATGAGGGGAAATTAAAGGTTTATAACTCTCTAGAGAGCATTATTAAACATCATAAGGTTAAGTTTCTAGATAACAATATACTTGCTTATGACAAGCACATGGAAGTATTTAAATATCTTATAGAACATAATATCAGATGTGAATTTAACCAAGGATTAGACTTTAGATTGATTAATGAAGATAATGCTAAGTTACTATCAGAACTTAATTACATGGGTGAATATATATTTGCTTTTGATGATCCTAAATACCAATCACTATTGGAAAAGCAATTAAAAATCATAAAGAAATATATTCCTAAGGATTGGAAAGTTAAATTTTATATCTACCATAACAAAGATATGAGTATACCATTATTAATTCATAGAGTTGAATGGTGCAGAAAAAATAAGTGTCTACCTTATGTTATGAGAGATGTTAATTGCTGGGATAGTGAAGAAAGAAACTTTTATATAGATTATGCAGCATATTGTAATCAGCCAAGTTTCTTTAAGAGTATTGATTTTGAAATATTTTTAAATAAAAGACATAAGAACCAGGAGCGGATCAGAGAGAGTTTGAAAATTTATAACTCTAATAGCACTTTTGAATGTGCAATCTAATTCGCAATACTAAAATAGGGTAAATAACACTATTGTTACAAGTCTTTATTATCATATGAAAATCAAGTGAAAAAGAAGGCGAGATAATTTTGAAGAAAATAATTGTGCTAGAAGGGCAAATTGATTTATTTAATATGCCAATTCAAGAACCTATTATAAAGCCTAAAGAAAAAGTTATAGTTGATAAACAAGAGATGAATGAAGACCACTTCCAGAAGATAATAAACCTTTATAAAGAGAGCTGCAATAGAATCATAAAAACTGTTTCTGGAGCATTACTTGTTGAATTAGAAGATAAGACAAAGTATTTTAATGGACAAGGCGTGCATGAATTTGATTTAGGTACAGATGTAGGATTGATACCAGCAGATGAAATTCTTATTGTTAACCAAGACAAAACTTTAAATGAAATGCAGCTCAAAAAATTAGGAGAGATGAATCCAGATAGATATATAAAGCGTAAAGGTGATGCAAATATAATAGTACCTGGTGAGAAAACTACAGTTATAACACCTCGCGGATGGATAATAGAGTGGGAACAGAAGCCAGTATATAAAGAGGATGAAGTTGTTCCGTTAGAAATAAAAGATGAAAACCTAAATATAGGCGATACAGTTGAATTTATGTATAGCGAAGAGAAACATAAAGGAAAGATAGTAAGCATGTATAACAACGGTGAAACTGTAAATGTAGTTTGGAATGGAAAGCATACAGCCTTTTATTATAAATGTGTAAGAAAGATAGCATAGGAGGGCAGATAAATGAGATATAAGTTTACAGAGACAGAAACAACAGAATTACTAAATAAATTGGTTATTTTAGTAGATACAAGAGAGCAAGCGAATCAACATGTAATCCAATGGTTAAGAAAGAGGAAAAGACCCTTTAAAATACAAACGCTTAAATATGGGGATTATTCATGTATGTTACCAATAGGAAGCTTTAAGGGACAAATAAGGGATATTTATTTCACTGATGAAATTGTGATTGAAAGAAAATTTTGTATTGACGAATTGGCCATGAATTTAAAAGATAATAAGACTAACATCAATGAAATTAAAAAAGAAATAATCGAATTGTTTGGAGAAAAGTATTTAGAAAAAGTACTTAAGACTGATTATAACAGGCTAAAATACGAATTTGCCACCTTGAATAAATACAATATAAGATTCTTCATTTTTTTGGAGGACAAAAATTTTGATATAAATATAAGAGATTCATCTAGTTATAGATCAAAATACGAGCCAGATAGATTATACAAAAGACTTAAAGGCCTACAAAGTGAGTTTAATACTCAAATAAGGCCAATAGATAAGGAATTTATAGGATGCGAAATATATAACACTCTGAGATATGAAGTGAGAAATGTATTGGTTCATAAAGGATTTATAGAAGATACAGATTTGTTTTTGGAAGAATCAGCGCTATAAAAGAAACATAGTTTGAAGGTTAGGTGAGTAAATGGATAACACAGTATATAGGATACGGAAATATAAAGAGCTTAAAGCAGACATACAAGAGATTGATATAAAAGTCCAAGAACTTGAGGAAGAAATATTAGGAGTAAGTGGACAAGGTACAGAGGAAAGAACAGGAAAGACCTACAAGATAACTTCTAGTGTTGAGCAACAAGCGGAAGCGTTAATGGAAAAGAAAGAAGAATTATATAGACAACAGGCAGTTAAAAAGAGAGAATTAAGGCGAATTGACAATGCACTTACAATGCTGACTGATGAAGAAAAGGAAATAATCCAGATTGTGCTAATAGAACGCAAGAAATACTGGAGAGTTGAACAAAAATTAAATTTAAGTTACTCCAGGATCAAGCAAATGGAATATGAGGCAATAAGGAAAATGAAGAAATATATACCCTAAAATTTATTGATTATAGAAAAACAGTAGAAAAACAGAAGGAAAACAGTAGAAAGTCTGTAAAAAATACTGGAAAAGTGAGATATAATAATATTGTCAAGAATTTCATTAAAGCCCTTTTAGAAGGCATTCATTAAGTTGGATGCCTTTTTTGCGTGGTAAATAATGTGATCTTAGATTCAACGAAAGGAGATTTAGAACATGGCTAAAAGAAAGAAAGTTAAATTGAATGTGAGATTTAAAGAAGGAAAAATAATATGCGCTAAGTCTCCGGATGAATGCAAAGATTGCGAAAAAGAATGTGAGAAGATGGACTTTTATTATTGTCCATTCAATAATAGAGATCTAATGGAATGCTTTAAAAATAATGAAAAAAGAAGATGAAAGTTTGCAGGAATGAATTAAAAGATTTGTTAGATATTAATCTTAATGCTCTAAAGCAAATTGAAAGGCGCAATACATTAGAAAAAAGGCTATTGGAAAGAGGTTATATCTTGCTAAATAAATCCATTGAGAATAAAAAGACAATATACGAGTTGGGAATAAGCAAAGATAAGCAGATAATTAATAAACTCTATAATATTAGCAAAACTGAATGCTTTATTAATTATTTCAACATAAGAACTGCTGAGGAACCCGACACAATAGACGATATAGCCAGCAAGGTAAAGATAAATAAAAACACTGTTATTAAGTGGGATAATACGCTCCAGGATAAAAAGATAATTTCAAAGGATGGTTATTATTACTTTAAATTGGATAAAGCGCTGGGAGAACTGTCTCAAGTAACGATTGAAGAATACAAATCATTTTGGAAGAATAAAGCGTATGTGAACGCATTTAAGAAACTCCAAGATAAATATACACGGAGTGAAATAACCCTTGCTGAATTGCAATTAGCCAAAGGGGAACTGGACGTAATAATAAGAACTATAGAAAATAAGTATTATTACAAGGTTAAGAAATATAAAGTTAACAAAGATAACAAACTTTATATTGACACGATGAATTTAATCAGGGGGTACGTTGAGTAGTACATATATATTAATATATATCTCCTAGTGACCGTACCCCTTTAGTAAATGAATAATGCTATCTGTTTCAATGTACTTATTAGGCGCATAGAGAGGTTTTATTTGAATGTGAAATAGTACTCAAGAATTTGGATAGAACTTAACAGTGGAGACGATAGATATATAAAACGGGTAATATTATGTAAGAATTATATATAATTTGATGTAAAGATGTAAAAAGGGGTGATTATGATAATATGGCTACTAAAGAATTAAATGATAAGCAGCTAAGAGCAATTGAATTATTGGTTGAAGGTGAGAGTGTTAATGATGTTGCAACAACTATTGGAGTAAGTAGACAAACAGTATCGACATGGAAGAATAAAGATGAATTGTTTAAGGCCGAGCTTGACAAATGCAGACAGGGTTTAAAATCTGAGGTTGATGGTAGATTATTAACGCAGGTTGTCCCACTAACAGATAAGCTTATTAAGATTGCCCTTAAGAGCAGCAGTGATAAGACCTCACTAGATGCTATCATATACGCAATCAATAGACTTTGTGGTACTCCTACTAATAAGATACAGGACGTAAGCAATGATAAAGATAATAACGTCGAGCTTGATATAGATCAGTTAGTTAGTGAGATTAAAAGTGATAATAATGTGATAGATATTTCCCAAGCTAAATAATTGTGAAAGGCTGAAATATTCAAAGTTATTTCGCAAAGGATTTATTTAGCGAAATAATTGCATAAACTGGAATTTTAAAGAATGGCTTGCCTACTGGAATAGAATAGATTTCGCATTTTATGAATAAAGAAATGCATAAAAAGTGTGAATAATTCGTGTATAATTATTGTTTTATGCACTGGTAAATGAATAAAAATAAATAATTATTTCCCTTGTTTTATGTGCTTTTTTTATTGCAATTATATCATATATCCTGTAGGGTGGGTAGGTTCTAAAATTGAAAAAACCAAAATCTAGGGGTGGCAAGCTCCATAAAATTTTGTAGTATTTTTTAAACTTGAACCTTAAAATAGAGTAAAGGGGTTGATTAAGTGATAAAGCAAGGCAAAAATACAATATATTGTGATGAATGTAAGTCTGAAATTAAACAAACTAAGGATTTGATCGAAATTAAACATTTAAATGGCGGAATACAAATTAGATTCTTTAGGTGTAAGAATTGTGGAGTTAAATACTTGGTTGATGTTACAGATCGTGAGGTTAGAGAAAAAGTAATCAAGTTGAATAAATGGTCAGAGCAGCACAAGAAAGCCTTAGATATTGTAATTGATGGAATGAGTAAAGAAGAATTAAAGAAACTTGCAATCTTAGTTGATGAAACTGCTTTTAATATGGATAAACTGCAAGAAGAAATAAAAGTTACTAAAGCTAAATTAAAAGAAAAATATGAATCAGAACTCTAGAAATAGGGTTCTTTTATTATGCCCAAAAGGAGGAATAACATGATATACTTTGACAACTTAAAATTCGATACAGAGCTTAAATATGAGGTATATCTGTTAAATAGATACCTCGCTAAGCATTATGATGAAGAGACAGCTGATAAGCTATTAAAAGCCAATAACAGGGATTTAGGCAGGCTTGCAAAGGCATTGGGTGAAAAAGATATTGAATTTTTCTGCTTATATTTCATAAGTGATATATTTGTACCTAAAGGATTGAATGAAGACAATTCATACCCAGAAGATCATAAGCCGAATGTGGCTAGACAACTTTCTAAAGGTCATTATGAATTATGGGATGTAGCTAATGATATATTTGTAAAGGACAAAAGAGATAAAGCAGCAATAATTGAGCCTAGAGGATTTGCAAAGACAACAATATTTGATATGGCTGTTAGTGTATATTTACATTGTTATAAAAAATCTTTATTTACTTTACTGGGTGCCAAAACCGATACAGATGCAACTCAATTCTTGGATTCCATTAAGAAAGTATTCAATGAAAATCAAAAGATAATTAAATGTTTTGGTAAATTAATTGATATAAAGGCTGCAAAGGTAAATGGTGAAAGATATACCGTTAATGCCAATGAAGTTGAGTTTACCAATGGAACCTATATAAGAACTGTTGGTTCTGGAACATCTGTCAGAGGTGCGAATTGGGGAGGAATTAGACCGACTGTATTTATCGGTGATGACTTTCAAGATGAAAAGAACATTCTTACAGATGCAGCAAGAGAAAAACAATACTCTAAATGGACCAAGGAAGTTGAAGAAGTTGGAGACAAGGCAGTATATAGAAATGGCAAGAAAATAAAGTCTGCTACAAAGATTATTGCTATTGGTACAGTATTGCATATCGATTGTCTAATGAGTAGATTGAGCCGTAATGGTGATTACTATAGTATCTTAAGACGTGCAATTATTCTTAAAGATGATGAAACTGTTGAAGATATCTTTGAATATGGAGAAACAATCGAGAATGAATTTAAACCCGGTTTATGGTTGCAATGCCATAATATATATTTTGATGAAAAACTAAATAAAGAGGAAAGAAAAGAAAAAGCAAAGCAATTCTATGAGGACCATAGGGAAGAAATGCAATTCGAAACCTGGTGGCCTGAAAAATGGGATTGCTTTAATGATTTAGCGGTTAAGTACTGGGAAAATCGAGCGGCTTTCATGTCAGAGCTTATGAATGATGCAAGTGCTATAGGTGAAAAGTGGTTTAAATCAGTTTCAACTAGAACTAGTGCAGAAATAGAAAGGAATAAATTCTTAAAAACAATTCTAGTTATAGATCCAGCAGCAAGTACAAGTAAGAAAAATGACTATACTGCTATGGGTGTAATGAGTAAGGCAACAAATGACTTTACTTATGTTAGAGATTTACTCATGAAAAGGCTAGGATATGATGATTATTGCCAAAAAGCTGTTGGTTTTATTAAAAAACATAAGAATATTACCCATGTTGTAATTGAAAAAAATACGTTTATGGGTGCTGATGTTCTTAAGATAAAGGAATTAATTAATAAAAATCGTAAATTAAGGGGCAGACGTATTGAATTTATCAATAAAATGCAAAGAACAAATAAAGATGAAAAAATAAGTACTGTTATGGACCCTATGAATAATGGTCAGATAGTTATTTGTTCTGATTGTGAAGACAGTGCAGCAGCTGTAAAACAAGTTCTTGAATTTCAAGGCCAGCAATACACTCCACATGATGACTTTATAGATATGATTTCAGAAGGAGAAAATGCTCTAAAGGAAATAAAAGTAGTAAGGCCACTTAAAGTTAGAAAACTAAGTGATTTATACGGGTAGGAGGTGAATTATGGATATTTCAGAAGAGATTATTAAAAAAGCTTATCAAAGATATCAGAATAACTCAAAACATTACAATGATATAAATAAATATTATTATGGCACTACAGAAGCTTTAAAAGACTTTAAACCTATAGAGGGAAGAAGTAATTTAAAAGTGAATGCTAATTTTGTACAAAAACTAGTAGATGAAGAAGCAACTTATAGTTTTGGAAATTCAGTTACTTATGTATCTACTGATAATAACTCACAAGTCACCAAGGATATAGAATATAATTTGAAAAATAACTTAGAAGATCATGATTTAAATGGTGGTATTGAATTAGTTAAGAATGGAACAGGATATGAAATTAATTATCTTGATAAAGAAAAGAAATTTAAAAATAGAATGATAAGTGCTTTAGATGGATATATGTATAGGGTTAATGAGGAGCCTTTATTTTTCTTGCATGTTCATGAAGAAGATACGGATGATGGAGGAACTGAAACATTTATTGACATGTATACTGATAAGCAGATTATACATTATGATAGTGAATTTAATGAAGTTGAACTAGCTACACCGCATTACTTCGGAATAGTACCTGTAGGTTATGGAATAGTTGGTGGTAAGGAATATAGTGAAAGAAGAGGATATGTCGAAGGTGATAAAACAATCTACAGGACCATAAAAACAATTCAGGATGCACTTGAAACTAATTTATCTGATATGGTTTGTGAAATTAGTGATTTTAGAAATGCAATCTTAAAATTGTTCAATGCTAGTCAAGAAGACGAAGATGGAACTAAACAGCCTATAATTAAGGATAATGCAGTAATGGAATTCGAAGATAAGGAAACACAGGATGCAGAATGGCTAATAAAAGAAATTAATGATGCATTTATCAAAAATACTCGAGATGATTTAATTGCTCTAATCTATGTTTTAACTTGTCATATTGATAATAATGAAAAGATGCAGAGTAATTTAAGTGGTATTGCTCTAAGATCTAGATTACAAATGCTAGAAAGTAAATGCCGAATGAATGAAAAGGCAATGGCTAATATCATAAAAACTAGATTGAAATGCTTATTTAAGTACCTGGAGATAACAGAAGGCAAAAAGTATGATGTAAATAAAATAGAAATTAAGTTTACTCCAAATGTTCCAGCTGATTTAACTGCTTTAGCTGACATAGTTTCTAAAATACCTCATGAAGTTATGAGCAATAGAAGCAAAAGAGCTTTGATTCCAACAATCACTGATGTAGATAAAGAAGGAGAGCAAATAGAACTAGAAAATAATGCTGAAAATCAAGGAATGGGTGATTATACAGAAAATAACAACGCTGATGATATAGTTGGTGATGGAAATGAAACTGAATAGATTTCAACTATTTTTTCAAGCTGCATATTTAAAGTTTACAAAATATATTTTTGATAAGGGCGAAGAAGATATCAAGCCATTGCTTGAACAGCAATCTAAAGATATGAAAAACTTATTAAATGAAATATCTAATATGATGCTAATTTATAAGATTCATGACACTGTTATGAGCATGTCTGAGAGCGACCAGAAGAAAGAGAAGAGTAGACTTGATAAAGTTATCGAGAACACATTTAAAAGCCAATACAGAGCCGAGCGGAAGCAAATAACAGGCATGTTAAATGAAGTGGGACAAGATAAATATAATTCAAATAGTTTTTTATTTACTTTAGATAAAAATAATAAAAGAAAAAGACTTAATACTGAAGAACTTAAGAAGATTATTAGTCAAAAAGTTGAAGGTAAAAGTTATTCAGAACGTCTGTGGGATGATAAGAACCAAGTAGCAAGCACCTTACAAAAAGAAATTAAGAAATTTATGCAAGGTAAGACTAATGTTAATGATATTAAGCAGGTAATAGAAAAAAGATTTGCTGCTAATGAATTTAACACTAGAAGAATTGTAGCTAGTGAAATTGCAAGAGTTCAAAGTGCTGTAAGTGATAAATGGTGTAAAGACAATGGTATAGAATATCAGATATTCTCAGTAGTTCTTGATAGTGCAACTTCAAGATTTTGTAGACCTCATGCAAATGATCCACCATATAGGATTAATGATATTAATAAGCCAATACCACCACTTCACCCCTTTTGCAGAAGTACATTGATTCCAATTACACCTATAGGATATAAACCCAATATACCTAAAAATGTTGATTGGGGAGATTATGAAGAGTGGTATAACGCATAAAGGAGTTGATTATATTGCCTAAGAAAGTAAACAAGCATCCTGAATTTAATTTACAGAAGTCTATCTCTAAAGGTGGTAAAAAGTACAATGTAGGCGTTGGAAAAGATGATGATGGTTATTTTGTACACACTCATAGAGCTAGAAGCAAAAGTTACAAGAGTAAATCAGATATTCCTATTAAGGATTTAAAATTTATTGAAAGTACAGGTTAAGGAGTGATTAGAATGAATATTAAACTAGATTTAAATCAAACTTACACAACAGAAGAGGAAAAAGAATTAATTTGCTATGAAAAGACAGATAAGTTTGCTTTTTTATGCCCTTATAAACTTTTAGATGAAAATAAAGTTGAGCTGAATATAAAAGAAACTTTAGTTTATTCAATGCAGAAACAAGATGAAACACCAATAGAAGCAATTGAAAATTTACTAGTTTTAAAATAGAAAATTATTTTAGGAGGAATGTATAAATGGAATTTCCATACATTAAAGTTAACCAAGGTTGTGTCGAGCTTAATGGTAAAAGAGTAGATACAATTCTTGAAATGAATGTACATTATAAACCAGAAAAGAAAGGTATTGCAGAAGTCACAATGAAGATAGATGCAAAAGTAGACTTAGAAGGGATAGCGGAAATAAAAAAAGAAAATAGCATAAGTAAAAATGAAAAGTAATTAAGTCTTAGAAATAAGGCTTTTTATTATGTCTTTTATTACTATACAGCAGAGTTTAAAGAACTGGATTAGTAAAAGTAATTTATACTTTGTGGGACATTGGACTGCAAGGGATAAGGAGGAACTTAGAATGAAAAAAGCAGATATAAAAGCATTAATTGAAAGTGCAACAGATGACCAAGACATTAATGAAATTATCCTAGGACATGATGAATTTAAGGACTTGGGAAAGGTTGATTTAACTAAGCTAAGTACAGAGGATTTTAATAAATTAGTAACTGAAAACGCAACTATTAGTGGTTATTATAAATCCAAAATTGATAGCGCTATTGGAACAGCAATAACTACACATGACAAAAAATTCAATGAAGAAAAACTTCCTAAAATTATTGAAGAAGAACTAAAGAAGAAATCAAATGAAAATAAAACACCTACTGAAATTGCACTTGATGAAGTAAAGGCAGAGCTTGAAAGAATGAAAACTGAAAAACAACTTTCAGATATGGTCGCAAAATATCAAGGAGTTTTAACAGAAAAGAAAATTCCAATAAAAGCAATTGAGTTAATTTTAGGTAAGGATGAAGAAACAACAGATACTAAAATTGCTTTACTAGAGGAAATATTACAACCTTTAGTGGATGAAAAAGTAATGGAAAGGTTAGGTACAAGTTCTTATGAACCACCTGCAGGTGGAGGAGCACCAAAAATAAAGAATCCTTGGGCGAAGGAAACTTTTAATTTAACAGAGCAAGCAAAAATATTAAGAGAAAATCCAGAACTGGCTAAAAAATTAAAAGCTATGGCTGGAAAATAATTAGAAAGAGAGATGATTTTAAATGGCAACAACAAAAATTAGTGACATTATAGAACCAAAGGTATTTAATCCATATGTAGTAGAAAAAACCATGGAGTTATCAGCGCTTTATAGTAGTGGAATTGTTCAAAATAATCCAGAACTAGATGCATTAGCTTTAAGTGGTGGAAGAATATTAAATATGCCTTACTGGGATGATTTGAATGGTGATGATGAAGTTCTTTCAGACGATGGAGCATTAACACCTGAGAAAATCACATCAGGTCAAGATCAAGCAGTATTATTAATGAGAGGTAAAGCATGGTCAGTGAATGATCTAGCAAAGGCACTTAGTGGAGATGATCCAATGAGAGCTATAGGTGATTTAGTAGCTGGATACTGGGCAAGAAAAATGCAAAAAACTCTTATTGCCATGTTAAATGGTGTTTTCAGTTCAGCTTCAATGAGTGGAAACGTACATGATATTTCAGGGAAAACAGGAGATGCTGCCATTATAGGTGGAACAACATTTATTGATGCAGTTCAACTTTTAGGAGATGCTAAAGATAAACTTACTGCTATTGGAATGCATTCAGCAGCTGTTTCAGAACTTGCGAAAAGAGATTTAATTCAAACAGTAAGAGATAGTGAAGGGAAAGTCGTTCTTAAAACTTATATGGAAAAGGCTGTTATTGAAGATGATGGATGTCCAGTAGATACTGCTAATGGTATTTTTACTAGTTATATATTTGGAGCTGGTGCAGTTGGTTTGGGTAATGGAAATGCACCAGTACCTACAGAAACCGATAGAGATTCACTTGCGGGTAATGACATATTAATTAATAGAAAGCATTATATCTTACACCCAAGAGGAATAAAATTCACAAATTCAAGTGTGGCAGGAGCTTCACCTACTAATACAGAACTTTCAACAGCAGCAAATTGGCAAAGAGTATATGATAACAAGGCGATTAGAATTGTTCAATTTAAACATAAAATAGTTTAGTAGAGTAGCAAATGCTGCTCTATTTGTATTTAAGGAGGAAATTACATGGGTTTAGCTGCATTCAATAGAATGAGAAGAGAACAGGAAGAGTTGAAAAAAAATAAAGAGAAAGATGCCTTAAAACTGGAACAGGAAAGGTTGGAAAAAGAAGAAGCATTAAAGCAAGAAGCTATGAAAGCTGAAGAGGAAAGATTGAAGCAAGAGGAATTGAAAAAAGCTGAAGAAGAAGCATTGAAACAAAAAGAACAGGAGCAGGAAAAAGAATCTTCAACTGAAAATATTGAAACAGATGATAAAGGGGCAGATAAAAAGGGCAAAAAAGAAGGTGAATAATTATGTTTACTGATGATGAATTACACGAAATGGCTCTTACAGCTATCTATAATCATTATAATGGCAAATATGAAAAGGCTGATATAGAAGCTAATTATCCATTAGCAATTAAATTATTTATCAATAATATAAGTAAAATAATGAACTCAAAGACTCCAGGAGTAAGGTCATTTACTGAAGGTAAACAGAGCATGACTTTTGATAGTGAACTTGAAGCTTTAACTCTTACTAAAGATGTGCTTGCATTGTTACCTAAAAAGGGTAATTTAAGGGTGTGGTAAGTATGGTTATTAATAAAAATTGTGATATAACCCTATATAATCGCTATGTAGATAAATCTACAGGCATAGATAAATATCAAAGAACAGTAATTGAAGGTTGTAACTGGCAAGGGGGAATAAGTGTAACAGTAAGCGCTGATGATAAGGGAATAACCTTTATGAATGGTGTTTCTATTATTATTGATAGGCTGAGTAATTACATGCCACCTAAGAAGTTTGCTAAGTTGCCTGATAATGAAAAACCAAATTATTTTACTTTTAATATTTCTGACAAAATAGTTAAAGGAAAAATTGACTTTGAAATTACAGGAGTTAAACCAAACGCATTAGCTGATTTAGTCAAAAACTTTGATGATGTTATAGATATTAAAGGCATTGATACTAATTTACCAAGTCATTTTGAAATTGAGGGGGTATAAGCTTGGCAGTAAGAATCCAATTAAACACAGGTGAAATATTAAGGAAAAGAGGCTTAGACAAAAATGGAGCTGTTCAAAGAGCTTTTACACAAGAATGTGCAAAGGAAATGAATCCTTATATACCCTATAGAACAGGAAATTTAAAGGACCAAGATGTAAAAATAAATGTAGATAGTATTGAGTATTCCGCAGAGTATGCAGAAGAGCAATACTATGAAAATGAAGGCCAAGGAATGAATGGTACAGCTAATGGAGGAATTAGAGGCAAGCAATGGGATAAAAGAATGTGGGCAGACCAAGGCGAAAAGATTGTAAAGAAAATGGCTGATATGGCAGGAGGCAAAGCAAAATGACAATAGTTGAATCTATTAGAGATTATATAAGGACATGTCCTTATTTAGAAATGTTTGATGATGCTATAAAGGTTAATGTGGATTATCTTAGCGGTGATGCAGATAGCTATTCTATTGAAGAGGTACCTTGTGAACCTATAGTAAAAAAATATATTGATAGGAGTTCAACAAGGCAATTTGAGTTTATATTTTGTAGCAGAGAACCATATTCAGAAAACATACTTCAAAATATAGATAATAGTGGATTCTATGAGAAATTTGCTGATTGGATAGAGGAGAACACAAGGGCAAATATATTACCAATAATGGGAGATGGCAAGCGTGCGGAGAAACTAGAGGTATTAACACATGGTTATTTACTTCATAACACTCAGAACACAGCACGTTATCAAATACAATGTAAGTTAACATATTTTCAAAAGAAATAATTAGAGAAGGATGATGAAGAATGAGTAATAAAAAAATAGGACGATATGACATAGCTGATTATTTGCTTATTAAAGATACTGGAAAGAATGCTTTTATGGGTACAGGCTTCAATACTCTTAACGAAGATGTTGGGGCGCAGGTAGAAGGCAAAACATATATAAAAGATAAGAATAAATCAACTACAATAAAGGGATATGATACAAAATTCTCTTATGATCTAGATTTAATGTATAACGATGCAGACGATGAAGAAAAAGCGGAAATTGAAGCAGTCCAAGAATTATATTTTATAGGAAGAAACCATGCAGTAGGTGTAGAGGCAGAAAGATATTACGTTAGAACAGAATTATTTTTACCTGCTGTGCCAAATTCAACAAGATACTTTAAGGCTAGAAAATTTAAGGTTGCAGTAGAAGTAACAAACAGCCAAGGTGCTGGTGGTGAAACAATGACTGGGGCAGGAAATTTAAACTGTGTTGGTGATCCTGTCTTTGGATATTTCGATATTCAAGAAAAAGAATTCCATGAAGGAGAGTACTTAGAAAGTCTTGGAACATTAACAGTTACATCAGTTGAAGGTTCGTCTACTGGAACAACTAAAATTACAATAACTCAACCACTAACAAGCGGTAATTTCTATATGTATAAGACAGCAAGTACAGTAACGACGCCAGCGTTAAATGATGATTGTTCAGGATATCAAGTATGGAATGGAAGCGCGGATATAACCGCAGTTACAGGTAATAAAATTTGCATAGTTGAAGTTGATTCAAGTCTAAAAGCTAAAAAAGCAGGTATTGCTACAGTAGTAGCTAAAGCATAGTAAGAAAGGGGCAATGATATGAGTATTTTACTAGAAAAATTGCCCGAATATGTTTTAATAGATGGAACGGAAGTCAAAATAAATACTGACTTTCGTTTTTCTATTAAGTTTGAGCAATTATTTAATGACAAATCATTAGATGATCAAGAAATATTTACTAGAGCATTAGAGATTTATTATCCTAATATTCCATTAAATATAAATCAAGCTATAGAGCAAATGATTTGGTTTTATAGGTGTGGTAAAGAAGAAAGTAAAAAGAAAAAAGCAAATTCTAATAAAGAAGATATTTATAATTTCGACTACGATGGAGATAAAATTTATAGTGCATTTTTAGACCAATATGGAGTAGATTTACAAGAAACAAATCTTCATTGGTGGAAATTTAAAGCTATGTTTAATTCCTTAAAAGAAGATAATGAGATATCGAAAATAATGTCTATAAGAGCTATGGATTTAAGTAAAATTACAGATAAAAATATAAAAGATCATTATACTAAAATAAAAAAAATATACGCAATACCGCGAAGCAAAGAAGAGGTTAAGCATACTAAAAACTTAGCAGCAATATTAAAACGTGGTGGAGATTTATCAGAACTACAAGAGTAACTTAGGTTGCTCTTTTTTGTTTGGAAGGAGGTGTTACTTGTATGGCAAATGACGGAAAGATAATTATTGATACTAAGCTAGATACCAGTGGATTTGAAAAGGATGTTGATACTGCCAGTAAAAAGGTTGCTGATGGACTTGGAAAAGGCGTTGATAAGGCAATGAAGCAAGCCGAAAGTTCTATTAATAATGTTGGTAAAGCAGCTAAGAATATTGATTTTAGCAAAATTCCTAAGCAACTAGAGAATGTTTCTAAAAGTATAGAAAAAACTAGCACTCAATTGGATAAGCAGAAAGAAAAACTTGAGAATTTAAAGAAAGCTTATGAGAATGCTACAAATGTAAAAGATCAAAACAAAATATCTAGTCAGATGGAAAAAGCTGAAGCCAGTGTTGCGAAGTTAGAAACTAGATTGAATAGCTTAAATAATAAAAAAATAAGCTTAGATTCTGCTAAGGATGCTATTAATGGTTTGGATGGCAATTTTTCTAGTGCCAGTATGTCTGCAACTAAATCTATTGATAATATAAAGAAAAAGGTAGAAGAGGCGGAAAAGAGCTTTAAGAACTTTTCTGTAGCTGAAAGTATAAGTAAAACAGGGAAATTAATTTCCGATGTAGGAGATTCTTTCACAAGAAATGTAACAGCTCCACTTACATTAATGGGGGCAGTAGCATTAAAAACTGGTGCTGACTTCGATGCGCAAATGTCGAGAGTTAAAGCCATCTCAGGCGCAACTGGAGAAGAATTTAAACAACTACATGATCAAGCTTTACAGTTAGGGAAAGATACTGCTTTCAGTGCAAAAGCTGCAGCTGAGGGGATGGAAGCACTTTCTGCAGCTGGGTTTAATACACAAGAAACTATGGCAGCAATGCCAGGACTGTTAGATTTAGCAGCAGCAAGTGGGGAAAATCTCGCAACAAGTTCTGATATTGCAGCTTCAACATTACGTGGGTTTGGTTTAGAAGCTAACCAAGCTGGACATGTAGCTGATGTATTAGCAAAGAATGCGAATGCAACAAATGCAGCGGTAGCAGATACGGGCGAAGCGATGAAGTACATTAGTCCAGTCGCTCATTCTATGGGGCTATCTTTAGAAGAAGTTACAGCAGCCATCGGAGAAATGGCTAACAGCGGAATCAAAGGAAGTCAAGCTGGAACTACTTTAAGAAGTGCATTAACTAGATTGGCAAGTCCTAGTAATGAAGCAGCCGGAGCAATGGCATCTATTGGTTTTAATGCTTTTGATTCACAAGGAAAATTAAAATCTTTGAGTACAATAGTTGGAGAATATTCAAAAGCTTTAGAGGGTAAGACAGAACAGCAAAAGCAAGACTTAACAGCTACAATCTTTGGGCAAGAAGCTATGAGTGGAATGCTTGTTCTAATGCAAGGTGGTAAAAAAGGCTTAGATGATTTAACAGAGTCTTATAAAAATTCTGACGGTGCAGCTAAAGATATGGCAACAACTATGCAAGATAATGCTAAATCTGCTATAGAACAAATGACAGGTAGTATTGAAACAGCAGCTATTAAACTAGAAGAAGCAGCAGCACCAGCAATAACGAAAATAGCAAATGAAGTTCAAGACATGGCGAATAGATTTGCTGATTTACCAGAACCAATGCAAGAAAGCATTATTAAAACTGCTTTATTTGCAGCGGCTATCGGACCAGTTACCAAAACTATCGGAACAGTGACAAACAGTATAGGTGGATTAATTAAATTAGGTGGAACTTTAGGAAAAGGGTTAGGACTAATTGGAACAGGAGCAGAAGCTGGAGAAGCAGCACTTGCTGGTTTTAGTGTAGCAGGAGGGTTAGCAGCTGGAGCAGCTAGTGCGTTGATAGTTGGAATAGCTGGAGCGGTAACATATCACGAATTATTAAGCAAATCAGTAGATGCTAGTACAGATGATTTGAATGGCTGGGAAAAAGCAGTCAATGCATGTACTGGCGGAGTAGTTAAGTCAAAGGCAGAATTACAAAAGGCTAAACTTATTTACAAAGACTTCGGGGAAGGCGTTTCAGATTCTTTCAAAGATGGAATTGAAAAAGCTACAAAGCAATATCATGATTTTGAAATGGTTCTTACTGGTGCGAATTCAGATGATAAAATGAGTAAGGAAAACCAAGACAAAATACAAAGCAAGATAAATGAAATGATTGATGGTGCTAAATCTACAATCAATAAAAGAAAAGGCGAACTACAAAGCGAACTTTCTAAAATGTTCAATGAAAAAGGCGGAATAGATGCAGATGAGCAAGGCGTTTTAGATGAAGCCGGAAAAGCAAGCGACGAAAAATTAAAGCAAGTAGAAGATATTCAAAATAAAATCACAGATAGATGGCAAAGGGCGATTCAAGAACATGGAAAGCTAAGTCAAGAAGATGTAGAGACTATTGAAAGCTACTTACAACAAGTAAAACAAATTCAAGCTGAGGTTGAAGCTAAGAATACAGCTGAATCAGATTTTACTAAAAACCAATTTGGCGAAAGATTAAAAGGAATTAGTGCTGAGGATGCAACCAAGGAATACCAATCAGCGTCCCAAGATCTTTCAAAAAGTTTTGCTGATGCTCGTGCAACTTATAAAACTGGTTTAGATGAACTTGCCAATATGGAAAAACAAGCTGAAAAAGCTGGTGAGACCGCAAGAGCTGAAAGTTATAAGAAGCAAATTGAAGATAAGAAAAAAGAATATGATGATCTAATTAATGTTGAGAAGTCCAAACGTAGAGAATATCTCAATATGCTTTATGAGAAAAATCCATCATTAGAAGGTAATTTAAATGAAGTTGATGGAACAATGTTTTCGCCAGCTGATAGGAATACACAAGGCGATTTATATAAATTAAAACAACAATATTCTGAAATAGCTGATGCTACCGAAAGTGGAATGAAAAGAGTACAAGATAGCACAGGTAAGTGGCATGATATTTATGTTACAGTAGATCAAGCTACAGGAAATATTACAAGTGCTTATGATACTTTTACAGGGAAGTTTGGCGGATATAGCGAGAAATTTGCTAATGATGCAAAAGCAACAGGTGAAAAAGTTTCTAAGGAAATGCAACAATTAGCATCTAATGTTCAGTACGGTATGAGCAATTTAAAACTTGACGGGAACAGCATCATAAAAATAGATACTGGTGAGACAGTTTCTAAAATGCAGACTATTATTGAAAAAGCTAATGGAATGAAAGTAGCTATAGCAAATATAAATGGAGAACAAGTCAAGATCGAATTTAATAAAGATGGAACTATTGCAAATGCAGATGATGTAAAAAAAGCAGTAGTTGACCATTTAGCAAGCAGTCCAGCGAAAGTGGATATTGATGTTAATAATAAAGACGCTTTAGAAAAATTTAAAGAAACAGAAGATAAAGCTGATGAATTAGGATCTAAAACCCCAACAGTGGAAACGTCAGCTAATAATGAACAAGCAAATGCAAATATAGACACTACCAATCGAAAGATAGAAGACTTAAATGGGAAAGAAGCTAATACATCAGTGCATGTTGATGCTGGTAATTCGTTATCCATATTAGAAAGTATAAGTGACTTTTTTAGGCAACTTTCAGGGAAAAGTGTAAATGCTGCCGTAAATGTTGCTAAAAGTGTAATAGATTCAAATTATACTGGTACTAGTGGTGGAGATGAAGGGCTAACAACTTTGCATGAACATGGCTGGGAAATGTCTACAGGTGAAAACGAACTATACTACTTAGGCGGCGGAACTGGAATCTTAGACCACGGTTCTAGCGTTAATGCAATGAAAAAAGACGTTTCTAATGCTGTAGATAGTCGTTTTGGCGTTGTTGTTAACAAATTGCTTAGTGCTATGAGCGCCCAAAATAACTTATTAGGTAATATATCTAGTAATACAAAAGAAAGTGCTAAAAATGGCGTACAGCTAAATGAGAAATTAGCAAATGGCTTAGTTGATGCCTTTAATTCAAGTTCTGGTAATTCAAGTTTCTCAAGCCTAAACAACGAGCTAGATATGGCTAATATTTCAAAAGATAAAGCTAGTAAAATGAAAGCTGAAGATGATGCCAATTATGCTTCACTGAAGAGTCAAGTTGATAGTTTAAAAGCAGATATAGATGATTTAGATACAACAATAGATAATACAACAGATTCTAGCACTAAGAAGCAACTAGAAGCACAAAAGAAGGTTTTAAAGGCAAAACAAGATAGCGTAGAAAAAGAAATGGATTTAGCTAAAATGGTTGCTGAAAATGAAATCCAAAATGCTAAGGATTCAGCAGAACAGCAAGTCAAAATTGCGGAGGAAAAGAAGGATAAGCTTACAAAAATAGCCGAAGCTGTAACTACAGCGATAGAGAATGAATTAAAAGCCGAAGAAACCGCAGCTGAAAATTCAATAAATTCTAAATTAACTAAACTAGAAAGTAATTATAATAAAAAATTAGCTGCCTTGGAAAAAGAAAGTACAGAGACAAGCAGGAGTGATACTGAGCAGGGATATAATAATAAAATTGCAGTATTACAAGCTAAAATGAATAACACTGCTAGCTATGCAGATAAACAAGCTTATGCGTTACAAATTAAAGACTTGCAAAAAGAATTATCAAAACAACAGGATGAATGGAATACAGACGATAAAAAGAAAGCCTTAGAAGAAGAATACAATAAGCAAAAAGACACCCTAGAGAAGCAATTAAAAGATACTAAGGATTATTATTCTAAACTTCAAGAAACTGATTCAGTGAATGCACAAGCTAGATATATATTACTAAATGGCAATAACCAGGAGTTAGTTGATTTATTAAATTCCTATAATCCACAATGGCAAAATGCAGGTCAAAGCTTATCAGATTCGTTGTTAACTGGGCTAAATTCTAATAAACAAACTATTCAAGAAGCAGTAGGAGAATTAATCCATATAAGAAGTGGTAATGAATATGGTTCGGATAGCGATTCTGGAACTTATACTTATTATGATACAGCGAGTCAAAGTACAAAGATAGGACATTATGCAACCGGAACTAGTTCAAATCCTAAAGCTGGATTATATTATACAAATGAAATAGCACCAGAAATGTCCACTAAAGGTGATGTGGCATATGTAAGCCAAGGTGCAGCAATTAAAAATCATATGCAAACAGAGCAGTTTATAAAGTCAGAGATATCTAATCAAGTAGCAGCTATGAGATCTGCTGTAATGGCTGAACAAGCTCAAATGCAATCTTTATTATCTGGAAGTATTACTAATAGCATAAGTAATTCAACCACAAATGATTATGGGAATACGCTTAAAGTTAATATAGAAAATTATCATCAACATACTGACCAAGACCTAGAATCATGGTCAAGCGATATGGGATACTATGCATTTAAGAAAAAAAACTATTAAAGGAGGTTTTATAATTGAAAGAAAATAAAATATTGGTATTTAATGGTAAAAACAATGTAGATATGAATCTTGAAATTGTGAGCCTCCCTCCTATTCAAGATTCTACAAAATCAACTAATGATGTGGATATTGATGGAGCAGACGGAACTTTAACAGAATTTAATAAGTATACGTCAGATATTAAACAGGTGGAATGTGACTATAAAGGTAATGACCCAAATAAAATAGTCCGTTGGCTACGAGGGAAAGGACATGTTATTTTTGGAAATAGGCCGGATAGATTTTATGATGCTGAAATAGTTAACCCGGTACCTATAAATCAAATTGTTGAAAATCAAGTATATGATTTCTTAGTACAATTCAAGTGTCAGCCTTTTGGTTATTTGCTAGATGGTCAAGACTTCAGGACCATTACAAATGGAACTATATTAAACCATAATAAAGCGGACTATATAAGCTTGCCAATAATAACTATTTACGGAACAGGAAGTTGTATAGTTACTATTAACAATAGGAATTTTAATATTACAGAAATAGGAACGAGCATCACAATAGATAGTTCGATTCAAAATTGCTATGCTGGAAAAGAAAATAAAATAAATGGTCCTTATCCCTACCTAGACATTGGTGAGAATCTAATCACATGGACAGGAACAGGAGTTACTAAAGTAGAGATTAAACCAAACTGGAGGTGCATATAATGATAAGCTTATTCAAAAAGGGCACAACAGATTTTAATAATAATGGAATGGTACTAATTGATTGTATAAAAGATTCTGTGAAAATTACTGAAGATATAGAAGGGATCTTTGATTTAGAATTGGAATACCCAATGCAAGATAGAAAAAATATTAGTCAATTTCTAGTACAAGGCAATATAATTCGTTCGCCTGTATATGATGATAGACCAGACCAATTATTTAGAATAAGAAAAGTATCTGTAGATAGCAATGATAAAAAGATAAGCATTTATGCTCAAGCTATAGCAAGATGCGATCTTATGAATGATTTTGTGTTTGGTGGTGGGAATTCCCCTTTAGTACCTAGTGGGAAGACAAGAAAACAAGCAATAGCATTAGTATTAGGATCGGTACAAGATAATGTAGGTAAATTTCATGTAGGGAACTTAGATACTAGCACAAATACAAGCGTTAATCTTGGTTTAGATGATAATGGGAATATTATAAATTATGTTGATGTTGCTTATGTATCTCCGTTAGCTGGAATATTAGATAATTCAAATGGTTCTAAATCAATTTATAACGCCTATGGTGGAGAAATAATATTTAATAATTTCACCATAGATATGGTGGACGAGAGAGGAAAAACCGATAGTCCTCTTGTAATAAGAAGTGGAAAGAATCTTCAAGAATTTCAGCAGGACGTTGATGATATAAGTGATGATTTTGCGACAGTTCTTATTATGAAGTCTAGTGACGGAATCTATCTTCCTAACAATGAAGTCATAACTTCCCCTAATGTGGGTGTTCTAGGCAAGAAATATAAAGTCATAACTTGCGAAGATGTTTCGGCAGTAGATGATACTCCAGCTGCCTTAAATGTAGTCTACAACCAATTAAGGGAGAGAGGACAAAAGAAATTCACAGAAGACGGAATCGATTCTTTGACAGTTAGCAATACAGTTAAATTCGCTCAATTAAAAAAGACAGAGCAGTATAAAGATTATGATATTTTAGAAAAATGTGAATTAGGTAATAATGTTACAGTATACTATGAAAAACTAAATATAACAGCTGTAGCTAGAGTAACAAAGATAGTTTATAATCCCCTTGCTTTAAATGGACAAGGGAAAATATTAGAAGTAACTATTGGAAACAGAAAGAAAACCAATATAGTTAATATTATTAATAATACAAGTAATTTAGCCAATACAGTTAATACTAAAACTAATACAAATACAGCTACAATTAAAAAAGTCAAAAAGAAATCAGAAGAATTTCAAGTGACCATGGAAGCCAGAGCAGATTCTATAGAATTAAGTGTAACTAACCTAAAGGAAGATACAGAAGCTTCAATTGAGGTACTAGATGATAGAATACAATCTAAAGTAAGCAAAGGGGAATTTGGTTCTTATATAGAGCAGAATGTCGATAGTGTAGTTGAAGCGATTAAAGATGCTACAGGAACTCATTCTATGACGTTAGATACAAACGGAGTTACTATAGAAAATGGTGGGTTAATAGTAAAAGTTAATGGAGACATGGTTTTTAATTTTACAACATCAGGACATGCGGTGGTTAAGGATATTGATATACAAAATACAGATGATAAAAGTGATTTTTACAGAACTTTAAGGAATATGGACCAAGTTGAATTTTTTGGAGATGTACATTTTAATAGAATATACGTTGGAGACGGTTCAAGCATACTCATCGATAATCAAACATTGAGAGATTATATTGATTCTAGGATAGATGATAAAATGTAAACAAAACTATTTGACAAAAGTTCCAAAAAATATATAATTTAAGTAAAAAGATAAGGAGTGATATTTATGAAGAGGGTAATTTTGTCGCTTGTTATGAGCTTAATCGTTATATCGTCATTTGGAGCTGAAGCTGCTACAAGGCAATCAATACAAGAAAACAAATCTACAGGATGGTTTTACGTAGATGAGACTAACAATGAAGGATATTTTGTAAATGGAGTTCAGATTATAAATAAATGGCTAAATCTAAACGGAAAATGGTATTTTTTTAAGGAAGATGGTTCTAGGGCAAAAGGATGGTTAGAATTAAATAACAACTGGTATTATTTGAATTCTGAAGGAGCAATGGAAACCGGATGGGTTAAAGACAATAATAAAAAATGGTACTATCTAAATTCAGACGGAATAATGGCGCATGATACTTATATAGGTAACTACCATGTAGGTTCAGATGGAGTTTGGATTAAATAATTATATAAATCAAGAACTTATGTTAAAGCATAGGTTCTTTTTATTTTATCTGAAAAGGAAGGAGGGATAACATGCAAAAGCCTATAAAGTTATCTATAGACACAACAAATGCTAATGGGGAATGCCTTTATGAAAACATACGTAAGGGTGATACATTAGCTATGACTATAAAAATATTTCAAGGATCTGCAAGCCTTGATTTAACAGGACAGAAAATGCATATAGTTCTACAAAAACCGGATGGATATAGTGTTGAAAAGATAGTTCAAAGTGTTACAGGGAACCAGTTCGTAGTTAATTTTGATGTGCAGGCGACTCTTGGAATTGGTGATGTTGAGGGAATTGTTGAAATATCAGATTCTAATGGTACCAACATAACTAATACTTTTACCTTTGAAGTAAAACCAAATCCAAGTACTAATATTGTTATTAAATCTAGTGACCAGATAGAAACCTTGCAGCAGATTCAAAAGCTTATAGATAACTACAATGATAATGCTGATAATTTAGCGTTGCAAAATCAATTAGCTTTGCAACATGAAAATACATTAACCAATTTAAATAATACAAGCGGAACTCTTGCAAGTAGGCTTGAAACTGATATTGCAACAGGTACAAGCGTAGCAGAAAGGTTAGAAGATGATATAACTACTGGAAATGCACTAGATGCTACATTAAAAGCTGATATAGCAAATGGAACTACATTAAATAATAATTTAACCATTACAATATCTGATGGCAAAAACGTTATAGCTCAGTTACAGAATAATGCTAATTGGCAGCTAATTCAGCAAATGTTTTTTCTAATAAATAAAATGTCTATCAGTAATCTTGAAGATGAAAACGGAGATTATTTGGTGGATGAAAATAATGAACAATTTATAGGATAGGAGATGATTTAAATGGGATGGAAAATAGGAGATAAACCAACAGTAGATCCAAAAGATACAGACCTAGCATTGATAGAACAGGACGGGAATACCAGGAATACTACTTGGGCAAAACTCAAAGCATTCTTTCTTGGAACAGCAACATTAACAACTACAGACCAAACAATCAAAGGGGCGATAAATGAGGTCAAAGCTTCAACCGATGCTAATACTACATCATTGTCAGAAAATACGCAGAACATATCTAATCTAGGTACTACTAAAGCACCATTAGCAAGTCCGAATTTTACAGGAACACCGCAAATAAATAGTAAATCAATTCCTACAAGCGAAACTGGAACTATAACATTATTAAATGCTTGGGCATTATATGCTGGAACTTTAGATGTCACTAAAATAGGTAATAGAGCATTTTTAGCGTTATCGGTGTCAAGTGGAGATGTTACAAATGGTGTTATAGTAGGAACTTTACCAACTGGATTTACACCAAGTGCAACGCAACAGTTAATTGTACCAACATTAAATTCTTCAAATTCAGTAGTAAATGTAAAATTAGCTATTACTTCCGGTGGGAATATTGTTTTATATAAGCTTAACACAGGAGATACAATTGGGAATTCTATAGTAAATTTATATATTAATTTTAAAGCATAGGAGGAGTCATGATGGAAAAATTAGAAACAGAATACGGGACATTTACTAATAATGAAGAGACTGGAGAAACTGCTCAACAAGTTTATGAAAGATGGCTGGCTAATAAAGATAAAGTAGTTACATTACCTCCAACCAATGCAGATTTACAGGCTCAGATATTTAATTTAATTACTCAATTAGTTAATGGAGGTGTTATATAAATGGATTGGTATAATTTTTGCAAAACTAATTTTGATTTAAATATTGCAACTACAGATAGTTTAAAAATATATGTAGCAAAAGGAAAGATAACAGCAGAACAATACAAGACTATTACAGGTATTGATTATGTGGTAAGCGCTACGTCATAGGAAACTAGGAAGTAGTAAATAAAATAATATAATATAAGCAGCAGATCAGCACCGATAAGGTGTTTTTTAGTGCTATTTTAAATTTGAAATAGGAAAGGTGACTTATGAATGAAGAATTAATTAGGGATAAAATAAAAACGTATGATAAAAAGCTTGATAATCATGATGATAGGCTTGATAAACTAGAGCAGGATGGAAGAGAACTAAAGACAGAACTTAAAAATTTATGTGAAAATCTAAAATCACTTACAGGTATGATAAGGTGGTTTATAACTGCAATTGGAGGGGCTTTAATAAGCTTCTTTTTTTATGCAATTCAAACAGGAATATTTAATAAATAATTGGAGGTATGTAAAATGATAAGAACAGCATTAAAATTAATAATTAAGGTATTAGAAAGTAAATTAGTTAAAAGTGGAGTTGAAGAAACTATATTAAAGAATAAAAACTATATAACTGTAGGTAAAGCTATCTGGAACATAGTAGATGAGAACTTTAGAATAAGCAAAACAGTAGAGGAAAAGGTATTATCTAAAGCAGATCAGTTTGATAAATTGCTATTAGCTAAGTTCCCTGAATTAAGCCAAAATGATGTAGCAGAAATTAGGCAAGCAATTGCCGGAGAGATAAACCAAGGGAAATCAGCAGTAGTAGATAATTCTACTTTACTCAAGCAGCTACAAGATGACAATGCAAGTCTAAAAGCTGAATTGGAAGCATTAACAGAACAATTTAATAAAGTCCAAGCATTAATGGTAAAGCCTGCTGATGCACCTCAAACAGTGCAAGCGTAATTTTAGAGTAGCCTTTAGGGTTACTCTTATTTTTATATTTAAAATAAGAAAGGATGATATAAGTGAAAGGTATAGATGTAAGTAATCATAATGGAAATATAAATTTTAACCAGGTAAAAGCAGCAGGAGTAGAAGCTGTTTATATTAAAGCAACAGAAGGAACAACATTTGTTGATAGTTACTTAGACACTAATTATTCTAACGCACATTACTCAGGATTAAAAACAGGATTTTATCATTTCTTAGTTGGAACTAGCGCTCCAGAAACTCAGGCCAATAGTTTTTATAATGCTATAAAGGATAAAACTAATGATCTTATTCCAATGTTAGATGTAGAAACTAATTTTGATGGACTAATGGACTATATTTTAAGATTTATTGCTAAATTCAAAGAGCTATCTAATATGCAAATAGGTATTTATACTTATACTAGTTTTATGGATAACTTAGATAATAGAATTGCGAATTATCCATTATGGGAAGCAAATTATAACAATATACCATGGAAATTAAATGCTAATTTCTTTACTAATAGAGTAGGCCATCAGTATTCTGAAACAGGATCAGTTCCTGGGATAAATGCTGATTGCGATATGAATGAATTTAATGAAGGGATATTAAATAAAACTACTGGGTATGTAGTTACAAATTATTTACCTGATGGCTATCAAGGAGATAATAGCTTTAATGGTGTTGATGCTGATTATGTACTCCAATATTTCAAAGATGTTAGGTGTTACTTCAGAGGAAATGAAAAGGGTGTATGGATTGAAACTCAAAACTTGCCTATGAGCAAATGTTTAGAATTAAAAGAAACATTGGGAAGTTGGTTTTATTCCATAGAATAATAAAAATAATTTAATACTTACGAGTGTCAAAGGCTAGGATTAATTTCCTAGCCTTATTTTTAGTGGTAATTAATGGAATAATAGCATATAATATAACATATACTAAATAACTTGTGGGTGGATGAGAAGATGGTTAAGAATAAGCTTAAAGAAATTCGTATGAAAGAGTATATGTTAAATCAGAAAGAATTCTGCAATATGCTAGGAATAAGTCAGAGTACTTACTCTAGTATAGAGGCTAATAAAATACAAGGAAATATTGAAAACATAATGGTAATAGCAAAAGCACTTAATCGAAAGGTAGAAGATATATGGTACCTTGAAGATTAGGTGCCTTTTTTTATATTTATAATTATCGAATACTAGAATAAATATCATATATTAAAATTATTTTTGATAAGTAGGAAATTTTTCAAATAGTAGTGCATACATATATAACATAGCAATAAAGAAAAGGAAAAAGCAATGATAGCTTTGTACGTTAAGTTAGTTATTTTAGCATCTATAGGATATACTTTCTACGATTTTTTAATTCCAGAAAAACTAAGAATACAATTAAGTTTTAGAAGGTTCTTTAAAGATAAGAAAATAGAAAACAATAGCTTTTTGCCTATAGTTAAAGATATTCAGAAAAGTGAATTTGGATTTTCTGCAACAATAGATATAGGTGGAATATGCAGCTTTGAAGATATCGAAAAACAAAAGAGTTATATAAGATCACTGTTTGGTGCTGAAGAAGTAAATATTGAGTTAACTAATGATGCAAAAGTAAATATTGAGGTAATAGATACATCAGCTAAAGACTTAAATTTTGAAAAACATAAATTAAAGAATACTGAACTGTTATTGGGGTATGATTCTAGAGCTAAACCAATTATAGCTGATATGAAAAAATGTCCTCACTTACTAGTAACAGGCTTATCAGGGCAAGGGAAAACAGGTTTAATAAAGTGCATTATTAACAATCTAAATGATGCTGATATAGTTCTTTGCAATGCGTTTTTAGATGACTTTATAGGTTATAATAAGACACCAAAATTACTGGGAGAAAGAAATATACTTAACTATCTAAAGCCCTTGTTAGAACGCCCACATAAGCATGATAGACCACTCTATATATTAATAGAAGAATTAGCAACTATTAAGGACAAGAATTTAAACAACACAATAAAAGAATTGTTATGTATCGCGCGACATTACAATATATTTATAATTGGCATAATACAGATAGCAACTAAAGAAGAATTGAAATTTAAGAGTTATTTTAATAGTAGATGCAGTTTTAAACAGCTTGATGAAAGTTCCTATAGGGTTGCATTAGGGTGTAGTGTTGATGGTGAATTGAATAATCGGGAATTCTATTTTTACAGTGATAATTTATACAAAGGACGTACCTACTCACTAACTCAGTAAAGGTTCAACAACTGGAACTAAGAGTTTTTAAGCGTAGAGGTGCGGTTATAAACTTGTTTATATTAGCAACCTCGGAGCGCAAAAAGTCTTAGTGGAAGGCGTTAGCTTTTAACTTGTTAGTAGTTGGATAAGTCGGAATGTATAATCTTAGAATTATAAAATGCAATTCCCGGTTAGAAATTTACAAGGTTCACAATTACATCATTAGAAAATCTAAGAAACATGAAGGATTTAAACGAATTGAGAAACTGCAAAAAGAAATTGAGAAGTCTACAAGCAAAGAAGAAGTAAAAAAATCAAACAAACAGAGTAAGAAAAATAGAGTTGCAACATTAACAGCAGCAAGAAACAATATTATAAGGCTGATAAAGTGTAATGATGATATGACAACATTTATTACTTTAACATTTGCAAAAGAGCAGGATTATAAAGAAAGTAAAAAAAGCTTAGACAATCTATTTCATAAGCTAAGGAAAAGATATAAAAATTTAAAGTATCTATGGGTATTAGAGTACGGAGATATAAACCATAGACTACATTTCCATGTGCTAACTAATATGCCTATGGAGATCAAATTAAACAATTCTAATGAGGTTAAATCTAAAGAACATAAACTATTAGAACAAAGTTTCTCAGCCTCATATTGGAAGTATGGTTGGGTAGATATAAGGTCATTAGCTCAGGAGGATAATACTAACGTTGCTTTATATGTAAGTAGTTATATTGTAAAGAGTTTAAAAGATGTAGATTTGGAAGGATATCGAATATATGGATATAGTCAAAAGACTTTAGAAAAGCCCATAGAGGAAAAAATATTTTGCGAGGCTTCAATCGAACAGATATTAAGTCGGTATGGAGATTATGAATTGAAATTTACTAATAGCTATCCTATAGGGTATACAGATTGGAAAGGAAACCATTTAGGTAATGTAACTTATTTTGATTTAAATAAAAAGGAGTGTATTAATAATGAAAGTAAATAATGTTGATGTTTTAGTAAGTAGTTTGGAAGTAAAGAAGAATAGTAACACTAAGGAAGATTATATATCACTTGGAATATTGACTCTAGATGATGGAACTAATTTTACAATATCAGAAAAGGATATGAATAAATTACCTTTATTAAAACCAATGAATAAGTATAGAATGAATCTGTTAATATCAAGTAGCCAATATGGTATTAGAGTTTCCATAGGAGATATTATTAAAGATCTAGGCGGAATTTTAGGAGTGCCAATTCAGCAACCTATAGAGAAAAAATAATATAGATTTTAAAGACCAAGATATTTTTTAATTATCCTGGTCTCTTTTTTATTCTATAATATCATCTTTTAATTCAGTGTTAATTACTATGTCCTTTCTCAGATCTGCAAAATATAAATATACTGTTCCATGTTCAACTAATAATGATTTTTCTAATTTAAACATTATTTCAAAGGTTGGATTACACTTATTAGGGTATCTTTCCATAGAGATTAGATATGTTTTTGAGATTCCACTTAGTTTAGATAGTTTGCGTAAAGAGAGCCCTATA
This sequence comes from Clostridium sp. YIM B02569, assembly GCF_022320765.1. Lineage (NCBI taxonomy): Bacteria > Bacillati > Bacillota > Clostridia > Eubacteriales > Clostridiaceae > Clostridium > Clostridium sp. YIM B02569. Next base: position 128,265 of record NZ_JAKJJX010000010.1, on the reverse strand, counting down.
TCATTTCGCCGCTTTCGTAACAATTCAATCACCCCTGAGCATGAATTTTATCTTATAGTTATTTTTAGTTGAATAATATTATTCTGCATTTGTGATTAAATTCCTTTATATTTCTACAAAATAATTCATAAAATAACAACTAATTTATAAATTATTTAATACAAAAATAAAAAGTAAAATATTGAGTTATAATTCTCTATACTTTCGCTATTATAGGATTTTTTTGCTTCGTTTATATAAAAATTGTAAGCAATTTATGTGAGAATAAAGTCGAAAGGTCACTGACGCTGACCTATTTGGCATGATATAATTAGATTGCAAGCAAGGGTTGGCCAACTTATAAGCAAAGTAGATAGTGAGGTGAAAGAAAAGTTAAAAAATTAACGAAAAATATTAATTGAATAGAAAGAAGATTGAAATGTAATTTTCAAAAAGAGTTAAGGTATAGATTGTGTTCTAAAAAGTTTTCTTGGGATAAGGCTTTCTAATATCAGTTCTACCAACCAAAAAATCAAGACTAACTCCATAAAAATCCGCAAATAAAATTAAAGTAGAAATCGGCGGATCATGTTGGCCACTTTCATAATGTGAATAAGCGCTACGTGATATTTTAAGTTTTTTTGAAAGTTCGGCTTGAGTAAGTTCAAGCTCTTTACGAAGATATGTTAATCTCAAAGCTAACATTATTAATCACCTCGAGATAATTTTAACAAGGAGATTCAAAAATGTGCTATTTTGCTAACAAAAGGAGCAAAATTACATAAAAAAGAAATAGTTAAGGAAATCTTATGCATTTTAAGAGAACATATGTTTGTTTTTATCGGTGTATATGATATAATTTAATCAATGATTAATTCAAGGGTAAAATACAAGGGGGTCAAAGCTATGACAGAAAAAACATTAAACATTAAAGTAGAATTTGAGAAGGGGAAACAAGTGCAAATGGTCAGCCAAATAAATATAAAGAAGAATATCAAAAGATATATGCATGGTAGAAAAGAAAAGATGGTTTCATTATCTAATAAAGCTAATATAAATATATTAAAATTGATATGTTTGTTATATTGTCCTTTTTCTAAAGTAAAATTATCTACATCCATAAAGTTATGTAAAGCCTTGAATATAGAGCTATCAGAGATACTCAATTGACATCCCATTTTGACACACATTTTTTAAATCTATACTGCATATGTTACCATACAGTAATGAATATGCAGTATATCAAAAATGATATTTTTCAAACATCTTGTTATAAGAGGAACTAGTAAAATACACGTTACCATTATGTAATAAACACGGGTTCGACACCCGTCGCCTCCACCATGAAACCCACGAAAATCTGGAATTCGGATTTTCGTGGGTTATTTTATTATAACAAATTATATATAATAACATTGTTAAGAACCAATAAACAGATTTAATGGTGAATTTGTAAAAGGTAGACCTTTCATATAATATGATAACGTTCAAACAGGATAAATTTTAGATTTATTTGAGAATGTCCTATATGAGAAACCTGTACATTCTTATTTCTATAATTCATTAACTCAGTAAAATCTATTGCATTAATCAATCTATTTTGATATGAAACTTCATTTATATAAATAAATTGAAAGCAAATCCTTATTATCTACAAATTTAGTTAATATATTAAATATAATGTTACCATAATGAGCTTAGCTTATAATAATATGTTACACTTTCTATTTCATGAGGATCTTTATTTTTATGTTTTTTTAGTCAGGTTTTCTTAAAATAAATTTTATTTCTAATGCTGTGATATATTTTTTGCTAAATTATTCTAATGTTATTCTAATGCTATTTTAATCTTATTTTAATGCTTTAATGCAAAAATACAAATGTGAACATTAAGAATATTAACTAATGGAGGAAGAAATAAACATGTTTAGAAGAGCAAATAAAATTACATCATTATTATTAGCAGCAGCTGCTATTGTTTCAATAGCACCTGCAACTGGAGCTTATGCTGCAGATTATAAAAAAATAGAAGCACAAGATGGTACTATTTATGATGCCGTAGCATATAAAGACGGTAAATTTTATATTGATGGAGAGGTTAATGATAAAGACGAAGCTGTTTATTATTTAAATAATGGTAAATACAATGATGTATCAGATATTGATACAGGATCATCTGTTGCAGCATATGGTGATAAATATGTTGATGTATCAAATGGTGATTATTTCCTTGATTTAGGAACAGGTAAAGCAACTGATGAATCTATAAAATCTAATGCAGAAGATGATGCTGCTGCAGCTTTAAGAAAAAAGATTAAAAAGGATACAGATGGAAGATATGTTGAAGGAAGTTCAGCGAACCAATCAGAAGCAATTCCAACTGTAACAGAGCTTCCTGGAGCAAAGTTTGGAGAAGTATGGTATGAAACTCAATATTCTGCACAGGATGCAACAAATAAAAATACTTCATATTTAAATGTATACACAGATGCAAATGGAGCATATATTGATGCAGATTACAAATTAGGAAAAATTAAAGTAACAACAACAGAAAGCGGAGTTAGTAAAGCAGTAAGTGTAGATAATACAAATGATAAGTATGATGCAAATACTACTAAAGGTGATGTAACAGGAAGTGTTGACAGTACAACTGCAAAAGTAATTGGACAAGATGCAGATTATATCTATAGAACAGCAACTGTTACTATAAGCACTACTAATTCAATTGTACAAAAAATAAATGGAATTGCTGTTAGTGGTAATAGTGCATTTAAGCAAACAACTGGTGCAGTAACTTTTGATGTCATTCAAAAAATATCAAAAGCGCAAGCATCTGATAATATTAAGGGAGCAAAGTATGCTAAGACAGTAACTGCTTATGTAATCTCTGATGATAAAGGTGCAGATAAAACTGGCGATTTAATTAATGCTGCTAACGGTTATACGGATTCAGGATACACTGTTGTAGATGGAAAAATAGTTAATTATGGAATAACATCGGACAAGCAAATAGCTACTCAAACAATAACATTAAAAGGTACTAATGGATATACTTACACCGACTTTGCAGATTTAAGCAAGGGTGAAGATATAGAAAAGTCATCTGATAGTGGTAATAGTTATGACGGTTATGCATTTGATATAGATGCAAGTGGAAACCTTTGGAGATTAAACGGAGGATATATCTATGAATGGAATAATGATAAAGATTGGGACAAAGTATATAAAGTAGATGGCTCTTTTGATGAAATGTCAGTCTATAATAAAGATAATATTGTTGCTTGGAATCAAAGTGATGCAGTTTACTCAGTAATCGGTGGAACAAAAGCTGATGATACCACAACTGATACAGCAGCTACAACACCAGCAGTAACCGCTGGATGGGTACAAGCTACTAACGGTACTTGGACTTATAACAAAGCTGATGGAACTAAAGCTGCAGGATGGTTAAACTTAGGTGGTAATTGGTACTACTTAAAAGCTGATGGTGTTATGGGGACAGGCTGGGTAAATGATAACGGAACTTGGTATTTCTTATCAGCATCAGGTGCCATGGCAACTGGATGGTTAAATGACAATGGAACTTGGTACTACTTAAATTCATCAGGCGCTATGCTAGCTAACACAACTGTTGATGGTTATGTATTAGGAGCTAATGGAGCTTGGATTAGATAACTTACTGAAAGGACATATAGTCTTTTGCTCTGTTGCTAGAGAATAGGGCTGCGGATTTCTAACAGTAGAAGTTGTACCTATTTTAACTTGCTCTCAATGTGAAGTTGGGACAAGTTAAAATGGAACAACTTCTATATGAAGAAATTCTTATAGCCCTATTCTCAATGCAACACCGCGAAAAGGACTATATGTTCTTTCTGTTGTAGTATATAATTTAAGATATTAATCTGATTTAAGAGTGAGATCCATTGATGGAATATCCCCGTATATTTGTATTTGCTAAACTTTAACTTATTTCGGAGAGTTATCGCATAATTCTAGGTTTTGTGTAATTTACCTATAATATTATATTACCATTCTAATGTTATTCTAATACTATTTTAATGTTATCTTAATGTTTTGATGTGACAATAAGAATGTAGAAAAAATTGTTTGCTGTTTTAAACATTTTTCCTAAAATTTAAGTTTCTGCATGCTCGGGCAGAGATTTATAATAAAATTTTTAAACATAATTTTTAAGATCCAAAATATTGCTGGGAACTTTGTTCCCAGCAATATTTTTGGCAATTTAGTATATTAAATAAATTATATATAAATTGATAAAGAAAAGTACATAATAGTTAAAAATATGGTTATAAACATTACCATGATATGGGAAAGGCTGTTTGAATAGTAACATTATAATTATAAAAAACAATATTTTTTATAAAGCTGAAAATAATTTTGATGGGAGATGATAACATGGGGAAGCATAAAATTTTAATAGTAGAAGATGAGAAACAAATGTCAATGTTTATTGAAATGGAGCTTAAGCATGAAGGATATATAACGTATACAGAATATGATGGAAGAAAAGCATTGGAGAAGGTTGAGAATACTGAGTATGATTTAATTCTCCTAGATATAATGATACCAAGTTTAAATGGAATTGAAGTTTGTAGGAGAATTAGGCAATTCTCTAATGTTCCTATTATAATGATTACTGCTAAAAGTGACATATCTGACAAAGTTCTAGGACTTGATATTGGAGCTAATGATTATTTAACAAAGCCATTTGCAATAGAAGAATTATTAGCAAGAATTAGAGTGTATACAAGAGAAAATGTATTGAAAAATAAGATTGATGAAATAAAAGTTAAGGATATTGTAATTAATAATGCAACTCATCAGGTATGGAGATCAGGTAAGGAAATTAAACTCACCAAAAAGGAATATGATCTTCTTGAGACTTTATTGATTAATAAAAATATTGTGCTTTCAAGAGATAAATTAACTGAAGATGTATGGGGGTATGATTATGCAGGAGATACAAATGTTGTAGATGTATTTATAAGATATTTGCGAAGCAAAATTGATGATAGTTTTGAAGAGAGTCTTATAACTACAATAAGGGGAGTAGGCTATGTTATCAAAGATAATTAGTAAGGTTTTAAAAAGTATTAAAAACAGAAAAATTTCTATTAAGATAGCAATAGTTTATGCCTTTATGTTTCTAGGAATATTACTTTTGTTAAATGCTTCAATTTTATATGGAGTAAAGTATCATTTATATAATGAAGGGATTAATCAAATTGAAGATACGAAGGACGTTGTATTAAATGACATCAAATCAGAAAATCAACATTTAGATGTATCAGATGATGATATTTTTTCAGATGTTCCATCTAATCAAAATATATTCATAAGGGTAATAAAGGAAGATGGGACAGTAATAAATACATCTGATGATTTTAACTATGAAATTGAAATGCCTCAGGATAAAACAGATCCCTCACTAGAAAAGGTAAAATATTTAAAAGAAAATGACGTTTATTTATTATATGAAAATGTTGAATATGAAAGTAAAGAATATGGCGGTGTATATTTTCAAATAGTAAAAGATATGAATAATGAATATCATTTTTTAGAAACGTTATTTGTATCTATGGTTATAACTGATTTTATAGGTATGATAATATCTCTAATATTAGGGTACATAGTAAGTAAGAAAATGTTAAAGCCTATTGATTATATAACTACAACTGCTGAAAATATAAGCATTAATAACTTAAAGGAAAGAATAGAAGGAACTGATTCTGATGATGAACTTAATAGACTTGTAAATACTTTTAATAAGATGATAGATAGGCTTCAAGAGTCATTTAGCAGGCAGGCCCAGTTTGTATCAGATGCATCACATGAACTTAGAACTCCCATTGCAGTTATTCGAGGATATGCAAATCTATTAGATAGATGGGGAAAAGATGATAGAGAAGCGTTGGAAAAATCTATTTATGCAATTAAATTAGAGGCTACTAATATGGCTGATTTAGTTGAAAAGCTATTATTTCTGGCAAGAGGTGATAGCGGAACTCAAGTGATTGAAAAGAAAAGCTTTTATCTGAATGAACTTGTTGATGAAATAGTAACAGAAAGCAAACTGATAGCTCCAAATCATATAATCACAAGTAATAAAAATGATGCGGTTCTCATTATAGCTGATTATAAAAGGATAAAACAAATGCTAAGGATATTTATTGATAATGGTATTAAATTCACACAAGAGGGAAATAAAATAGATGTAAGTTCAGAGATACAGGATAATGTTGTGAAGCTAACTATTACTGATAACGGCATTGGAATACCTGGGGATGAAATTAAGAATATATTTGATAGATTTTATATCGTTGATAAATCCAGGTCTAAGGAAAAAGGTGGAACAGGTCTTGGTTTATCTATTGCAAAATGGATTGCTGATATGCATAGGGGTACAATAGATGTAGAAAGCGAAGAAGGCATTGGAACAAAACTAACTATTACATTAAATTTGTAAATAATAGCTGAAACTGTCCTGTTGTATTCTTAATTTTTTTTATATAATCCCCCAAATAGGGATATTTTAAAGGCCGTACTTCTCGAAGGAACATTTGGAGTTCTAAAAAGTGATTATGAATTCAATAGATTTTTAACACGTGGAAAAAATAGCGTTCAAACTGAATTTATTTTGCTTTGTTTTGGTTATAACATTAACAAATTACATTCAAAAATACAAAATGAAAAAACTAAGAATCATCTTCATGAATTGAAACCTACTGCCTAATTATGGAATAAATTAACTGGGCTTATTTTAGTGCACTTAAAAATTAGAAATCTTTAAATAATTAATATTGTATTTCAAATATTTAGAAATTTGTTATTTTAAACCGAAAAGGAGTATCGCTCCTGATTAAAATTTAATCATTTTGCGACACTCCCTTGTGTAAAATTATAGAAAAAACAAGAAGTATTAGATATAATAAAAGTAGTATGATGGTACAAAAGAATTTATGGGATGGAGAGATACATATGGAAAAAGAATTTTCAGAATTACTCTCTTTTACGGCTGATACAAATGGGTTTGATAAAGTGCTCATTCATCTAAATAGGTGTAGTCCACTCGCATTCACATGATTTATAGTTAGCTGTTATCCCTACGAATAAAGAATATAAAATAAATTCGCTCAAAGCCAAGAATCGATAGAATTTAATTGCGTTTTGTGCCTTGAGCAAAGCGCGAAAGGAATGGTTATGAAAATGAAAAAATTATTTATAAAGAAAATTTCTGCTGTTTTTATACTTTTACTTATGTTAATAGGTTTATTTGGGTGTGCAGCAACAAATAAAACTGCTGTAAATAAGCAGCAGGATAACCATGTGGAAGCTACAAAATCAGAAGATAAAAAGATAGATTCTAGCCAAGATGGAGATTCAAAGAATAAAAAGATAATTAATGATTTTCAAGGCGTTGCAGATTATATACATAAAAATGGAACTTTGCCTGAAAATTTTATAACAAAAGCGCAGGCTAATAAACTTGGATGGAAGCCAGGAGACGATCTTAGCAAAGTAGCGCCTGGTAAAAGCATAGGGGGAGATATTTTTAAGAATGCTGAAAAATCTCTACCAGATGCGCCTAATAGAATTTGGCATGAATGCGATATTAACTATAATGGAGGACATCGTGGGGATGATAGGATTCTTTATTCAAATGATGGATTAATTTACTCTACCTCAGATCATTATAAAACATTCAAATTATTATATAAAGGAAAGTAGTTTTTTTAAGGATGTGAATAGCTTGAATAAAGTAGTAATACAAGGCAGTAAGCTTACGGATAAAAATATGTTACACCAAATTTTAAAACAGGAATTAAAGCTTCCTGCTCATTACGGTGAAAACTTAGATGCACTCTGGGATTGTCTAACTGCTGATGTTCAATTGCCAGTTACAATTGAATGGGTTGACTTTCAAAAAAGTAAAGACTTATTAGGTGATTATGCTGAAAATACATTAGAAATTTTTAATGAAGCTGAAAAATTTACTGGAGGAAAACTTAAGATAAAAATTATTTCCAACTTTTAATTGACTCAAACTTATATCTATCTTGATTGAAAAAAACGTTATCAGTTGATATAATGTATGCAATAGTCCAATGGAAGGAAGTATTATATGTTCAGTTATAGTCAAATCAAAAGTCTTAATGATTTAGAAATTTCTGTTTATAATTATATTATGGATAATAAAGATAAGGTCCGATATATGAAAATAAGGGAATTAGCAGTTGAATCTCATGTTTCAACTACAACCATATTAAATTTCTGCAAAAAAGTAGGGTGTAGTGGTTATTCAGAGTTTAAACTAAAATTTAAATTATTTATAGAGGAAAAAGAAATTAAAAAAGTAAGTGAAGATAATACAGAGATAATTGATTTTTTTAAGAAAACAAATACTGAAGAATATGATGAGAAGATAGAGGAAATTGTAAAAGCTATATTAAAAGCAAAGAGAACAATTTTTATAGGAAGTAGTATGTCTGGAATTGTAGCAAGATATGGAGCACGATATCTATCAAGTGTTGGACAATTTAGTTTATGCATTGATGATCCGTATTACCCTACTACAGGTAAATTTTATGAAAATTCAGTTGTAATAGTATGTTCTGTGTCTGGTGAATCAAAAGATATTATAGGTCATATAAATAGATTTAAAAAAGATGATTGCTGTATTGTTAGTATTACTAACACTGAAAATTGCACTATAGCAAAAATGTCTGATTATAATATCCCATATTATGTACCATATGTTAAAGTAGGAATATATGATATTACAACTCAAATTCCAATAATCAGTATAATAGAAAGAATTGGAAGGAAACTACAAAATCGTCGAGAAGAATCTATACAAGATGAGTAAATAGCTATGCGCAAAAAATAAAAGTATTTTACATAGGGCTTTATTGATTTGAAGTTTTTAACTCAAATTGATAAAGCTTATTTTAATTACTCTTTTTGTTTGTTAATCACAGTTTTTTAAATATATGAAATGTCAAGAACACATTTCGATTTTAATTGCAAAAAAACATTTTGTTTTTTTGCAATAACAAATTATTAAAAAACAGACATGTTTTTTATAATGGTTTACATAGTGACAGAATAAGCTTTTTCAATTAATATTAAGATACATTCAATAGCTATTCGAAAATAATAAATATAAGTGAGGTAATAAAATGGCAAAGGATTATGCATTAATTGCGAAAACGATTGCAAAAAATTTAGGCGGTATCTCAAATATTGAAAGTGTAACTCATTGTATGACTCGTTTAAGAGTTTGTTTAAAGGACGACTCAAAAGTAAATGTAGATGAGATTAAAAAAATTAATGGAGTAATGGGATATGTAAACCAAGGTGGGCAACATCAAGTTATTATTGGAAATAATGTATCTTATGTTTATAAGGAAGTTTTAAAATTAGGAAACTTTGGAGATCAAAGTGACATTGCAAAAGGGATAAAAAAAGAAAAGCTAACTATCAAAAAAGTTGGAACTAATATATTGGATGCATTAGTAAGTACAATGTCACCATTGATACCAGCAATTATTGGTGGTTCAATGGTAAAGTTAGTAGTAATGATGTTATCTATGTTAAAAGTACTACCAGCAGACAGTACTACATATACATTACTAAATGCTATGGGAGATGCAGCGTTTTATTTCCTTCCAATTATGGTGGCAGTATCAGCATCTAAGAAATTTAAAACTAATACTTATTTAGCTATTGCAATAGCAGGACTTATGGTACATCCAGATTTTATGAAACTAATGGTAAGCGCATCAGAAGGTAAGGAAGTAACTTTAGCGTTTATTCCTATTGCATCCGTTAAGTATACGTATACGGTAATACCAGCACTTTGTATGACTTGGATATTATCATATATTGAAAGATTTGTAGATAAGATAACACCAGAAGTAACTAAAAATTTCTTAAAACCAGCGATTATAGTATTGATTGCAGCTCCAATAGCAATTGGACTTATAGGACCTTTAGGTATATGGATTGGTACAGCAATATCAGGTTTAGTTTATTTTGTTCACAGCAAATTAGGATGGGTGTCAGTAGCAATAATGGGAGCTTTATGGCCATTACTTGTTATGACTGGAATGCATAGAGTATTTACTCCAACTATATTAACAACTATAGCAGAAACAGGCATGGAAGGAATGGTAATGCCTTCAGAAATAGGTGCGAACCTTTCATTAGGAGGATCAGCTTTAGCTGTTGCTTTCAAAACTAAAAATAAAGAGTTAAGACAAACTGCAATTGCAGCTGCTTCTTCTGCAATCATTGCAGGAATCACAGAGCCAGCACTGTATGGAGTAGCATTAAGATTTAAAAGGCCTTTGATAGCATCATTAATTTCAGGTGGTGTATGTGGTGCCGTAGCAGGGATAGCAGGACTCGCAAGTAGATCTATGGCTGCACCAGGTTTATTCACAAGTGTTCAGTTTTTTGATCCACAAAATCCATCAAGCCTTATTTGGATAATTGGAATAATGATACTGGCAGTCGTATTATCTTTCGTATTAACTCTAATATTTGGATTTGAAGATATTCCAGCAGAAGAGAATATCGAAATAATGGGGGCAGATAATGAGTAAATACAGTTTTCCAGAGGAATTTCTATGGGGCGGAGCTATTGCAGCAAATCAGGCTGAAGGTGCGTATAGAGAAGATGGAAAAGGTTTAAGCACTGTAGATGTTATACCACATGGAATAAACAGAATGAAAGTAAAATTAGGGTTAGAAGAAGATTTGACTTTGAAAGATAGTGAATTTTATCCAAGTCATGAGGCAATTGATTTTTATCATCATTATAAAGAAGATATTGCTCTGATGGCTGAAATGGGCTTCAAAGTTTTTAGAACTTCAATCGCATGGACAAGAATCTTCCCTAATGGAGATGATAGTAAACCTAATGAAGCAGGAATTAAATTTTATAAAGATTTATTTTTAGAATGTAAAAAATATAATATAGAACCATTAGTAACCTTATGTCACTTTGATGTTCCAATGGAACTGGTTAATAAATATGGATCATGGAAGAGTAGAAAAATGATATCATTTTTTGAAAATTATGCAAGATGCTGCTTTAAAGAATTTGATGGCTTGGTTAAATACTGGCTGACATTTAATGAAATAAATATATTGATACACAGTCCTTTTTCGGGAGCCGGTATATATTTCAAAGAAGGTGAAAACAAAGAGCAGGTTAAGTATCAGGCAGCTCATCATATGTTAGTAGCAAGTGCTTTAGTAACTAAAATAGCCCATGAACAAAATCAAGAAAATAAAGTTGGATGTATGCTTGCTGGAGGAGATTTTTATCCGTATTCATGTGATCCAAGAGATGTATGGATGGCTCATACAAAGGATAGAGAAAATTTATTTTTCATAGATGTACAGGCTAGAGGTAAGTATCCATCTTATTCAAAGAGGGTATTTGCAGAAAAAGAAGTTAGTATTGTAATGGAAGAAAATGATTTGGATATATTAAAAAATACAGTAGATTTTATATCTTTTAGTTATTATGCTTCTAGATGTGCATCTAAGGATATGGAAAATCAAACTGAAGCTAATGTTGTTAAATCCATAAAAAATCCTCATTTAGAAGTTAGTGAATGGGGATGGGCCATTGATCCATTAGGACTTAGAATAACTATGAATACTCTATATGATAGATACGAAAAGCCTTTATTTATAGTAGAAAATGGACTAGGTGCTAAAGATACAATAGAAGAGGATGGCTCAATAAATGATGATTACAGGATTGATTATCTTAGACAGCATATCATGGAAATGAAAGAAGCCATGGAAGATGGAGTTGAACTATTAGGATATACATCTTGGGGATGTATAGATTTAGTTTCAGCATCCACTGGAGAGATGAGTAAAAGATATGGATTTGTATATGTAGATAAACAAGATGATGGAACTGGAACTTTAGAGAGAAAAAGAAAAAAATCTTTTTATTGGTATAAAAAAGTAATAGAAACGAACGGTGAATGTTTAATATAAGAAATTTAAAGGTTACGCTGCGCTGTAACTATAAAACCCAAGACAATATTTATTAGTATTGTCTTGGGTTATTTTAGTTTATAGATATTAAGAGAATGACATCACTATAAAAAACATATTAAAAAGTAGCAATAGAAAAGTATTTTAGAATTAGCAAAGGTGAACTATATACAAATGATGCAGGTTTTTATTAAAAATATTGATAGTATTTTTCCTTTTATTTATTAAAAATAACAATCAAATCCGTTTTTAAGAAATATATTTTTATAATCTAATAAATCTTCTTCATGAAGTTGTTGCGTATTTTGGAAAGCATATGGTTTGTTCAGAAGTTCGTATTTTTTCTGCCCAAATTGATGGAATGGAAGTAAGTTTACTTTCTTAGCATTAACGGACTCAAGTAATTTACAAAATTCTTTAGCATCTTCTAAACTAGAGTTTATGTTTGGAATGACAGGAATACGAATAATGACATCTTTACCGTTATCTATAGCAATTTTCAAATTTTCAATAATTAAATCATTATAAACATTTGTTACTTTAAAATGCTTTTCTCTATCATAGTGTTTTATATCAAATAATAATAAATCTACATCTTGTATAAAATTTGAGAATGTTTTATTTGAAGCATATCCAGTGGTTTCAATGGTTGTGTGTATGTTTCTATTCTTCAATAGTTTTAATAATTCTGATGCAAACTCATGCTGCATTAATACTTCACCACCAGATAAAGTAACGCCACCATTTGATTCTTCATAAAACATTTCATCTTTCATAACTTCATTCATAACATGAGAAAGGGTTAAAAATTCACCTTCTGCTGAAAGAGCTTTATGAGGACAGGAATTTTTACAAGCAAAACAAGAAATACAGTTGTTAGAATCAATTTTTATATGATTATCATTTAAGGAAATAGCATTATTTTGACAAACGTCTATACAATGAAGACATTGTGTGCACTTAGTTTTATCACATATGATTTGTATCTTACTATCTTGAGATTCTGGATTTGAACACCATAGGCAACTTAAGGGACAGCCCTTGAAAAAAACTACAGTTCTGATTCCAGGACCATCGTGTATGCTGTATTTTTGAATATTGAAAATGCAAGCCTTTATATCTTTCATAAAAACACCCCCATATAGTAAAAGCAAGATTAGTATTATGATTGAACCGCAATAATTTAAGTTTCAATTGATGATTCAATGTTAACATGAAAAAATATAAGTGTAAATAAAAAGTTTCATTTGAAATAAGTATACATTTCATAAGAATAATAATTTGATGTTTAATATTATTTGAAGTAGTATATAATCAATAATAAGCAGAGTTGCTTTTATTCGAAATATAAATAGTTCATTTTGTAAGTAGTTTATGATATAATTACCATTGGATTAAGGTATGTCGACCAGTTATTTTTCGAATCTACCTAAGAGAAGGAGGAGTTTTTATGACAAGTAGGTATACAAAGCTTCTTGAAATTGTCAATGAAAACAAGCGTATAGAAGTCAGTAAATTATCAGAGCTTTTAAATGTATCTCAAGTGACTATACGTAAAGATCTTGGTGCATTAGAAGAAAAAGGATTATTGAAGCGTGAACATGGGTATGCAGTTATGACTTCAAGTGATGATATCAATAGCAGATTAGCTTTTAATTATGATATAAAAAGAAAAATAGCACAATTGGCAAGTAAACTTGTAAATGATGGTGAAACAGTTATGATTGAATCAGGCTCATCTTGTGCCTTACTTGCAGAAGAACTTGCATATAATAAAAAGGATATAACAGTAATAACTAATTCTACATTTATTGCAAACTATATTAGAGAAGGAAATGCGAAAGTAGTGTTGCTTGGAGGAGATTACCAGCCGGAATCTCAGGTATCAGTAGGACCTCTAACAAGAAAATGTGTGAAAGATTTTTTTGTTGATAAATTGTTTATCGGAACTGATGGTTATAATTCTAAAATAGGGTTTACAGGAAAAAACTTAATGCGTACAGAAACGGTAAAAGCCATGGCTGAAAGTTCTAATAAAATTATAATATTAACAGAATCATCAAAGTTTTCTGAGCGTGGAGTGGTATCTCAATTTAAAGCAGAAGAGATAAGCTATTTATTTACAGATACTAATATTCCTGAAGATGTTTTAGAAAGTTTAAAGAAGGAAAAAGTGGATGTTCAAATGGTAAGTGTAAATTAATATGGTTTATAAGAATAGAACAATCATAATATAGGAATTTATAAGATGCATAGGTATAGGTTTTACTTTAATGAGTAAAAATTATAATCTATGTATTTTTTTGTTATCTTAAATAAAAAGGATTTTGTTATTCGTTTCGAAAATAATTATATAAGTTTCAAATGAAATAATAATATTGACAAAAAATATTGTTGATATATAATTTAATTATGAAAGAAAATAAAAATAGTTTCAAATGAAAGTAAAAAAGTTTGTTATAATATGAAATTGATAATGAGGGGAGAATATTTATGAATCATTTTGGAGAATTAACTGATAGAATGCATAATTTTAGAGAAGAATTATTAAATGCAAAATCTATGGTTAGTGTAGAAAGAGCTAGACTTACTACGGAAAGTTACAAAGAACACGCTGATAAGCCAATGGTATTACGTAGAGCGTTATGTTTAGAAAATATATTGAAAAATATGACTATATTTATTGAAGATAACTCGATAATCGCGGGAAATCAAGCAGAATCAAATCGCTCAGCTCCTATTTTCCCCGAATATGCAATGGATTGGGTTATAAATGAACTTGATGAATTTGAAAAACGTGAAGGTGATATATTTTATATTACTGAAGAAAGTAAGAATGTTTTAAGAGAAATAGCACCTTTTTGGGAGCATAAAACTTTAAAAGACAGAGGTCTTGCAGGGATGCCTGCTGAAAGTAGAATTTTTTATGATCTAGGGATTATAAAAGCAGAGGGCAATATTACTTCTGGGGATGCTCATATAGCGGTAAATTATGAAACTGTATTAAACCTTGGGTTAATTAATTACAAAGAGCGAACAGAAAAGAAATTAAAAGAACTAGACCTTACAGACTATAGGAATCTAAATAAGTCTTATTTTTATAGAGCAATTTTAATTGTACTTGATGCAGTAGCAGCTTTTGCAAAGCGTTATGCAGATTTAGCATTAGAATTAGCTGAAAAAGAATCTGATGTAAATAGAAAAGAAGAATTACTTGAAATGTCAAGAATATTAAATAAAGTTCCATATTATCCAGCAGAAACTTTCCATGAAGCAGTTCAATCTTTGTGGATAATTCACTTAGTTTTGCAAATTGAGTCAAATGGACATTCACTTTCATATGGAAGAATGGATCAATATTTAAATCCTTTCTATGAAAAAGATTTAAAACTTGGAAAGATTACTGAGGATAGTGCTACTGAATTATTAACAAACTTGTGGCTTAAGACTTTTACTATAAATAAGATAAGAAGCTGGTCACATACACGTTTTAGTGCAGGTAGTCCCTTATATCAAAATGTTACAGTTGGTGGTCAGACTGTAGATAAAAAAGATGAAGTAAATCCATTAAGCTACTTAATTCTAAAGAGTGTTGCTCAGACAAAATTACCACAACCTAACTTAACAGTACGTTACCATAAAGGATTATCTGATGATTTCATGAAAGAATGCATAGAAGTAGTAAGATTAGGATTCGGAATGCCAGCCTTTAATAGTGATGAAGTTATTATTCCATCATTCATAGAAAAAGGTGTAGATGAAAAAGATGCCTATAACTATAGTGCAATTGGATGTGTAGAAGTAGCAGTCCCAGGTAAATGGGGTTATAGATGTACTGGAATGAGCTTTTTAAATTTCCCTAAATCATTATTAATAGCTTTAAATGATGGAGTTGATCCCGAGTCAGGAACTAAGCTTTGCGAGGGTGTAGGTCACTTTAAGGATATGACAACCTTTGATGAGGTTATGAAAGCCTGGGATAAGATAATTCGTGAATTTACAAGACATAGTGTAATAATAGATAGTTGTGCAGACTTAGCAATAGAAGAAGTTACAGCAGATGTATTATGCTCAGCTTTAACTGATGATTGCATTGAAAGAGGTTTAAACTTAAAAGAAGGTGGAGCCGTATATGACTTTATTAGTGATCTTCAAGTAGGTATCGCTAACCTTGGAGATTCTCTTGCAGCAATTAAAAAATGTGTATTTGAAGATAAGAGTTTTACACCAGCACAAGTTTGGGATGCATTGCTTAATAATTTTGAAGGAGAAGATGGTAAAAGAATTCAAGATATATTACTTAATGATGCTCCTAAGTATGGAAATGACGATGATTATATAGATTTATTATTAAGAGAAGCTTATGAAATCTATATTGATGAGATAAAGAAATATAAGAATACTAGATATGGTAGAGGACCAATTGGAGGATGCTATTATGCTGGAACTTCTTCAATTTCAGCTAATGTACCACAAGGAGCAGGAACTTTGGCAACTCCAGATGGAAGAAAGGCTGGAGAGCCTTTAGCTGAAGGGTGTTCACCATCTCATGCAATGGATAAAAATGGTCCTACAGCAGTATTTAAATCAGTTTCAAAATTACCAACACACGATATTACTGGTGGAGTATTATTAAATCAAAAGGTAACACCACAAATGTTATCTAAGGAAAGTGATAGAGAAAAGTTAATTTTATTAATTAGAACTTTCTTTAATCGTTTAGAAGGTTTTCATGTACAATACAATGTAGTATCAAGAGATACTTTACTTGATGCGCAAAAACATCCAGAAGAGCATAGAGACCTAATTGTTAGAGTAGCAGGATATAGTGCTTTCTTTAATGTATTATCGAAACAAACTCAAGATGATATAATTGAAAGAACAGAACAAGTTTTATAGTAAAATAATTCTCCCCAAGTGAAATGTTCATTGATATTATTTATGAACCCCACGACCATTTGCATGTGGCTTAAATAGCTGGTTGCAGGTGGTCGTGTTTTTCTTGATACTGGCGGCTTAGTCTTATATATTTTGTAAAAGATGAAACAATCTATAAATTAATCAATATCAGAATTAATTTTATTTTTTTCTTCAGAAATCGTATGGAGAATTCTTTTTAGAATAATGACTGTTTGTTCTTCTTCTTTCTTAGATAAGTTTTTAGAAAAAATAGCAACTAATTCTAAAAAGGTTGCATCTATTTTAGGTATAACTTTTTTTCCTGCATTCGTTAAATATAACCTATAAATACGCTTATCATTTTCATCTTGAATTCTTTTTACATAATCATTTTCTACTAGATTTTTTACTGCTTTTGCAGTAGTTGATTTACCTACATACAGAAACTCACTTAACTCTTTCTGACTTATACCTTCATTTTTTGAAATCACATATAAAAAATCATGTTGGCCACTTCTAATATTCAAATCTATAAGCTTTGAATTTATTATGCTTTGAGCATTTCTATAAATTGCTGCATTAAGTTTACTAATGTTTTCCATAGTTACTTATCTCCTTTAGATTAGTTTCCTATAAAGTGAAACTTTTCAGGTGGAGTTTTAACTCCAGCTGAATTTAGTTGAACTTATACCCTCAAGGGGCACATTGTCCAGAAGCGTGCAGCCGTTATCTCCCGCTTAAAGAAAAGGGAGTGCTACGGATGCTAGCTATCGGATAAAACCATCTTAAATTATATATATAAATAATTATAGTTTCAATGATTTACTAGGATATATATTTTTTGAAATTATGAATTGGTATTTTAAAATATAGATTATATTATTTGGAAAAAGAAAACTCTGCCATTGATAAAACGCAGAGCTAACTTTGTATGTGATTAATATACGTTTTGAGAATTTGTGTTACGTACTAATCCTAAGGTAAAATACTACTTTTTTACTTGTAATTGAGGTTTTCTCTTTCTGCCAATAATGAAATAAAGAATAAATGCTATAATAGCAGCCCCACTTGCCCACAGATACATTTGAGCATATCCAACGTTTGATGAAACTACTCCTAAAATTACTGCACCTAATCCTATACCACAATCAAATGCAGTGAAAAATGTAGCATTGGCAGCACCTAGACGTGAAGGTGGGACTCCAACCATGGCCATTGTCTGTAAAGTAGATTGAGTTGCACCAAAGCCTATTCCGTAAATAAATGCGGCGATTAAAAACATGCTAATATTTGAAGACTCAGATAACAGCAACATAGATATAATTACACATATAAAACCTGGAATAATTGCATAGTCAAAACCTAATTTATCTATTATTTTACCGAATATTGGTCTAGATATAAATAAGGATATTGCATAGACTGTAAAGAAAATTCCAATGTTCTCTATGCCTTTTTGTGAAGCATAAAGAGGTAAGAAACTGGTTAATGCACCATAAGTTATTGTTACAAAAAATACTATAATAGAAGGATTTATAGATATTTTTTCATACAATGAAGCTTTTATTTTAGTTTGCTCTTTATTTTCAATTTTTTTATATTCTAATTTAAAAGCAATAATACCCCCAAGCACGGCTAGTATAGTAGATGTTAAAAATAGAGCTTGAAAGCTATATTTTGATATCACAAATAGTCCAATTGTAGGAGCTACTGCCATAGCTAAACTACTTGTCAGACTAAAATATCCCATTCCTTCTCCAAAACGATCATTCGGGATATTATCCGAAGCAATTGTATTAGAAGCTGTACTTACTGCCCCCCAGCCAAAGCCATGGATAAACCGTATCATAATAATTGCACTAATAAATGGAACTATTGAATAAGAAAATACTGATATAATAAATATAAATAATCCAACTAAAAATACCTTTTGTCGGCCTAACTTATCAAGAAGTAATCCAGAGATTGGCCTAATTATTACTGAAGATACTACAAATGCTCCAGTTACTAATCCAATGATAGAGTTTGTCCCTCCGAGTTTTTTAGCATAGAGCGGAAGTGTAGGTAATAACATTTGAAATCCAAAAAATATTAATAAGTTTATTATGTTTATAATAACGAAGTTTTTTGTCCAAAGAACCTTATCTTTTTGTATATCTTTTTCCATAAATGTTCTCTCCTTTGAATATTAGTTTCCTTTGCAACTAATATAACAATAACATAAATTAGTTTCTTGTGCAACTAATTTGACTGATGAATTCAATAAAATTTTTACTTATAACTAATGAGATTTAAGTTGATATTTAAATAGTACCAAAAAGTGGGGAGAAGGAATTTAAGTTGTAATTAATAGGAATTTATATGCAAATAATGTTAAAATATAATAATAAAGAGTATAATAGTTCTATTAATAATTCAATTACTCTTTACATAATTGAGTGGAGAATCCACTAAAATTCATATAAAAATTTTAAATTATTTAGATATAAATATTTCCTAACATAAAACTATGGTGTAAAGTAACAAGAAAATATTAAGTGAAATTAAAAAGTTTACTTAATAAAGAAGGGAGCTAAATGATGAATTGGGAGGCGTTTGAAAAGGCTTTGATTAATTACGATAAGTTAGAAGTTAATAAAATTCTTCAATATTTTTTAGCTAAAAAAAATGGGATTGATTTTATTGATGAGTATATAGTTAAGTCTTTGACTTCCATTGGGGAAAAGTGGGAAAGAGGAGAAGTGGCCTTATCGCAGATATATATGAGCAGCAGGATTTGTGAGGAAATTGCAATTTCTATTTTGGGTGAAAAGAATTTTCCGATTAAGAATACCAAGCCGATTGCAATATTGACTCTTGAGGACTATCACACTCTTGGAAAGAAAATTGTAAGTGCTGTTGTGAGGTCAAGCGGTTTTGACCTTATAGACTACGGTTCTATAAGTGGAGCGGAGGAGATAATAAAGAGAGTCACTGAAGATAGGATAAAAATACTTATGATATCAGTATTAATGTATCCATCTGCTTTAAAAATTAAGAAAATATCTCAAATGCTTCATGAAAAGGACCCTTCAATTAAAATATTGGTTGGAGGTGCACCTTTTTTAATGGACAGCACACTTTGGAAGGAAGTCGGTGCAGATAAAATGGGGAAAAGCGCAGCCGATAATATTGCTATTATAGAACAATGGATGAAGGAGGATTCTTAATGGAAAAAAGGTATACTTCTATGGAAAGAGTATCTACAACTATGAGTAAGCATGAACCAGACAAGGTTCCATTGTTTTTAATGTGTACACATTACTGCGCAAAATTTTTAGATATATCAATTAAAAACTATTTTAGTAAACCTGAGAATGTAGCAAAGGGACAAATGATGCTTCTCAGAAAATTCAACAATGATTGTTTGAATCCATTTTATTCTGCTGCCCATGAATATGCAGCTTTTGGAAGTGAAGTTATTTTCAATGAAGCAGGACCTCCTAATGCTGGTGAACCAATAATAAAAAACTTTGACGATATTTTAAAATTACAACCACCAGATGTTAAAAATTCAAAAATTCTTAGAAATTGTCTTGAAACAATATCCATACTGAAGGAGGAAGTGGGGATGTCTGTACCTATTGCTGGAGGCGTGTTATCACCTTTTTCACTTCCTATTCTTCAAATGGGTTTTGATAAATATATTGAACTTATTTATGAAAAACCAGAGTTGTTTGAGCATCTTATAAAAATCAATGAAAGGTTTTGCACTGAGTGGGCTAATATGCAATTGGCGGCAGGCGCATCCTTTATAACGACTATAGATTCTATGTCTGTGTCTTCAATTATTCCTAAAAGCATATATTTAAAGACTGGATTTCTTTCTGCAAAGAGAACAATACCCACTATTAAAAGTGATGTAGCCATTGCTACGTCCTCGGCAAGCTCTTCCTCAATACTTGAGGAAATCCTTGAATCTGGGATTAAAGCCATTCTGGTAAGCCATACTGATGATCTAGCTGAAATAAAGAAAAAAGTTGGTCAAAGAGCTACATTGCTTGGAAATCTAAATGGTATTGAAATGTGCAGATGGACCAGATCTGATGCTGAATATAATGTTAAGGAAGCAATAAGAAAAGCTGGGCTTGGTGGTGGATTTATCTTGTGCGACAGTTTAGGAGACATTCCTTATCAGGTTAGTGAGGATATTCTTCATGAGATATCAGAGAGTATAAATAAGTGGGGCAGATATCCGTTAAGTTGGAGGTGATTATATGAACGATAAACTATGTATTTTAATCTGTGAAAGTTTTAAAGTTGAAGTGGAGAGTATGCTAGGGATCCTGAAAAATGGAGAGATTGAATTTAAATACTATTCAATGGATTGTATAAATTGCAAGCGTCAAAGACAGAAATTATATGATGGCCTTATTGCATCAGGTTATTGCAGTGACTCAGTTATTTTGCTGCCAACTCAGAAGGGCTCTGGAAAAGATGAGAATCTTGATGGTGAAAGTATTTTCAATTCATGCCTGTCATTATTGGCTGGGGGTGATCTGATAAATTACCTTTCTTTAATGGGGTATTATTTGACTACACCAGGTTGGCTAAAAAGATGGAAGCATATTATTATGGACATATATGGATTTAATCAAGAAACTGCACGTGAATTTTTTTCAGAATACTGTAAAAAGGTGGTTCTTATTGACAGTGGCGTATATAGCAATATCATGACTGATTTAATAGAGTTTTCAGAATATATAGGAATGAAATATGAAATTATAGATGTAGGTTTGGAGTACTTTTCAAGCATTATAAATAATTCATATAAAAATTGGAAAGTTAATAGACTAGAATACATTTTAAATTTAAAAAACAAGCAGGTCACTGATTATGCTCTTGTATTTGATTTTCTTGAAAAAAAAGCAACACTTTTAAAACGTGAAGACCTGATTAAGAATATTTTTACTTTATTTGAAATGTTGACCGGTGCTAAGCATCTCGCATTTCTTCCTGCAATTGAACATAAAAAAGGAGAAATAATTTTCAATCAAGAGAAGTTGTATAAAAGTGAACTATATGATATCGACAACTCAGAATTTAGGCAAAGTTATTTTCTTACTGCCTCAGGAGCAGGATTTATTTTTAAGATAACTTTTAATAATGAATTAATGGGTTATATGGAAGTGGAAGATATTATGTTTCCTAATTATATGGAAAAATACTTAGATTTATCAAAAACAATCATTATAATTCTAGGAATAATGCTTTTTAATTCAAAGATTTATGAGAAATTAATTGATACAAATGAAGAACTTCTTTCATTGAATAATGAGCTTGAGGTTCTTGTTGATAAACGTACTTCTCAACTGTTGGAGGTTAATGGAAGCCTCGAAGAAACAAACTGTATGTTAGAAGAAGAAATCGAAGAGCATAAGTTAACTGAGACTAAGCTTAAAGCTGCAAAAGAGGAAGCAGAAAGAGCAAACTCAGCTAAAAGTCAGTTTTTAGCAAATATGAGTCATGAAATAAGGACACCTATGAATGGGATTATGGGAATGACTAGCTTATTGGAATTTTCAAAGTTGACAGATGAGCAAATTGACATAGTAAAAATGATTGAAACTTCTTCAAAACATCTTCTTCAGATTATTAATGATATACTTGATCTCTCAGTAATGGATGTAGGCAAGATCGAACTAAAGCCAGAACGCATAAATATATTTAATTTAATGAATGAAAGTAGAAATTTATTTACATATTTAGCGGAGAATAAAGGACTGAAGCTTGAGATTATTGTTGACAATAATTTACCGAATGAAATCATATTAGATAAGGGTAGATTAATGCAAGTTTTAAGCAATTTAATAGGAAATGCAATTAAGTTTACTGAAAAAGGTAAAATTCAAGTATCCGTAGATAAAGTTGAGGATAAAGAGAATAAAGTGAAGCTAATGTTTTCTGTAAAAGATACAGGGATTGGAATTAAGGAAGAAGACATTCCGAGATTATTTAATTATTTTACACAATTAGATATATCAGCTTCAAAAAAATTTCAAGGGACTGGTCTGGGTCTTGCTATTTCTAAAAATATCGTTGAGCTTATGGGGGGAGAAATATCTGTTGAAAGTCAGTATGGTAAAGGAAGTACATTCTACTTTACTTGTTTGTTTAATATTGCTAGTGATAGTAAGGAATCATCAAATATTCAAAAAATGTGTATAGATAACAAGGCTTATTTAGAAACTAGGATATTACAAGTTGAAGATGATATTATCAGCCAGCGATTTATGAATCAATTATGTAAGATTGCAGGGTGGAAAATAAAAATAGCTTCAAATGGATTAGAAGCATTGAATATACTTGAAAATGAGGATTTTGATATAATTCTTATGGATATTCAGATGCCAGATATGAGCGGAATTGAACTTACAAAAATAATTCGGGAAAAAGAAAAGTTAACTGGTAAACATATTACTATAATCGCAATGACAGCATATGCAATGGGAGGAGATAGAGATATATGTATTAATACAGGAATGGATGACTATATTAGTAAACCAATTGAAGTTATGAAACTTAAAGAAGTTATTACTAAGTATAGCAACAGTTAAAAATAAAGCATTTATAAACAATGTGCCACTTTGGCCATCACTAATAGGAGTAACAGCAGGGCTGATATGCGATGCAGCTGACTTTAACTTATTAATACAAAATTAGAAGGGAAACCTAATATTAAATTAAAGATAGATAAATTGAACTTTAAATCGTTAGTGTTTTGCAAAAAGTAAGCTTTAATATAATTGAGTACTTATTAATTAGTTCCGATTTTTACAATTTTATTTTAAGTTCATAAAGTAATATTAAATACAAGAAAGGCAAAGAGGTCTAGCTTCAAAGAAGAAGCTAGATCTCTTTTTTTATAAAAAATAATTATATTTATAGGAGGTAATGAGAATATGAACGAAACAAAAATAGATTTCTTATATTTAAATGAAGACGATATGATTAAGGCTGGAGTTAAAGAAATGGCTGGATGTGTAGAAGCCATGGAAGAAATGTTCAAGTTATTAAAAATTGGAGATTATCGTATGGGTGGGCCTAATGGAAATTCACACGGAGTTATGATGGTTTTCCCTGAAGAATCAGCATTCCCTAATATGCCTAAAGATGGTCCAGACAGAAGATTTATGGCAATGCCTGCTTATTTAGGCGGTAAGTTTGATATGGCCGGAATGAAATGGTATGGTTCGAATACAGAAAATAGAGATAAGGGGCTTCCAAGATCAATACTTATGTTAACTTTAAATGACAAAGATACTGGCGCTCCAATTGCATATATGTCAGCAAATATTTTAAGTGCTTATAGAACAGGCGCAGTCCCTGGTGTTGGTGTGAAATACTTTGCTAAAGAAGATTCAAAGGTTGTCGGAATTATTGGACCAGGGGTTATGAGTAAAACAGCATTTGCAGCAACTATGGCTGTTAGATCGGAAATTGAAACTGTAAAAATAAAAGGAAGAAGTAAAAAATCAATTGATGGATTTATAAAGTACCTTAATGAAGATTATCCACAAATTAAAGACATCATTGTTGTAGACACAATAGAAGATGCTGTTAGAGATTGTGATATTGTGCATATTGCTACATCAAGTCCAACTGGTGATATAAATGAATATCCATATATAAATGAAGAATGGATTAAACCAGGTGCAGTATTATGTTGTCCAGCAGCAGCAAGATTTGACGATGATTTTATTTTAAATAGAGCAAGAACTGTTACAGATAATATTCAATTGTATGAAGCTTGGGAAGAAGAAATGGAGTTCCCAGCATATAATTCTATTCCAATTCCAGCAGTACATTGTATGGACTTAATTGCAGAAGGCAAAATGAGCAAAGAACAAGTTGATGATTTAGGGGATGTATTAATTGGTAAAGTTCCGGTACATCGCAAGGAAGATGAAATTGTTATTTATTCAGTTGGTGGTATGCCAGTAGAAGATGTTGCATGGGGGACTATAGTTTATAGAAATGCTATTGAAAAAGGAATTGGGATTAAGCTAAATCTTTGGGATGAGCCACAATTAGCTTAAGTTTAATTATTACAGTTGAAAGGAGATCTTTATATGAGAATTGAAAAGCATCCAATTTTAGGTGAGCCTAATAAAGGACGTTTAGTGAATTTTGAATTTGATGGGAAAGCATTTGAAGGATATGAAGGAGAACCAATAGCAGCAGCACTAAGAGCCGCGGGTGTATTAGTTCATAGACATACTAAAAAAGGATTACCAAGAGGCATATTCTGTGCTATTGGTAGATGTACAGACTGCGTAATGGTAGTTGATGGTAAGCCAAATGTAAGAACTTGTGTAACACCTCTTATAGAAGGTATGAAGGTTCAAACGCAATATGGTGTTTCAGCCCAAAAAGAAGCATAAAATTTTTATGAAAGGATAGGTATTCGTATGAAAAGATATGATTGTATTGTTGTTGGAGCAGGGCCAGCGGGTCTGTCAGCAGCTATAGAAGCAGCAAAAAGAGGACTAAAGGTTGTTGTATTTGATGAAAATTTTAAGCCTGGTGGACAACTATTTAAGCAAATACACAAGTTCTTTGGATCAAAAGAGCATAGAGCAAAAATTAGAGGCTTTAAAATAGGTGAAGAGCTTTTACAAGAAGCAAATGATGCGGGAGTAGAAGTTGTTTTGAATGCTATAGTTATTGGTCTTTATTTAGATAAAGAAGTTACTGTAAAGATAGATGATGAAGTTATTCATTATAAAGGAGACGCAGTAATAATTGCAACAGGTGCATCTGAGAATATGGTTACTTTCGATGGATGGACACTTCCAGGAGTAATTGGTGCAGGTGCAGCCCAAACAATGATGAATCTTCATGGAGTACAACCAGGAAAGAAAATTCTTATGCTTGGCAGCGGAAATGTTGGAGTAGTTGTAGGATATCAACTTATACAAGCAGGCTGTGAAGTAGTTGCAATAGTAGATGCGGCACCTAGAATCGGTGGATATGGTGTTCACGCTGCTAAGGTGGCTAGATGCGGAGTTCCTTTTTATTTATCTCACACTATAATCAAAGCGGAAGGTGAAGAATGTGTAACAGGAGTTACTATTGGTGAAGTTGATAGCAGCTGGCAGATAATACCTGGAACAGAAAAATATTTTGATGTTGATACTATATGCCTTGCAGTAGGACTTTCTCCTATGTCCCAGCTTACTAAAATGGCTGGCTGTATCATGGAGGAAAATCCTAAAAAGGGTGGGTATGTTCCTGTTTGTGATGAATATGGTGAGACTTCAATTAAAGGAATATTTGCAGCAGGTGATGTTTCAGGAATTGAAGAAGCAAGTTCGGCAATGATAGAAGGAAGAATTGCAGGGGTAGCAGCTTCTTATAGATTAGGATTTATTGACAAAGAAGAATTAGAAGAAAAGGCAGAGGAATTGGAAAAGGCATTATCTAGTTTAAGACAAGGTATGTTTGGTCCAGAAAATAAAGGAAAAGATATTGAAAAAACAGATGAAGGCTTTGAGGTTTCAAAAAATCTTCTTAAGAAAGGATATTTAACTGATGAAGAAGTGATAAAATATCCAGGGGTTAAGTCTATGAAGGGAATACATCCAGTTATAGAATGTTCACAAAATATTCCTTGTAATCCATGTCAAGATGCGTGTCCTAAAAGCTGTATCAAGATTGGAATAAATATTACCTCTCTTCCAGTTGTTGATGAAGAATCAACATGTATTGGCTGTGGAATGTGCGTTGCATCTTGTTCTGGACAATCAATTTTCCTTGTGAATGAAGATTTTGAAGAAGGTTATACTTCAGTTACTCTTCCTTATGAATTTTTACCGCTGCCAGAAAAAGGTGCAAAAGGCATTGGACTCGATAGAAGTGGAAAAGAAGCATGTGAAGTGGAAGTAGTAGATGTTAAATCTGTTAAAGCCTTTGATAACACAAACTTATTAACAATAAAGGTTCCAAGTGAAATGGGAATGAAAGTAAGATTCTTTAAGCAGGCATAGGAGGTAAGATTATGAGTAAAGTAAATGATAGATCAAGAGATATAGGTGAATTTATTTCGCAGTCTGACGATGATATGATAATCTGCCGCTGCGAAGAAATTACAAAGGGTGAAATACGAAAAGCAGTACATGATGGTATGTTTACCATAACTGAAATTAGAAGATATTTAAGAACAGGTATGGGTCTTTGCCAGGGACAAACCTGCGGTAAATTGGTTAAGGGGATTGTAGCAGGAGAACTTAAAATATCACCTTTAGAATTAGAACCAGCAGTATCACGTGCACCTATGAGACCTATAGAAATGGAAGTCTTCGGAAATGAACAAGTAGGAGGTAAATAGCATGAAAAATAGTGCAGATGTAATAATCATTGGAAGTGGTGTAATTGGAAATGCAGCAGCATACTACTTATCAAAAAAAGGCCATTCTGTTATTGTCCTCGATAAAGGTGACAGTATCGGAGATGGAGGTTCAACAAGAAATGGCGGAGGAGTTCGTCAATCAGGACGTGATAAGAGAGAACTTCCACTTGCCATGTATGGTATAAAAAATATTTGGCCTAATCTTTCAGAAGAATTAGGTGTAGATGTGGAATATTATCAAGAAGGTAATTTAAGATTAGGTAAAACAGTAGATCATATGAAGATACTGACTAATCTTGCAAAGAATGCTCAGGATTGTGGACTTGAGGTAAATATAATCTCTGGAGATGAGGTAAGAGAAATTAATCCATATCTTTCAGAGGAAGTTATAGGTGCAAGCTGGTGCCCTACTGATGGACATGCTAATCCTTTGACTACAACTTTAGGTTTTTATCGTAAAGCAAGAGAATTAGGTGCTCGTTTTATTACAGGGGAAGAAGTTATTGAAATTAGAAAAATAAAGGGAAAAGCTAGACAGGTAGTAACTAAGAATGATGTATATGAAGGTGAACATATAATTCTTGCAGCAGGCTATGAAAGCCGAAAGATAGCTGCTACAGTTGGGATAGATATTCCAATGAATAAAGTTTTGTTAGAAGTTCTTGTTACAGAAGCTCAAAAGCCAATGTTTTACCAAATGCTTGGTACTGCTGAAGCAGATTTTTATGGACATCAAAGTAAACATGGTTCCTTTGTATTTGGAGGTGCATCTGGTTATGAAGCTCTTAATAAGGATAACGGAACACCAACTACAGCAAGTATTACAGTTTCATGTATATGTAGAGGAATAATGAAGTACTTTCCAGACTTGAAAGATGCCAAGATAGTTCGTACATGGGCAGGTTGGATAGATGAGTGTAAAGATCACGTGCCAGTAATAAGTCATGTAGAGGAAGTACCAGGACTTATTCTTGCCTGTGCCTTTACTGGCCATGGCTTTGGAATATCTCCAACAGTAGGTATGCTCTTATCAGAAATGGTAGAAGGAAATGGAACTACTCTTGATATAAGTGATTTCCGTTATGATAGGTTTAAAGCTAAAATTTAGATATCAAATAATAAAAGATTAATTATTTAGTAATTATAAGATATAGTTTAATTTTTCAGTATGAGATTTTTTGTAAATAGTGTCAAAGAAGGAGAATTAATATGGATTTAACGAGAACAAATTATTCATCAGGCGCTCCATTAGAAGAAAAAACAGGATATTCTAGAATGGTAAAGGTAGGGCCATTTGTTTATATCGGAGGTACTACTTCTGTACAGCCTGATGGCACAGTGTATGGTGAGGGCAGTGCTTATGAGCAGACAAAATATATTTTAGAAAAGTTAGTAAAATTATTAGAGAAATCGGGTTCTAAGAAAGAAGAAGTAATTAGAATAAAAGGTTATACAACTGATATGAAGTATGGAGCTGAAATTGCAAGGGCTTATTCAGAGATTTTTCATGATATCAAACCGCTTTTTACAATGGTTGGTACTCCTATGCTTAATAGGCCTTCTCAGTTAATTGAAATAGAAATGGATGCAGTAATTATAACTAATGAACAATAAGAAAGCTTAGAAATACGAAAGAAAATACCAAGTCTAAATGGCCAAGGAGATCGACTTGGCTATTTTTTTACAATGATTTATTTGATGAATATATGCCATAATTAACAATCCGCAAAGTTCAATTGATAGATTAAACTTAAATCCTTACAGAATTTTTCAAAATGCAGAATTATTATTGCAATATATAGAATTAAAAATAAATTTATTCCTACATAACCATGAAAAATGTATTCTCAATATAAAATAAATAATGTATAGTTGATATAAATATCTGTTTTTTAAAGTTAGTGATTAAATATTGAATTATTAATAATTATCAGTAAAAATACGTGATAGTTTTTTTAAAATACTTAAGAATAAGTGAAATTTAATTAAAAGCTGTATATATGAATTTTGATTATATTTTTACTTTTAAAAGATGATTTTACAAACCAAGGAAAGTTTGATTTATATAGGAAAAGAAGTGGAGTGGAGGAAATATGGCAGTAGAAACAAAAGGAAATATTATTAGGCCTAAGCAGCCATACTTTGTAATGACTACATCTCATTATTATAAGGCAGTTATAATGAATTACGGAATTTCTCATTTCTATTGCTTCCAAAAAGAAGATATTATAGAAAGACCTTTTATTGCGGTACCAGATGGATGTATTGACATCTTATTCTGTTGTGATGATAAGGCTCCATATGCACATATATGTGGAACAGTTCTTCGTCCAACATTAACCCATAATAGTGAAAATAAATATTTCTTTGGAGTAAGATTTTTACCAGGAAGCCCATTTAAATTCAAAAATATCACCATGTCAGACTTGGTTGAACAGGAAATCCCATTTTTAGAAGTGATAAAAGATAACGAATTATTTGAAAAAGTTACTTCAAGTAGAGATTTCAATTATCAGATACAGGTGTTTTTAGAAAGATATATAAAGCTTTATGCTAATTTTAATGAAATAAATAAATACAAAGATTTAAAGAAATATATGCTGAACAACATTATGCAGACAGCAGGAAAAGTTAAAATTAATGAACTTGCAGAGGCAACTGGATATTCAGTTAGATATATAAATAAGACATTTTCGGAGGAGTTTGGATTATCTCCGAAAGTATTTTGTAAACTTATGCGGTTCCAATATTTATTAAGTACTTTAAATGAGTTAGATAAAGATATATTTGAATCTAATTTAGCGCAGATTTCTATGGATCTAGGATATTATGATCAGTCTCATATGATTAAGGATTTTCACGAATTTACAGATACAACACCTAAGATGTATATAAAGTCATTAAAAGAATCCGAATATAAAAAACGAATAATTATCATATAATGAATAAAAAGTAAAAGGAATATTCAGAGCAACAGGTGCTTTGAGTATTCCTTTTTTATAAGTAAGCTGCTTTGCTTTTTGAATGTTCCTAACTTAACTCTAACTGTGGGACAGGATTTCTAAAGAATTTTGTGACACCTGCTAAATATAAGCAGCCAGCTAACAGCCAAATTGCTCCGATTAAATGTGCATTTGCATCCAGATTAATAAAAATCCACATGGTTACTGCTAAGCCAATAGCAGGACATATTCCATAATTTATTATTTTCTTTTGTAAGCTGATTGGTTCATCATTTTTTAGTAAAAATCTACTGATTACTGCAATATTTAATAAGATAAAGCCTAGTAAAGCACCAAAGCTTACGATTGAAGTAATGAAGTCAAGAGAACAGAAGAGAGAAATAGGTGTTATAATGATTCCTACTAATACAGTAGCAACTACGGGACTTTGTGTTTTTTTACTGACATATGCAAGTTGCTTTGGCAGTACTCCATCTCGTCCCATTGCAAAAAGTACTCTTGCAACTGCAACTTGTGAAGCTTGAGTTGTTGCTATTCCAAAGGAAACTATCAATGTAATTGTTGTTAATATATTAAGCCATGTTCCACCTACAAAGGTAACAACATCTGTGAAAGCAGTATCAGGATTTAAGTCTTGATAATTTGGATAAGCCATTCCTGCAAAAAAAGTAGTTGCAATAAATATTAGTCCAATAATTAAAATTGAAAGTATAATTGCTTTTCCTACAGATTTTTCTGGATTAATGGTTTCTTCTGCCAAGGTACTAATAGCATCATATCCTAAATAGCTAAGAATAACGATACCTGTTGCTTTTAGGATGCTAGACAAGTCAAACTGCTCAGGATTATAAAATGAAATCATGCTAAAATGAATTGTTCCATTAAGTAAAAGTCTTGTAGTACATCCTATAAAGGCTATAATCACAATAATTTGCAATGTAAATAGTATCCAACTGCATTTAGACATCAAATCTACACCTAAAACATTAATTACTGTACTAAAGACGATAAATATTAGTATCCAAATCCAAGCTGGAACAGAAGGTATAAGTGCATTACCATAAATACTCCCAATAATAACAACAGTTGCTGGCATTAAGAAATAATCTAATAATATGGCCCAGCCAGTTAGAAAACCTAATGCAGGTGATACACCTTTTTGAACATATACATATACAGAACCTGCTGTTGGAAACTTCTGTGCCATTACCCTGTAACTCATTCCAGTAAAGAACATAGCCACCATTCCTATCAAATAACATAATGCAACCATTCCACCAGATGGTCCTAAATATACACCATACATGCCTGCAGGAGCTAGAGGTATCATAAATACCAAACCAAAAATTACCAGATCGCTTGTTTTTAAAGTTCGTTTTAATTTTCCATGTTCCATAATAAACGCCTCCATTATATTCCAAATTATAAAAGGCAAGGGTATTCTGCTAAGCAGAGCACCCTTGCCCTAAATCCAATAAAAATTACTTTTAAATATATGTTTGTGAGAAGCTTCTTTCTGTTATAATAGCAAATTTAAATTTTTAAAGATTGTAAATTTCGGAACAAAAGATTTAAATGGTATTTATTAATTTAAATAATATACTAAATATTATGATAAGTTGAATAATAAGTAATATTCATTTAGTAATCACTATGGTTCTTAAAGGAATTTTAAAATATTTAGATATCAAGCTAATTAATACAATCAAATTCTCTATAATTTTTAACCATACTATATAGGTATTTTAATATAAATTACAGTTCCAAGTCCTAATTTGCTATTTATAAGGAGACCAAAATTATCTCCATAGGTTAACTTAAGGCGTTTATTTGTATTAAACAAGCCAATATGATTTGAGTATTCACCGTCAAAATTAAGCTTGTCTCTTATGTTCTTAAGGTTTTGTGTATCAATTCCAATGCCATTGTCAATAATTGCGAGTGTTAATAGATCATTTTTGAGTAATATTTTAATTTTAATCTTACCTTTTCCATCTTTATTTTTAATGCCGTGATATATAGAATTCTCAACCAATGGCTGTATCAATAATTTAATTGTGTGGACAGGTTCTACATTCTTATTATAGGTCCATAATACATCAAATTTATCTGTATATCTTATCATTTGAATATCTAGATAAGTTTTAGTGTATTTAATTTCGTCGCCAACAGAAACTTTACCGCAAGGAGTTGTTAAGGAGTAGTCTAATATACTAGATAGATTTTCTATCATCCTAATAGGTTTACTATTACTCCCGGTTGCCTTTATTACTTCCCAATATATTGTGTGTAATGTGTTATATAAAAAATGAGGATTTATTTGAGACTGCAATGCAATAAGTTCCATATTTTCTAATTTATATTTTCTTTCAGATAACTGCACCTTTAAATAGTCTTGTTCAATAAATGTAGTAATCAGATTTTCTATAATATAACTAAATTCATTTTTTGCATTGCTATTAATTACAGGAAGAGTCTGATTTTTCTTAGCTGAATCAATTATTGATATAATATTCGAAATTTGTTTGTAATTTTTTCTAGTAAGATAAAAGGTTAAAATTAATCCTAAAATAAATGAAACTAATAATAATATAATAGTATATTTACCTAATCTTATAGAAACATAATATAAAGCATCCTCTGGAATTATAGATATATAATTCCATGAAAATCTGTCAGAATGAATAATTGTTTTACTTAAAAATTTATTTTCTGATGTAGAGTAAACTACATTAGTATTCGATTTTAATAGTTCATTAATATCAAAATTATTTATATTATTAGAAGTTTTGTTACTGATAATTTCACTATTGTTTCCATCTAATATAAATATCTTTTGTTCAGGTGCAGTAACAGATTTATTTAGTAAATCTTGTATGTAATCAGCTTTAATATTTAAAACTATCACACCATTATTAAGAGCCATTCTTTTATAAACTGTTATAAGTTTTGTCTCTTTTTCTTCAAAGTCATATTGCTTTACATCCCTTGTTTCTATCCATAATTTTTCATTTGATGGATGATTCAAATAGTTCTTGTACCAAGAGCTATCAAAGTAATTGTTTAGATTTGTTATACCATTATTAGTTGTATAAAACCTACCATTTTCATTTTCATAGTAAATATGTATGGAATAAATGTAAGGTTTTGAATTAGCAAATGAATTCAGAAAGAAGCAAATTTTATCTGTATTTATCAAATCTGATGAATATATTGTTTTTTCTTTTAAAACATTTTTTAAAGTAAAAGCAATATTAGAATTATAATCAAATTGAATATTTAGGGTATCGATTTCATTAAAAATCAGGTCAATATTAGATTTTGTTTGATTTAGAAGATCCGTATTATTTTGAGCTATTTGGTTTTTTATATATCCTTGGGTAATAGCTATTGACAAAGAGCCTAATAGTAGTGTTGGTATTAGTAAAGGAATTAAAAATATAATCAAATTTTTTCTGAAAAAATTCTTATTCAAAAAATTCATCACCTTTCAAAAGGCTTAGGATTAATAGTATCTTTTTGATTTCTATATTCCTTGGGACTCTTGCCATAATAGTTTTTAAAAGTTCTAGTAAAATTTTTCGTATTACTATAGCCAACCATTTCACTAATTTCATAAGTTTTATATCTTATATCATTTAGTAACTCAGCAGCGCGATTCATTTTCACCCTTATTAAGTAATTAGAAAAACGCTCTCCAGTTTTTTGCTTAAAAAATTGACTTAGATAGTTAGGATTCATGTGAACTGATTCAGCAATGTCTTCAAGCCTTGCATCTTTATAGTGTTCACTCACATAATTTTTGACAAATGATATAATTTTTGAGTTATAACTTGATGAGTCTTTAAAATTATTTATATCCTCATCCAAAACTTTATCTACATTAGGTGAACATTCGCTGTCCAAGCTTTTTTTTAAAGAAGAAAAAACTTCAAAAATTTCATTGTATTTTGAAGGCTTCACAATATAATCACTAACTCCATAAACTAGAGCGCTATGTGCATATTCAAAGTCCTTATATGCACTTAGAAAGATAACTTTTATTTTTAGCTTACGATTAAATATCTCTTTTGCAAGGCCAATGCCATCTAAAAACGGCATTTTTATATCGCAAAGGATTACATTTACAGGAGTATTTAAAATGTACTCTAAGGCAAGTTTTCCATTCTCTAATTGATCAACAATTTCAAAACCTAAATCATTCCATGGAAAATAGCTGCATAGTAAGTTTCTTGATTCACTTTCATCATCGACTACAAGTAGTTTGTACATTATTATGTTCCCCCTATCAAGATGTTTTCAAAGAGTCATATGATTGAGCCTAATGTTATAATTACTGTAAATTTAATGTTTTATCAAAGCAAGACTACGACTTATATTATATGGTTAAGTAGTCATTAAGATTTTACCATATAACAACCAAAATTGCATATACAAAACAGCAAGTGCACTGAAACCTATGAGAAAGTGATGCTAATAATAAGAAGATGATACTTTTTATAAGAAAAAGATACCTTTTTTAATTAGTCATTAGGAAGTTCTGTTTTAAAGATACCATTTATAATGATAGATATCTTATGTAAATAATTACATTTGTGCTAGAATAGCATTAATGTACATTGAGAAAATACATAGTTTAATTTTATTTGCAAAAAATGAGCAATTAAGTTATAGCTAGTAATAAGTGATATTAAGCATAGGAGTGTTTGGTATGTATAATGAATATTATAATATTAAGAAAATAATAGAAGGGGTATATCATATAAGTGATCCCAATAATATATGCTGTACATTAATTGTGGGAAATAAAAAGGCATTACTATTTGATACGGGTTATGGAATTGGAGATTTAAAACAAGTAATTAAATCCGTAACTGATTTGCCTATTGTTGTAGTCAACAGTCATGGGCATCTTGATCATATGGGAGGGAACTATCAGTTTGATGAAATACATATTCATGAAGATGATATATCATTAGCGAAGCATATTCTTTTGTCAGATAAGAGAAAATGGACTGTAGAGAATTATAAAAAAAATATAGGACTTCCAAAAGATTTTAGGGAAGAAGAATATATAAATAGGGATTGTAATATAGATTTTATTCCAGTAAAAGAAGGAGAAGTGTTTGATGTGGGGGGATATGAACTTGAAGTAATTTATTGTAAAGGACATACAGCTGGGTGTATTTCATTAATTGAAAGGAAAAACAAGCTGTTGCTCTCTGGAGATACAATATTGCAGCATGTATGGATGTTTCTAGAAGAAAGTAGAAAAATGAGTGAATATATTGAGAGCCTTAAAAAGTTAAACGAATTAGAGGTTAATATTATTCTTACCTCGCATTCTAGTGAACCCTATAGCAAAGAGTTATTAAGTAATTTAATCCATTGTGCTAATAATATTAATGTTTCTAAAAGTACACCATATTTTAATGAAGCATATCCATATAAGGCATTTATGTATTCTGAAGGTGGAGAGCCTTTTGTTACTCCAGACTATGTTTCCATTGTATTTAGAGAGGATAAATTGTAATATTACAAAATTTAAAGTATAAAAATCATAAATATATACTCGCCTTTATAGAAACAGCTAAAATGATAGAACTGTATTTATAAGGTGAGTATTCTATTTTTAATACATTTTAAATAGCGCATATATTTATGATTATAAGAAAATGATGTATTTTATAAGATAAAGATACTTTTTTTAAGTGAACTATAAAAAAGTCCTGTTAAAACGATACCATTTATAATAATAGGTCACTTATGTAAATAATTACATGTATGATAGAATAACATTAAAGCTGCAGCAATAACAGTGAAATCTCTGGTGCATTTAGCACTATATAAAATTAGGAGGATATTTATGAAAAATAGAAAAAAAATCATTAGTATTTTATGTGCTTTTTCAATAGCCACATCTATGTTTATAGGTTGTGGAGGTGCTTCAAAAGATGCTGGTAAAGATAGTAGCAAAGGAGATCAGGTAACTCTAAGATTCTCTTGGTGGGGAAGTGATACGCGCCATAAGGCAACTTTAGAAGCAATAGATTTATACATGAAACAAAATCCTAATGTAAAGATAGAAGCAGAATATGGTGGAGTTGATGGGTATCAGGATAAGTTATCAACTCAGTTAGGCGGTGGTACTGCACCAGATCTTATTCAAGTAGACAACCCTTGGATTTATGATTATGCAAAACAAGGAGAAATGTTTTATGATTTAAATGAATTTAAAGACATAATTGACATGAGTGGATTCGATAAAAAATTCTTAGATGGATATTGTACACTTAATGGAAAAATTCAAGGTCTACCAATGGGGTTAAATGCATTAACTATAGTCTACAACAAGGATATAATGAAAAACGCTAATGCTGATATAACTAAAGATTTAGATTGGGACAAATTAATTGAAGAAGGCAAGAAAGTTCATGCACAAAATAGTAATAACTATTTATTGAATGCTGAACAAAATAACTTTTTAGATTTTATTATTATGCCATATGTTATTCAAAAGACTGGTCAGCAATGGGTAAAAGATGATTATACAATGGGATTTGATAAAGCTACACTTACTCAAGCATTTGAACTTGAAAGGAAACTATTTGATGAAGGTATTGTACAACCAGCAGAACAAAGCTTTACATTCAAATCTAAGCCAGAGCAAAATACTGCATGGATAAATAAGCAGTTTGGTGGGACTATTAATTGGGCAGCTGGTTTGGGTGTACTTCTTGGTACTTTAGGAGATAGTGCTGATGTTACATTATTCCCAGTACCTAAAGATGCAAAGAATTCAGGAATAGTAGTAAGACCTGCGACTTTACTTTGTATTAATAAAAAATCTCCTAATGCAAAAGAAGCAGCAAAGTTTATGAACTTTTTCTTTAACGATAAGGAAGCAGCTAAAATTTTAGGAGATGTTAGATCTATACCTCCTGTAGAGGCTTCAAGAAAGGCTGCATTAGATGCAAACAAAGTAAATCCATTATCAGTAAAAGCTGTTGAGCAAGCAACAAAAAACCCAGGGCTAATATACAATGGTGTTTCTAGTAATTCAGAATTAAGAAATATTTTATTAACTGAAATTGAAAATGTTGCATATAAAAAGTTTACACCTGACCAAGCAGCAGATGACATGATTAAACTTTATGAAAGTAAGCTAAAAGAATTAAAGAGTGCTGCAAACTAGAATTAATTAGTCAATGTATGGCAATGTAGTAATTAGAAGCTTCAGCATAGATATTAACCAAATTGATTATTGGGTGTTTCTAATGAAGGATTAATATATTATGCTGGAGCTCATCTATTAGTAAATAATTAGCATTGCAAGAGATTAATATAAAGTAAAGGTAGGAGGTTTTTACGTGGAACAAAGTACAGCAATAGAATTAAAAAGTAGTCTTCACCATAAAAGAAGTAAGACATTGAAAAAATACACGGGATTATTATACATAGCCCCATGGCTATTAGGTTTTCTTGGTTTTCAGCTATATCCTTTAGTTTCATCATTTTATTATTCATTTACTAATTTAAGTTTAGGTGGAAACCCTAAATTTGTTGGTTTAGATAATTATATACGTATATTTACAGTGGATCCAGAGTTTTGGAAATCCTTAAGTGTAACAATTGTATATGTATTTACATCAGTTCCTGCAAAATTAGCGTTTGCATTACTGATTGCAATGATATTAAACTCAAAATTAAAATTTATAAATGCTTTTAGGACTATATACTATATTCCATCCATACTTGGGGGAAGTGTAGCAGTATCTGTATTATGGCGTTTCTTGTTTATGAAAGAAGGTACAATAAATCAGATTTTATCTGTATTCTCAATACCACCTCTTGATTGGATTGGCAGTCCTAGTTTGGCATTATTCACAATAGATATACTTACTGTTTGGCAGTTTGGTTCATCTATGGTGTTGTTTCTTGCGGGCTTAAAACAGATACCAGCAGAACTATATGAAGCCGGAATAATGGATGGAGCATCAAAAATTAGAATGTTCTTTACAATTACTATACCAATGCTAACACCAATAGTATTTTTTAACGTTATTATGCAATTAGTTGGAGCTTTCCAAGAGTTCACATCCGCTTTTGTAATAACAGGTGGAGGTCCTATGCAATCAACTTATTTATATGGAATGAAGTTGTATTTAGAAGCTTTCAGATATTTTAAAATGGGATATGCATCTGCCTTATCTTGGATTCTATTTTTAATAATATTAGTTTTCACGCTTATAATATTTAAATCTTCAAAGAAATGGGTTTATTACGATGATGGAGGCGAGTTTTAATGAATAAAAAGTCAAGGAGCACAATTCTAAGATATGTAATTTTAGTAGTAGTCGGAATAATCATGATTTATCCAGTTGTATGGCTTTTCTTTGCTTCATTTAAAAGTAATGATGAATTATTTGGTTCGGCATCATTACTTCCTAAAGCATTTACATGGGATTCATATATACAAGGATGGAAGGGAAGTGGACAATATGGATATAGTACATTTTTCCTTAATACAATAAAACTTGTTATACCAACTGTATTATTTACGGTAATTTCAAGTGCTGTGGTAGCTTACGGTTTTGCAAGATTTAAGTTTCCATTTAAAAAGATATTATTTGCTCTTATGATATCTACACTGATGCTACCAAATGCTGTTGTTATTATTCCTAAATATATGCTATTTAGAGATTTAGGCTGGATTGATAGTTATAATCCTTTTATTGTACCTGCAATTTTTGCCGGATATCCATTTTTTATCTTTATGTTAGTTCAGTTTTTTAGAGGTGTTCCGAGAGAATTGGATGAAGCGGCAACAATTGATGGCTGTAATTCCTTTACAATTTTTTTAAGGATTATGTTGCCTCTAAGTAAACCAGCATTATTTTCAGCAGGAATATTTCAATTTATGTGGACATGGAATGATTTCTTCAATTCCTTAGTTTATATTAATAGTGTTAACAAGTTAACGTTGCCTTTAGCACTTAGGGTATCTCTTGATGCATCAGCTTCAGTTAACTGGAATCAGATAATGGCTATGGCACTAGTAAGTATATTACCTTGTATACTAATATTCTTCTTTGCTCAGAAACATTTTGTAGAAGGAATTGCTACAACAGGTATGAAGGGGTAAGTTATTATTGCTATTAGCGACCAAAGCATAGTTAAGTTATGATAGCTATGCTTTTGTATTTTGGACATACCAAAAGAATGAAGCTTCTATTTTTTAGATAACAACGACGATTAGAGATGTGAAAGATATGAGAATATCTAAGAATGATGGGAGAGCGTATTAAATGATAAATGGCGAAAACGCAGTCATATGAATAATGATTGGAGGTTAATTAACATGGAATTTATCATGACGGCAAGAAGTAAGGAACAAGAGAATACTGATTATCTCACATTGCATGAACAGGGATTAAATGCTTCTGTAGAGATATTAGGCGGAAATGGGGGGATAAAGAACCCATTTCATGCAAAAGTATTGATTAATAACGAAAATAATGCAAAGTGGTATGGAGTTATTCATATTGAATTGCCATTCAATAAAGTAAATCCACGCTATTTCATGCCAGCATTTATGTATGGTAGAAATCGTGGTGAGTGTCCACAGAATGTTCCTAATGAGTTTCCAAGACTTAGAGAGGAGACGAAGCGCCCATCCTCACCTTGGTGGATGGTAAGAGGCGACAGGTTATCCCATCCAGTAGCCTTGGTATATGACAGTGATAAAATATACGGATTTAGCGCAAGCCCATATTTCATAAGTAAAAGTGGAATGAAACAGCAATGGAAACCCGAAGTTGAAGGTGAATTTTATCAATATGCAGGATATACATGTTCGCTATCTAAAGGAACTGTAGGCTATACATTGGGTTATGAAAATGCACCATGGCTATTTATAAAATCACATGACGTTAGAGAAAGAGCAACACTAAGTGATAATTGTTTTGAATTGGAGCCAGGAGAGACTGTTGAATTCACATTGGATTTATACGAATTTGACTCTAAAACAATGCTGGATGTTAATGCTGTGGTTGAAGAGGTATATTATCATTATCATCAGAACCCAAGAAATTCCAGTGATATAAGAACGACAGTTGCTGATTTGGCCCGTGCTGTTTATCAAGATGCATGGCTTCCAGAAGAATTAAGTTATTCTGGTCAGGTTTTTGAAGATAAGGATACTGGAGGATACAGATATAACAAAATTATATCGATTACTTGGACTAATGGATTATCAGTAGCAACACCTATGTTAATGGCAGCTTTGCGGCTTGGGGATGAGTGTATGCGTCAGCAGGCACTATCCTGCATAGAAAATATTATTAAAAATTCCCTAAACCCTGCTAATGGGTTACCTTATGAGGCTTATAGTGATGGAAAATGGTCAGTTAATGGATGGTGGTTCGATGGTATGCATACACTAGGACATAGTTCCTACTTAATAGGGCAGTCACTATTTTATATTCTTAAGGCTTATGATTATGAAAAGAGACTTAAAAACTGCCTTCATGAGGATTGGATGTCATTTGTAAAAGAAGTTCTTATGAAAGTTGAAAAGACAAAAAATACTGATGAAGAATATCCTTTTATTTTATCAGAGAAAACTGGAGCTGGTATTGAATACGATTCGTTTGGTGGCACATGGTGTATGGCCGCATTGGGATATTATTGCTATATTACAGGAGACAAATCACATATAGATAGCTTAAGGAAAAGTGAAAAGCATTATT
This sequence comes from Clostridium sp. YIM B02569, assembly GCF_022320765.1. Classification (NCBI taxonomy): domain Bacteria; kingdom Bacillati; phylum Bacillota; class Clostridia; order Eubacteriales; family Clostridiaceae; genus Clostridium; species Clostridium sp. YIM B02569. The sequence goes on along the minus strand of NZ_JAKJJX010000010.1, from coordinate 87,238 downwards.
ATGAGAAATACATTAAGCGTATGGAATGTTATGGAGCACCGCTTGATACAGATAAGGCAACTGATTCTGAGGGGATTTTAGCATACATAAAAGCAGTTAAATTCCTACATACATTAACTGGCGAAAATGAATATTTAGAACACATGCGAGATGCAATATGCTATGAGTTTTCTTTTAAGTTCTGCTATAATTCTCCTGTCAAAATAGAACCACTTAGTAGAATTGGATGGTCCAGCTGTGGAGGAAGTGTGACATCCATTGCTAATCCTCATATCCATCCAATGTCGAGTAATCTTGTAGATGAATTGTTATATTTTGTGGAGAATAATGAAGATGAATATGTAAGAAAACGTATGATGGATGTAATAGGCTGGGGATGCCAGACCTATAACACATATGATAAAGAATATGATTATGGGAAAAAAGGCTGGATGTCTGAGAGATTCTGCCATTGTGAAGGGTTAGTATCAGAAAAATATAGTGACGGCTCACTTGCTAGTACGTGGTTTTGCCTAATGCCATGGGCAAGCGGATCCATTATAGATGGTCTTGCAGGATGTTATTGGGATAAATGTTTCGAATAGAAAGAGTTTATAATTCATATGAGTTCTAATTAATTAAATTACTAAACGATTGAATTATTTCGGTTAACAGGATATTTAATAAATTTAGATTTGAGAATAAATAAGAAGTAATAGAGATGTTTAATATTGGATTTAACATACAAAAATAAACAAAGAAAAGGTGAGAAATATATGGAAATGACATTAAGATGGTTTGGAAAAGAAGCAGATTCAGTAACACTGGAACAAATTAGACAAATTCCTGGAGTTACAGGTGTTGTAACAACTTTATACGATACAATGCCAGGAGAGGTTTGGCCTCATGAGAGAATTAAAGCCATGAAAGCTGAAGTAGAGGCGGCTGGTCTTAGAATAGCAGGTATAGAAAGTGTTAATATACATGATTCGATTAAAGTAGGTACACCAGATAGAGATAAATATATAGCTAATTATATTACTACTTTAGAGAGATTAGGGCAAGAAGGCATAGATGTTGTTTGTTATAATTTTATGCCAGTATTTGATTGGACTAGATCTGACCTTGCTAAAGTAAGACCTGACGGTTCAACAGTGTTATCTTATGACCAAGAACTTGTTGACAAAATTAATCCTGAGAATTTATTATCTTCAATGGATTCAAAATCTAATGGCTTTATGCTTCCAGGCTGGGAGCCTGAGCGTATGGCTAGAATTAAAGAATTATTTGAAATGTATAAAGATGTGGATAATGAGAAATTATTTAGTAATTTAAAATACTTCTTAGAGGCAATCATGCCAACGTGTGAGAAGTACAATATAAAGATGGCAATACATCCAGATGATCCAGCATGGCCAGTATTTGGATTACCAAGAATTATGACATGTAAAGAAAACTTATTAAGACTAGTAACTATGGTAGATAGTCCATGTAATGGAGTTACCTTATGTACTGGATCTTTAGGATCAAATATGAATAATGATATTCCAGATATTATAAGAGCATTAAAGGGAAAAATTCATTTTGCTCATGTTAGAAATATTAAACACTATGCTCCAGGAAAATTTGATGAAGCTGCACATCTATCCTCTGATGGATCTTTAGATATGTATGAAGTTATGAAAGCCTTATATGAAATAGGGTTTAAAGGAATTGTAAGACCAGATCATGGTCGCATGATTTGGAGAGAAGTAGCTATGCCAGGATATGGACTTTATGATAGAGCTCTTGGAGTAGCATATTTAAATGGAATATTGGAAAGCTTACAGAAGTCAATTACAAAACTATCTAAAAACAATTAATAACTAGTAGTATACTGAAAATGTGGAGGTAGTTAAGATGATAGATAAAAAAAGTAAATTATATTCTTGTTGGCTAAGCTACAGTAATATTAAAAACAGTAAGTATAAAGAATATCTTGAAAATGTCTTGGTTTCCTGTAAAAGCGAAATTATAGATTCGGCAGTATCTGAATTAGGAAGGGTATTTAAAGAAATTTGTGATAGTAAAAAGACTCAAGCAATTTACGAAAATGAAAAAGACATTAAAGATATTAGCTATATTAAATTGGAGAAAAATCAAGATGAAAGTTTAGTTAATGATGGATATAAGATAAAACATGAGATTATTAATGGAAAAAATGAATGTATAAGTATTTCTGCTAAGAATGATAATGGTATTCTTTATGGAGTGTTTGCTTTATTGCGTTTACTTGAACAAAATAAGCAGCTTGAAGGAATTGAAATAGTAGATAATCCCGAGAAAGATCTTAGATTAATAAATCATTGGGATAATGGAGATGGAACTATTGAACGTGGCTTTGCTGGTGCTTCTGTTTTGTTCGAAAGCTGCAGGAACAAAGATATTATGAAGGAGGTTATGGATGAAATTGGTGGCATAACAGCAACTAGACCGGCCTTAAGAAAAGCGTTTAATGATGACTATAAGGTAGCTTCTGATTTAGATAGGGTTAATGATTATGCAAGAATGCTTTCCTCTATTGGAATTAATGGAGTAATCATAAATAACACTAATGTTCATGAAGCAGAGACTCACTTAATGGATAGTAAAATTGATATTGTGAAAAATATTAGTGATATATTTGATAAATGGGGAATTAAAACTTATTTGAGTATAAATTTTGCTGCTCCAATTACATTGAAGGATTTAGATACTTCTGATCCATTAGATGAAAGGGTAAAAGAATGGTGGAATAAAAAAGTTCAATATATGTATAAAGTGATTCCTAATTTGGGAGGTTTCATGGTAAAAGCTGATTCAGAGGGAAGACCAGGGCCATTTACTTATGGACGTAACCATGCAGATGGAGCTAATATGCTTGGAGAAGCACTTGTACCATATGGAGGAATATTAATATGGAGATGCTTTGTATACAACTGCAAGCAGGATTGGCGAGATCATTCAATAGATAGAGCCAAGGCAGCTTATGATTGTTTTAACCCATTAGATGGACAATTTTTAGATAATGTATATTTACAAATTAAGAATGGTCCATTGGATTTCCAAGTTAGGGAACCAGTATCACCATTATTTGGGACAATGGATAAAACTAATAAATTATTGGAACTTCAAATAACTCAGGAATACACAGGACAACAAAAGCATGTATGCTATTTAATTCCTATGTGGAAAGAGGTTTTAAATACTCAAACTTACGCAAATGGTAATATTGGAAGCAATGTTGCTAAGAGAATCAGTGGAATTAATGCAATAGTTAATGTAGGAAACGATGAAAACTGGACTGGTCACTTCTTAGCTCAAGCTAATCTTTATGGATATGGGCGTCTTGCTTGGAATAGTGATATTATTAGTGAGGCGATTGCAGAAGAGTGGATAACTCTAACTCTTGGCAATAATCCAGTAGTTATGAAAAACGTAAAAGATATATTAATGAATTCCTGGGAAGCATATGAAAAGTATACATCACCTCTTGGAATAGGTTGGATGGTATCGCCAGGACATCACTACGGACCAGATGTAGATGGATATGAATTTTCGCCTTGGGGTACATATCATAGAGCAGACTGTAAAGGCGTTGGAATTGATCGTACCATTGAAAAAGGAACAGGTTATTCAGAACAATATAATGAACCTATTAAGAGTAAATATAATAATTTAGAAAGCTGCCCGGATGAATTATTATTATTTTTCCATCATGTACCTTATACTAAGGTATTGAAATCAGGAAAAACAGTAATTCAGCATATCTATGATACACATTTTGAGGGCTTTGAAATAGTAGAGAATTTTATCCATAAGTGGAATGAATTAAAAGATATCATAGATGAAAAGGTATATGAGCAAGTTCTTGAACGACTTAATATACAACTAGATAGCGCTAGAGATTGGAGAGACCAAGTTAATACATATTTCTATAGAATGTCTGGAATACAGGATGAAAAAGGTAGAAAAATATATTAATTTATTTCTAATATTTACCGACTAAGTATTAGAACTCTGATAATATAGTTTTTATATAACCATATTATGAAATGCTATTGGAATTTACTTTTTTTATAATAATGTTAAAATTTTGGTGTAAATACCAGTTAAAAAAATTAAAAAAATATCTTGCACAATGAAAAAAAAAGTGCTATTATGAAAACGTAGTCTAGAGAGGGGTGCCTAGAAAGGGCTTTTAGTAGACTATAATGAAATAATAATAATATCTAGCATGTTACTGATTCGATCAGGCATAAGCATAGAGAAGTAAAATGAAGTAATATTTATTCGTTAAAAACACATATTTTGTACAGTTTTTATAGGGTATTATCATATTTTTTTATGATTTAATTTTGGTGTACAAATATTGTGACGATATACGAATATATACTATTGTTTTATTTCCAAATGCTTATGCCTTTTGTTTTTGTAACAAATAAAAAATAGGAGGTATAAAAATGGTAGGAATTATTCTTGCTAGTCACGGAGAATTTGCTAAAGGCATCATGCAATCTGGTGCGATGATTTTCGGAGAACAAGAAAACGTAAAAGCTGTTACGTTGATGCCTAGCGAAGGACCTGATGATCTTAGAGCAAAAATGAAAGATGCAATCGCATCCTTTGACAACCAAGATGAGGTTTTATTCTTAGTTGATCTTTGGGGTGGTACACCATTCAACCAAGCGAATATGCTATTTGAAGAACATAAAGACAAATGGGCAATCGTAGCTGGTTTGAATTTACCAATGCTGATTGAAACTTATGGTGCACGTCTTTCAATGGAATCTGCTCATGAAATTGCAGCTTATATCTTAAATGCAGGTAAAGAAGGAGTTAAAGTTAAACCCGAGGAGTTAGAACCAGCAGATACTGGTAATGCTTCAGGAGCTGGAGCAGGGCAATCTAATGCAGGTGTACCTGGATCGTTTGAATACGTTTTAGCTCGTATCGACTCTCGTTTACTTCATGGTCAAGTAGCAACTGCTTGGACAAAAACTGTAAATCCTACACGAATTATTGTCGTGTCAGATGATGTAGCTAGAGATACTCTTCGTAAGAATTTGATTACGCAAGCTTCTCCTCCGGGGGTTAAGGCTCATGTTGTTCCAGTTGATCATATGATTAAACTTGCAAAAGATGATAAGCATTTTGGAGGCCAACGTGCAATGCTTCTTTTTGAAAATCCAAAAGATGTGCTTAGAGCTGTAGAAGGCGGAATACCGCTAAAGATAATCAATGTTGGTTCAATGGCTCATTCTCCAGGTAAGGTTCAACCAAGCAAAGTTTTAGCTTTCAATCAAGAAGATATTGATATATTCAATAAGCTTAAACAAGCTGGACTTACTTTTGATGTGCGTAAAGTACCAAATGATTCAAAAGCAAATATGGACGAAATACTTAAAAAAGCACAAGAAGAATTAAAAAAATTAAAATAATCTAATTATTTAGAGAAAAAGGAGGATTAATAACCATGACTTTAAATATAGTTCAAATTATATTAGTCATTTTAATAGCATTTTTAGCTGGTGTAGAAGGTATCTTAGATGAATTCCAATTTCACCAACCGATAATTGCTTGTACATTAATTGGCTTGGTTACAGGTAATTTACTACCATGCTTAATCTTAGGTGGTACTCTTCAAATGATAGCCTTAGGTTGGGCAAATATTGGTGCTGCTGTAGCACCTGATGCAGCATTAGCCGCTGTTGCATCTGCAATTATTTTAGTTCTTGGAGGTCAAGGTGAAGCAGGAGTTGCTTCAGCAATCGCTATTGCTGTTCCTTTAGCAGTTGCAGGATTATTATTAACAATTATTTGTCGTACACTTGCTACAGCGTTCGTACATTTTATGGATGCTGCTGCTAAAGAAGGAAATCTTAGAGCTATTGATATGTGGCAAATCGCTGCTATTTGTCTACAAGGTATACGTATTGCGATTCCAGCAGCACTAGTATTAGCAATCGGTGCAGGTCCTATTAGTTCATTACTTGCTGCTATGCCTACTTGGTTAACTGGTGGTTTAGCAATTGGTGGTGGAATGGTTGTAGCTGTTGGTTATGCAATGGTAATCAACATGATGGCTACAAAAGAAGTATGGCCATTCTTCGCAATTGGTTTTGTATTAGCAACTGTTTCACAAATTACACTTATCGGACTTGGTGCAATAGGTGTAGCTTTAGCACTTCTTTACTTAGCACTTAGCAAACAAGGTGGCTCAGGTAATGGTGGAAGTTCAAATACTGGTGATCCTTTAGGGGATCTAATAGATAGATACTAAGAAGGGAGAGGAAACGAAAATGTCAAAAGAATTAAAATTAACAAAAAGAGACCGTATTTCTGTTTGGTTCCGTTCATTTTTCCTTCAAGGTTCTTGGAACTATGAAAGAATGCAAAATGGTGGTTGGGCATTTGCAATGATTCCAGCAATCAGAAAATTATATAAGACTAAAGAAGAGAGAGCTGCAGCATTAGAACGTCACTTAGAGTTCTTTAACACTCACCCATATGTAGCTTCACCAGTTGTTGGTGTAACATTAGCTTTAGAAGAAGAACGTGCAAATGGTGCACCAATCGACGATGTAACTATTCAAGGTGTTAAGATTGGTATGATGGGACCTTTAGCAGGTATCGGAGATCCAGTTTTCTGGTTCACTGTAAGACCAATTTTAGGAGCATTAGCTGCTTCACTTGCTCTAGGTGGTAACATCCTTGGACCAATTATCTTCTTCTTCGCTTGGAATATCATCCGTATGGCATTTATGTGGTATACACAAGAGTTTGGTTACAAAGCAGGATCTCGTATTAGTGAAGATTTATCAGGTAATATGCTACAAGATATTACAAAAGGAGCATCTATCCTTGGTATGTTCATCTTAGGATCGTTAGTTAACAGATGGGTATCTGTTAAATTTGCACCAGTAGTATCATCTGTTAAATTAAGTGATGGTGCATTTATTGATTGGAGCAAACTTCCTGCTGGAGCAGAAGGTGTTAAGCAAGCTCTATTACAACAAGCATCAGGTATGTCATTAACTGATACTAAGATTACAACATTACAAAATAACTTAGATTCATTAATCCCTGGATTTGTAGGATTATTAATTACACTTCTTTGTATGTGGTTACTTAAGAGGAAAGTATCTCCAATTCTTATAATTCTTGGATTGTTCATAATTGGTATTGTTTTCCACTTGATCGGTTTAATGTAGTACTTTTTTACTTAGCCTAGGCTTTTTAGCCTGGGCTTTTGTTAACAATATTAATCGTGTTACTTTTAATAGACTTTGGAATAATTGATAAAAGCATGTAAAGAATATATAATAAAAATAAATGTGTATATAAGTAGAAAAGAGGTAGATAGGATGGTTGAGTCACTCAATACAAAGGTGGATCTAGCAATTGATGGAACATCTTTTGCTGGTGTTGCAGATTATGGCAAGATTATGATAGGTGACAAAGGTTTTGAGTTCTATAATTCTCGTGATTATCGTAAATTTATTCAAATTCCTTGGGAAGAAGTTGACTATGTGATTGCATCTGTATTATTTAAGGGAAAATGGATTCCACGATATGCAATTCGAACGAAGAAAAATGGAACATATACTTTTTCTTCTAAAGAAGCAAAGAAAGTGCTTCGTACTGTTCGAAATTATGTTGATCCAAATCATATGGTTTATTCATTAAGTTTTGTTGATGTAGTAAAACGAGCACTGAAATCTACATTTAAGAAGAAGAGCTGATCGACTAAAGAAGTCATCATGTTTATAAAGTAAAACTTTTCAGATAGAGTTTTATATTCACAGTTGAATTTAGTTGAACTTATGCAATAAAGAGTATTTTGTCTTGCATTTTTCTTTCTACCATGAAACCCACTAAAATAGATAGTAGATTTTAGTGGGTTGTTTTAATGTAAAATATTCAAATATTTATCTTGATTTTATAGAGCAATGCTAATTTACAAAAGTAAACTCTAATGGATTTTTATCAAATAATCTTGGATAAGTATATTTAGGATATCCCACCATAATAGCACCAGTAATTTTCTTATTTTCAGGGATGTTAAATAATTTAAGTAATGGAGAATTATCTTTCATAGCAATTATTTCAAACATTCCAGCCCAGCATGTTCCTAAGCCTAGTGTTGGCGCATATAGCTCCAAATATGTTAATGAAAGAATTGAATTTTCTCTTCCTCGTGGAAAGTTTGAATTAGCAGTTGCTAGGACAAGGCTGGATGCTCCACGCAAAATTGTATCAATTCCTTTTTCACGGTATGGCTTTGTAAATTCACTTGATACATTATCCTTTTCAAATTCTTCGATGACAATTTTAACAGCTTTATCAAGTATCTTTCTATCATCAATTATAGTATAAGATATTCCTTGAAGATTATGTCCACTAGGAGCAAAATGTGCAATATTCACAAGATCTATTAATTTTTCTCTTGGGACAGGAGTCTCTTTATATGAGCGGATTGAACGCCTTGAACGAATGAAGTTTTCAGCCTCCTCAGGACTTAGTTTTTGAAATTTTTTTGAGCTGGTTTGATTGGCTAATGGTGTTTTTATATTATCAACTGCTTCCCTTGGACATATCGCTACACAATGACCACAAGAAATACACTCCTCGCCGCAAATTTCTTTAGGTCCATTTTCACTAAGTTCTAATATATATTCTGGGCACTCATTTACGCACAAACCACATTTAATACATTTATCTTGATTTACAGTTATCAAATTCATTTTTATCTTCTCCTTTACTTTAAACATATTCCTTTAAGTAATAAGATTTATTTAATAGTATTATCGTATTAAAGATATATATAGATTTCCAATTTAAGAATTCAATTTATTAGATGAACATATTTATAAAGCTTCTAAAATTTTAAGTTTATATCTTCACTAGAAATCATAAATATATTTGTGGAGAAAACATTTGAAAATGAGCTGTTAAAGGTTCTTAGCTGTAGGTTGTTCCACTTTAGCTTGTCAAACTGAAAGTTGGAGCATGCTAAAGTGGATACAACCTGCTGATTAGAACCTTTAACAGCTCATTTTCATAGCTTTTCGGAATCAAAATATTTATGATTTCGGTAAGCTATCACACAAGTCTAAATTTAAAGTTGGATATCTATAATATGCTTAACAATATAAAATTAATGAAAGTAAATTCTTTTTAATACATTATACAATTAAAGAATTCTTTTAAATAGATGATAAATTATCATAGGATAAATAATCACAGCAGTATTATCATTATTAGCAGTAAATAATTATTTAGGAATATGAGCTTGTTATTTTTGTATTATATTTTGAAGAATTTCACAAATTACTGATGAGTTGGTTGATTTTCAGTGGTAAATGCACTTGAGGATTTAGCATTATTTTCTCTATTTAAGAGACCATTAGTGATTAAATAATAAACACATGCTATCAAAAGTACACTGCAACTTGCAATTGTGATTCCAATAACACCAAATGAATGATATACAGAGGTACTTATCCATGATCCAAGGGACCCACCTAAGTAATACCCAACCATGTAAAGGGAATTTAATCTGCTATGATTTTGAAGACTAAGCTTATAAATCCTTCCTTGATTTAGAGACATGTTCATTCTTGAACCAACATCTAAAGTAAAGGTTACGAGAATTATAATTATAAGTTTGGACCAGCCTACACCTAAGATTAAAAAAGAAACAAACATTATAGCTAAAGCAAAAAGGTTCCATAAGCTTACTTTTTTACTATTTGTAAGTTTTCCCGAAAATCCAGCGGCTAACGCACCTGCTATACCTAAAAAGCCAAAGAGTCCAACTATTGCACTTCCATAACTATAAGGAGAACCTTCTAAAATAAAGGATAATGAAACCCAAAAAATATTAAAGGCACAAAAGGCAGCAGCACCAAAAACTATTGTTTCTCTTAATACTTTTTCTTTTTTTAATAATGGAGGTAAAGATAGTATGATATTTTTATATGAACTTTCCTTTTTTACATTATCATTTGGGAGAGAATAAAATAAGTATACTGCAAAAATTAATAAAACTATTGCTGCAAATTCATGAACTCCTCTCCAGCCAATTAGTTGGCCAACAACTCCACCTAGAACTCTACCGAGTAAAACTCCAAGAAATACTCCAGTTAATAAGTGACCAACAATTATACCACGTTTTTCTGACGAAATATTTGAAGAAACAAATGGGATTATAAGCTGTGCTGAAACACTTGAAATCCCCATAAAAAAGCCTATAATTACTATTAAATTAAAGGTAGAGACTAAAGTCATTAAATATAATAATATAGCTGAACAAATAATACTTAAAATGATTAATAGTTTTCTACTATACCTGTCTCCTAGTGGAACAATGAACAACAATCCCATTGTATAGCCTATCTGTATAGCTGTTACAAGCTTACCAGATGATGAAGCAGGTATAAAAAAATCATTGGAAATATTGGTCAATAAAACTTGATCGTAGTACAAATTAGCTACTATAATTGCACAAATAATTGATAAAATTAATAATAGTTTGTTTGAAAAATTTTTGTTTTTTAAAGCTCTATTCATTTTTACATCTTCCTCTCTATAGCTTATGAAGATAGTGTATAATGAAAGTATTATTTTAAATAGAAGCTAAGTTATCATATGATTAATAATACTATGTTTAGCAGACCTTAATCATAATTCTAAAAGTATTGCAAGAATTTTAGCCGCAATTGTAAAATGTGCATTGTGAATTACAACATATATAATAATAAAGTTTATATGAATAGAGATGGGGCGGTAATAATGATATCTAAAAACAAAGAACTTGGATTATTTTTAAAAAAGAAAAGATCCACATTAAGACCAGAACAATTTGGACTCAAATTTGATAAAAAAAGAAGGGTGAAAGGATTAAAGAGAGAGGAAGTAGCTGATTTAGCCGGAGTAAGTATTGACTGGTATGTGCGTATTGAACAAGGACAAGATGTTAATCCATCAATAGATGTGTTGCTTTCCTTGAGTAGGGTTTTGCAATTAAATAATGAAGAAAAAAGATATTTATTTAATTTATCAGATAAGAAATTACCTGTAGAAGACTTTGCAGCTGTTACTATTTCTAATACATTACAAAAATTCTTAGACAATCAAAATCCAAGCATAGCTTATGTTACTGATAGTAAATTAACAATGATTGGATGGAATATGGCGGCACTAAAAGTTTATGGTAATTATGAAGAAATGGATGAAAAAGAAAGAAACTCGGTTTGGAGAGCTTTTAATGATGATTATCTAAAAGAACTGTTAGATAATTGGGAAGGACATTCTAAATTACGTGTTGAACAATTGAGAGCAAATTACGGCTATTATGAGAATGATAATACAATAAATGCAATTATAAATGAATTAAATGAAGAAGATCCTCTATTCAATAAATGGTGGAATAATCAAGGTATTATGGGAACACCAGAAGGTCAAAAACTTTTGCATCATCCTTTAGTAGGGGATTTATACCTAAGTTATATTTCATTTAGGTCCACAGAAATAGAGGGAGCAAGTATCACCATTCAAATGCCTATAGATGATGAAACAAAGAATAAATTAAAGCAGCTTATCTTAGAATAAATAATATTCATCATTAAGCTTATTGCTCTTAATGGAATCATAATTATGCCATATTTTTAGCATAAGAATTCAGAATAATGTAGCACGTTATTTCTTTCCTGTAATAGTCATAAAAGCTCTGTAAATTATAAATTGATTTATGAAGTCAACTTGTAATAAAAACGAAAGTGAGTTATAATTGTTGATAATATCAATTAATTTGGAGGCGAATATGAGAAACGAAGAGATAATTAGAAAAGAGGTAAGATTAATTGTGAGAGAATTAGGGCTGCTTAATCACAATTGCCTAAATTCTGAATTAACACTGGCTCAAGCTCATATATTAAATTACATAAAACAAAATGGAAAAACTCCTTTTAATGAATTGCTAATAAATTTAGGTATTGATAAGGCTTCGTTAAGCAGGATACTTAATAATTTGGAGGCTAAAAATTATTTGGAGCTGAAGAAATCAGAAGCTGATAAAAGAATGAAAGATATTTGTATTCTTCCATTAGGTATTGAGGCTATAAATAGTGGAGACCATGAAGCAAATAAATTTATTAATGAAATTTTAAATTTAGGGGATAGTGAGGATACAGAAAATATTGTGGGAGCATTTAGATTATTTCGCGTTCTTGCATTAAAAAACAATCTCAAGAAGAATGATTCTAGAATATTAATAGAAAGAATTTCTGAAAATTATATAAAAGAAGCAATTGAATTAGCAACAGAAGTATTTACTAATGAGCAAAGCATTCCAGCAGAATTGGTTCCAGTGAGTGAGTATTTAAAACCAATTTGGTGGTGTGCAAGAGTAGGAGAAGATATTATTGGAGTAGTATCAGCATGGAAAGAAAAGGATAAATGGCATTGGGGAAGATTTGCTGTTGATAAAAGATTGAGAGGTATGGGAATTGGTCAGAAGCTTGCTATAGCTTCATTAAAAGAAATTTTTAATTCTTATACTGACGAAATTTACATTGAAGCAAGAGATGCAACTCTAAATATGTTAATGAAATTCGAATGCAAAGTAATTGGAGAGGCAGAAGATTTTTATGGTGAACCTGTAACTCCAATAATATTAAGTAAAAGTAATTTTATTAAGAGATGTAAATAGAGAAAAAATATTAATTAAAGAAAGTGCTATGCATTAGTTGAAAATATTGATGCTTAGCATTTTCTTGTTTTTATAAGTTAAAGGCTGAATAAGAGGCGAATGCATATATTTTTTTACTAATGCTATTATGATATACTTAAATTTAAAGTAATAATTTGCAACAATTTTTGTTGAAAATTTTAAGAATCATTAACTGAACATAGCTTTTAGTATAAGTCAGAATATTAGTATGTGTTAATATTTAAATATTAAAATTTTATATTGTGTACGCATAAAAAATAATATTTAAGGTTATATAAGAGTGGAGATAAGAAAGAGGAGTGATTTATGAAGAGGATTGAATTAATTCTTATGAAGCTTAAAGAGAAAACGAGTACAGATGCGAAAGGGTTTTCAGCAACTGAAATTGCAGAGGAGTTAAATCTTACTAGAGGAAATGTCAGTACTGATTTAAATAAGTTAGTAAGCGAAGGGAAAGTAAAAAAGATAAAGGGAAAACCAACACTATTTATTTTTATAGATAAAGAAATTGATAAATCTGAAGTGTCAATGATAAATAGATTTGCAGAATCTAATCCAAGTTTATATACGGCAATTGAGCAAGCAAAAGCTGCAATACTATACCCCCCTAATGGAATGAATATGTTACTCCTTGGAGAAACAGGTGTTGGGAAGTCAACTTTTGCTGGATTGATATATAAGTATGCAGTTGAAATGAAAATAAAACCTAAAGATAGTCCTTTTATAACATTTAATTGTGCTGATTATGCTAATAATCCTCAATTGCTGCTTGGACAATTATTTGGAGTGAAAAAAGGTGCATATACAGGTGCTGATTCTGATAAGCAAGGTCTTTTAGAAAAAGCTGATGGGGGAATTTTATTTTTAGATGAAGTTCATAGACTAACAGCAGAGGGACAGGAAATGTTTTTTACCTTTATGGATAGAGGTGTATATAGAAGACTTGGAGAAACTGATAGTGAAAGAAGTGCAAAGGTTCTTATAATAACGGCTACAACTGAAGACCCAAACATGAATTTACTTCAAACCTTTACAAGAAGAATTCCGATGGTAATAACTATACCACCTTTGAGAAATAGAGGGATGGAAGAAAGATTTAATCTTATAAAACAATTCATGATTGAAGAATCTGGACGCTTAGGAAAGAGTATTAAGGTATCAGTAAATTCCTTAAAAGCTTTTTTATCTTATGATTGTCCAAATAATATAGGGCAGTTAAAATCTGATATACAGTTAACTTGTGCTAAAGCCTATGCAGATTTTCTTTCAAATAGAAAGGAAGATATAAGGATTAGCAGTTTAGAATTGCAACCTTATATAAGAGAAGGGTTATATAAGGAAGTCGAGCATAGACAATTATGGAATAAATTAATTGATATAAATAATAGATATTGTGTTTTTGACAAAAATGAAAAGCAAATGATTTTTGAAGAAAATGAGCAAAATCAAAATATTTATGAAATGTTAGATGCTAAAACCAAGGAACTTAAAGCAAAAGGAATTGAAGGTAAAGAATTTGAAGAAGAAATGGAAAGTGATATAGAAGAGTATTTTAAAAATTATATGATTAAGTTCCATAATAAAGCTGATACTGCAAATTTCGAAAACATCATTGAACCATATATTATGAGTGTAATACAAAAAGTTGTAAATTTTTGTGAAACAGAATTAAAAAGAGAACTTGATAAGCAGATATACTATGGCTTAGCAGTTCATATAAGTAATTCCATAGATCGAATTAAAAGAAACAAAAAGATTGAAAATCCAAAGCTAAATAAAATAAGAAAAGAATATAGTAAAGAATTTAATATTGCACTAGAAGCTTTAAAGATAATAGAAGAAGCAATAGACAGAGAAGTTCCTATTGATGAAGCAGGATTTTTAACTATGTTTTTAATTTACAATAGTGAAAGGATAAAAAATAAACGTGATAATGTAAATGTAATAATTATTGCTCATGGAGAAGGAACAGCTACTTGCATGGCCAATGCGGTAAATGGACTTTTAGGGACGCAATATGCAAAAGGAATAAATGCACCAATAGAGGAAAAACCACAAGTTATATTAGAAAGAACTAAGGATTATATTAGAGAAAATAAAATTACCTCGGATGTTTTATTCTTAGTTGATATGGGATCCTTGGTTACCTTTGGCAAAGAAATAGAAGTAGAATTTAAAATAAAAACAAGGACGATTCCCTTGGTAAGCACTTTACATTGCATTGAAGCTACTAGAAAAGCTATAATTGGATATACTTTAGATGAAATATATAGGGATACCCTGGAGGTAAATAATTTATACGATAATAATGTATTAGATTATATTCCAGAATCACCTGAAGAAAGAAAATTAGCAATCATAACTGTATGTACTACTGGTGAAGGCAGTGCCAAAGCCATGAAGGTATTACTAGAAAGAAATCTAAAGTTTGAAAATGATTTTCTAGAAATTGTTCCTGTTAATTTTATAGGAAAAGAAAGTATATATAGCCGATTAGATAAATTATCTAATAAATATGAAATAATTTGTTTAGTTAGTCCTTTTGAACTTGAAAGTGATTATATACAATATAATTTGGAAGATATCATTGAAGGTAATTGCATAGAAAATATACAGGATTTAATAAATAGAGAAAAAGTTTATGTAAAGATGGAAGAAACCTTAGAACATCAATTAAAGAACATCGAAGGCAAAGCGGTTCTTAATGATATAAAAAGGTTTACTACAACAGTTACTAAATTGCTAAATATAAAATTAACTTCTAATGCAATTATAGGAATAACTCTTCATATGGCAGTAATGATAGATAGATTGTGTAGTGATGGAGTCATAGATGCATATAACAACATAGATTCATGCATAAAAGAAAATTCGGAATTGTATAGAATAATAAAAACGGAATGTTCAAGATTAAATACTAAGTACACAATTTATATTTCAGATGATGAAATATGCTATCTTATGAATCTATTTACAATGAAAAGTAGAAAAAATAAAGCACATTGATAATGTGCTTTAAAAGGTTTTCAAAAAGTAAAGCACATAAATACTTTTTGAAGATCTTTTTTTATTAAGTTAAGAAGGCTAAAATACAAGGTTTAAAGAAATTAATAAATATTCTGTATTAATTCTTTAGGTTGGCATGAAGATTGCTATATATATTACTGAGATGCAAATCAAATAATTAAAATAGAAGGTGAAGAAATGGATATATTATCAATGGATCAAGTAGTTATGGAATTAGTAGTTAATGGAGGGCATGCAAGAAGTAAATCCATGGAAGCTATTAAAGCAGCAAGAAAAGGTGAGATAGAATTTGCAAAGGAAAAAATAAAGGAAGCTAACGAAGCTTTAAATAAAGCTCATAATTTTCAAACTAGCTTAATTCAAAAAGAAGCAGCTGGAGAAGAAGTAGGACTAAGTTTACTTATGGTGCATGCTCAAGATCATTTAATGAATGCTATGACAGTAAGAGATTTAGCTAAAGAAATGATTTCTATGTATGAGGAATTTAGAAAGTAATTATTAGAAAAAATAAATTCAGTTTATTTATATGAAACAAGATAGAAATATGAGTTAAATCAATAATAAGTTTTTAGGAGGAATAAGAAATGAGATATATAACTTTAGTTTGTGCGGCAGGTATGTCAACAAGTATATTAATGGCCAGGATGCAAGAAAGTGCAAAAAAACAAGGAATAGAAGCAAAGATTGTTGCTATGTCAGAATCAAAATTTGAAGAATATGAGGAACCAACAGAAGTTTTACTTTTAGGGCCTCAAATTGAATATATGGCAGATGAAATGAAGGAACAATATGAACCAAAGGGAATTAAAGTAGCAGTAATAGATATGATGGATTACGGAACTCTTAATGGAGAAAAAGTTTTAAAGGATGCACTTGCATTATTAGATTAATTGAGAAGAGTTAGGATGAATATTTATTGAGGAGGAATTATTATGTCTAATTTTGATGCAAAAGCTATATCTAAGAAAATATCCCCAATATTAAATAAAATTCAAAAGAGTAAATTAGCTAATGGTATTTCAGGGGGAATGATGGTTGCAATGCCTATTACACTTTTTGGTGCATTTGCTGCATTGTTTTTAAATGTACCAATACCAGCATGGAAAAGTTTTATTGCAGCAACAGGAATTGCATATGCCTTAAATGTAGCTATAATGTTTTCAACAAACTTTTTAGCTGTAGTTTTTGGGGTGACTATAGCAGGTAGTTATGCAAAACAGTATAAAGAAGATGGCACAGTACCATCGCTATTAGCTTTGGTTTGTTTTTTCATAGTAACGCCGTTTACTACAGATAAGGCAGGTACTACACTCTCTATGTATTGGTTAGGGGCACCTGGTATATTTTCAGCTATGATTATTGCTATAGTATCAACTAGAGTATACATCTATATTAAGCAAAAAGGGATTACTATTAAGATGCCTTCAACTGTACCACCTGTTGTATCAAGTAGTTTTAGTAGCTTGATACCTGGTTTTGTATCTATTATCATATTTATAATTGTGGCAGCTCTTTTTGCTGCAACTCCATTTAAAACTATGCACCAATTTATATATAACTTTGTTCAAACTCCATTACAAGGGGTTGGTGGAAATATTGTTTCAATGATAATTTTATGGACATTTGCACAAGTATTATGGTTCTTTGGTATTCATGGAACATTGGTTATTTATTCAGTTGTGCTTCCAATACTTACAGCAATGGATGCTGCACAATTAGCAGCATATTCAGCAGGAGAAGCCCTTCCTAACATAACAGGCAGAGCGTTTGCAAGCACATATACAATGACTGCTAGTGCTATTGGATTTACACTACTTATGTTATTTGCAGCTAAAAGTAAACAATATAAAACTTTAGGAAAGCTAACAACAATACCAGCCCTATTTGGAATTAGTGAACCATTAGTTTTTGGTACACCTTTAGTATTTAACTTTAAGTTTGTAGTTCCATTCCTATCTATGAATGCAATTAACTTAGCTATTGCTTATTTTCTAACAGCAGCAGGAATAGTTCCAAGAGTTGCGGGAATATCTGGTATGAGTGGAATACCAATAGTAATTACTGGTTTTGTAGAAGGAAGCTGGAAGATAGCTGCATTACAAGTTGCACTTGTAGCTTTGTCAACCTTAGTGTGGTATCCATTCTTTAGAAAAGCAGATAAAGAAGCTTATGAATTAGAACAAAGTTCAGAAAATCAATAACATTTATAACCACCACTTTTTTAGTGGTGGTTGAATTTGCAATTTTAATATTATTCATAAGGAGGAGAATATTTTGAAAACAATAGTTTTAAATGATAAATGGTTATTTACAAAAGAAAATAGTGATATTTATATAGAAAAAGAAATAGATAAAGGTGAAAATGTAAACCTCCCACATTGTTTTAATGATGTGGATGGACAAAGTGGAGAGGGGATGTTCAAAGGAGAAGTCTGTTATCAAAGAAAATTAAATATAACAGAGGAAGAATTAAAGAAGTTTATATTTTTAGAAATAGGAGCAGCAAGTCTTATAGCTAAAGTATATGTTAATGGAAAATTGGCAGGAGAAAGTAAATGTGGATTTTCGATGTTTAGGGCTCAGCTTACTTCTTTTTTGAAATGTGGAGAAAACCTTATTTCAATTATTGTGGATAATAGTCGTCATGATGATGTTTATCCTCTTATGGCTGATTTCTCATTTTATGGAGGAATCTATCGTGAAGTTAAACTTATAATTACTGAGTCTCTACATTTTGACTTATTGGACAATAGTAGAGATGGTATATATTTAACTCAAAAAGGTATTGGAAATGATAAGTTTGAATTAAAAATAAATGGAAGAATTATAAATGAATTAACTGAAGCTAAAGCTTCTAAGGTTGAATTTAAATTATTAGATAAAGAAGAAAATATAGCATTTAATAAAACAATTGAGGTTGATGTATTAAATGAAATAGAATTTAAATTAATAGAAGAAATAAATAATCCAGAGTTATGGCAGGGAATAGAAAATCCTTATCTTTATAAATTTGAAGCTGAATTATACTCTGAAGGAGAAATATGTGATAAACGAAGCATAGAGCTTGGTTTTAGGACAGTTGAAATTACTCCAGATAAAGGTGTTTTCTTAAATGGTAAAGCCATTAAGTTTAATGGTGTAAGCCGTCATCAGGATTTTGCGGGAATAGGTAATGCCTTAACAAAAGAACATATGGATTTAGATATGTCTATTATTAAGGAAATAGGTGCAAATACAATAAGGCTTTCACATTATCAACATAATGATTATTTTTATAGCCTTTGTGACCGTGAAGGGATACTAGTTTGGGCTGAAATCCCATTTATCAGTATTCCAACTACTTCAGATAAAGAAAATACAAATGCAAAAGAGCAATTAGAAAGATTAATAAAGCAAGCCTATAATCATAGTTCAATTTATTGCTGGGGAGTTCAAAATGAAATTACCATAGCAATAGAAAATGAAAAAATATATGAAATGGTTAAAGAGCTTGCAGTTATAGCTAAAGCGTTAGACTCAAGCAGATTTATTGCACAGGCCAATATTCATTCTGTAGCTAATGAAAGTCTATTAAATGAGATGACTGATTTTGTGGGTTATAACCTATATTATGGCTGGTACTACAAGGAAATGCAGGATTTAGGAACAAGATTGGATGACTTTCATAAAGCAAAACCTAATATACCAGTAATGGTTACTGAATATGGAGTTGATACTAATCCAAAGCTTCATTCTTATAATCCAACAGTAAAAGATTATACAGAAGAATATCAGCTACTGTTCCAAAATAATGCCCTTAAAACTTTTAATGAAAGACCTTTTGTTTTAGGTGGTTATGTATGGGCTATGTTTGATTTCGGAAGTGAAATTAGAAATGAAGGCGGAGAAAAAGGAAGAAATCAAAAGGGCTTAGTGACTATAGATAGAAAGCTTAAAAAAGATTCCTTTTATTTATGCAAGGCTTATTGGTCAAAGGAAAGCTTTGTTAAGTTAGCTGGCGAAAGATTTGTAAACAGACACGAAGAAATGAATGACATAGTAGTACTTTCAAATATTAAGCATATTAAACTTTATGTTAATAATGAATTTGCAGGTGAAATTAATAGCAGTGAACCAATGAAAAATTTTGAGGCAGTTAAACTTGCTTTAGGGGAAAATAAAATTAAGGCAGAAGCTTTTGATGAAGCAGGAAATACTTATGTTGATGAAATGATATTAAAGCATGTTAAGGAAGCTGATGAAAGCTATGTTCTTAAAAAACCAGAAGAACAAACACATGTTACTAACTGGTTCCAAAAGTTTGATTTATCAAATGTTCAAGAGGTAGCAATTAAAGAGGGATATTATTCAACCTTTGATACCATTGAAGAACTTTATAAAGACGAAGAGGCAAAAGCTGTATTTAAGAAGTATTTTGGAGATTTAGCTGAAAGTCAGCAGTTTAAAGTAATGATGGGATTAATGACTATTGATAGTATGTCCAAGAGATCAAGATTTAACATACCAAAAGAACTGTTAACTGTTATTAATACGGAATTGAATATTATACCTAAGAAATAAGATTAATAAATAAAGGAGATAAACAAAATGAAGCACTTCTAAAAATTTCAGATGGAAGCTATGCTGAACGTTCCCATAAAAACACGAGAATCTAAAATTTAGATTTTCGTGTTTTTTAGTTATTTCTAAAAATTATTAATATTTAAAAATACAAGGTTACAGTTGGATTCTTCATTAATCATTATTGCTATCTTGAAAATACCAAACTAAATAGAATCATATGTACAGCTGAAGTTTATCAGCGATTTTAAGAAGCTTTGGATTTTGTAAGATTGTAGTAAAATAATTGATTCATTAAATTACATTATTTATAAGT
Source organism: Clostridium sp. YIM B02569 (assembly GCF_022320765.1). Classification (NCBI taxonomy): domain Bacteria; kingdom Bacillati; phylum Bacillota; class Clostridia; order Eubacteriales; family Clostridiaceae; genus Clostridium; species Clostridium sp. YIM B02569. The sequence goes on along the minus strand of NZ_JAKJJX010000010.1, from coordinate 66,602 downwards.
AATTCTAAAATTTGTTGTATTCATATGATATAATTTAGAATAATTAGCCTTGTGATTTATTTGATTAGTTATTTATTAGTAAAAAGTCTGAAAAAACGATTTCATAGGTTTGTTATTATTTTGAATTCATGGGAGGAATCTAACAATGTGGCTCAAAAAACTAAATAAAAAATTATCTAATAGTAAAGTTGGGGTAATAATAGCCTTGTTTTATTTCGCGCTTATTGTAGCTTCGACTGCTGTAAGTAGCTTATTCTATGAAAAAATATATTTAAATATTACTCAAAAAAAGGTCAGTGAAGTTTCTGTTCAGACATTAAATTCTATACAGACAAATATTAATTTGATGATTAATAATGCAGATAGTCTATCTAAAATGGTTTTGTCAAATAGTGATTTACAGAAACTTTTACGACAAGGGAGTATGTATGAGGATTTAAATACTCAGGCTAAAGTAAGCTCGTACTTATACAAATTTATTCAATCAGTACCTTATGTAAGTTCAGTTTATATTCTAGATAATTCTAATAATATCTATTCAGTGGGGGCAGATGTATTGCCAAGCATTCCAGCTCAAAATATTATTAATGCAAAATGGTATAACCGTGTTATGGAAAAGAAAGGAGGCTTTATACTAGAACTCAATGGAGGAGGCGTTACTTTTGAAAATAGTAAAGATAACTATGTTTCTTTGATACGTTTAGTCAGGGATATGGATAATGTAGATAAATTAGGCGTTTTAGTAATAAATATTCCACAAAAATCATTTAAGCAGGTTTTTGATAATATATCGAATGATGTTGAAACCAATATAGCAGTATTAGATGAAGAAAATCAAAAAATCACATCATTAAAGAATGTAAATGATGACAAAGAAAATGTACATGGAGGAATAGATGTTGATGATGAAATGATGCAGGCAGGAGATGAATTTGTAGGGAATGATATAGGTTATAAAATGAAAAAAATAGATAAAACAGAATATTTGATAACTTATAGCTCTAAGAATGATTATAATTGGAAATTTGTTAGCGTGATACCTTTTGCTCAACTGTATAAAGAGAACATGACTATGATATTTATTGGTTTTGTAATTATATTATTTAATGGTATTATCCTATTTGTTTGTTCCGTTGGTATATCAAGAATTGTTACTACACCTATTAAATATTTGCTAAACTCCATGAAAGATATAGAGAAAGGTGTATTCAATGAAGTACAGATTAAGGCTCATGGCTATGAATTGAAAAAACTTTGCAGAGGTTACAATATAATGATAGCAGAAATAAAAAAACTCATTGCAAGGGTCATACAGGAACAAAAAATGATAAGAAAAGCAGAATTATATACGTTCCAAGCACAGATTAAGCCACATTTTTTATATAATACTTTAGATTCAATTAATTCATTGGCTCTTTCAGGGTGCAACAGAGAGGTTAGTGAATTAGTAGAGGCTTTAGGGAATTATTATAGGACAAGTGTAAGTAAGGGCAAGGAAATTATAACTATTGGAGAAGAAATAGAAATGGTTAAAAATTATCTAAAAATTCAAAAGGTAAGATATCCAGATTTATTTGAAGTAGAATATTCCGTTGAGGCAGGTTGTCTAGAGTATAAGATTCCAAAGCTTATATTGCAACCACTTGCTGAAAATGCACTATATCACGGAATTAGAGAAAATGGAAAAAGTGGTACTATAAAAATTAGTGCGCACATGGGTGCTGGTGTTGCCATTTTATCTGTGGAAGATGATGGTGCTGGAATGAGCGAGGAACAAATAGATGATATTATGAACATTAACAATAAGAGTATTAAGGAAAGCTTTGGACTTAGAGGGACTCTTGAAAGAATAAAGATTTTTTATGGTGATGATGATGCTTTTAAAATTGAAAGCAAGCTGGGAGAAGGTACAAAAATTTTATTGTATATAAATATCGAAGATAAGGAGGATTAAAAAATGAAGGATATATTAAAGGTTATTATTGTGGATGATGAATACTTAATAAGGAATCTTATAAGGATGAAGGTTAATTGGGAAGAAGTAAATATGGAGATGGTAGGAGAAGCAGGAAATGCTGAGCAAGCCTTGGAATTGGTAGATAAATTAAAACCAGATATTATATTTACTGATATATGTATGCCTGCTATGGATGGAATTGAACTTAGCAGACGTATAGTAGAAAAATACCCACATATCAAAATTATCATTGTTACGGGTTATGATGATTTTGAATATGCAAGAAGCAGTATTAAACTTGGAATATCTGACTTTATTTTAAAACCTATAAACTCATCTGAGCTCATGCAGACCTTAAGCAAGCTTAGAAATATAATAAGCTCAGAAAGAAATCGTGAAATAGAATATAATCAATTGAAAAAGCAGGTCGAAGAAAGCTTACCAATTTTAAGAGAAAAGTTTTTAAATGAACTTTTATTGGAGCAGCTAACTTTTGAAGAGATTATAAGTAAATGCAATTATTTTAAGATAAATATAAATCCTAACTGTGATATATTTCAGATAGCTTTGATGGAAGTAAATAATTCTATAAAGAATGAGAAAAAAGAAGAAAATAAAATTTTGATATCTATGCAGTGCTTCAATATTATACAGAATTTTTTTAGCGGAGATAAGTATGTTTCTGTATTCTTTGATAACGGAAGAAGGCTTTCTATATTATTAAATAACGAGAAGACAGATTTAATAGAAAGTTGTGAATTATTAAAGAAGAAGATTTTAGATAGGTTAGAGTGTTCGGTTAGTTTTGGAGTTGGTATGAAAAAAGGAGAAATTCAAAATATCAGATTTTCTTATAAAGAAGCCATGGAAGCGGTGAATTACAAGGTAATTGTAGGGAAGAATCAGGTTACAAGTTATGCTGATATACATGTAGGTGAAAATATTCTCTTTAACAGGGATGAAGATAAGATGAAGAGATTGAATTTATTTATTAATGCAGGAGCAAAGAAAAATGCTTTAGAAATTTTAGAGCAGATATTTACTACTTCAGCTATTGATTACTTAGAGGCTATGGAAAAGATGAGATCAGAAGCATTAGATGTGTTATTTGTTTGCCAACGTATTGCTAGTGAGCAGAAAATTAATCTTGTAGACATCTGGAAAAGTCATGAAAAAATAAATGAATTGATTTTAAATGCTGATAATCTGCCAGAGCTAAAACAGTGCATGAAAGAATGTGTAGAAAACATTACTAGTTTAATGCAAAAATCAAATGATGTAAAAGCAAATACATTTATTGAAGATGTGAAGGAATATTTGAATAATAATATTAACAATCAGGAGCTGTCACTATCAAGCGTTGCAAAAGAATTTTTCATAAGTCCAGGGCATTTGGGACGCTTATTTAAACAGCAAACTTCTCAGACTTTTATTGAATATCTAACTTCTATAAGAATTAAGAAGGTTCAAAAGCTCTTATTGGAAACCAATTTAAATGGAACGCAGATTAGCGAAAGAGTAGGAATAAGCGATTCGCATTATCTAAGCATTTTATTTAAGAAACATACAGGTATTTGCATTAATGATTTTAAAAAGTGCAAAAAGGTATAAATAGAATGTTGTTTTTTTGAATGTTTATGTACAGATATTGAATTGTAAACAATATCACATTCTCTTAAAATATAAGAGAAATAAAAAGTACGTATAAGGGGGATATTTAATGAAAAGGCATGTTGTAAAAATAATAACTGCTACACTTGTTAGTGCAATGGCATTTTCTTTCACTGCATGTTCAAGTTCAAAAAGTGTAAATAGTTCTGACGGAGGGAATGGGACAATTAAATTGGCCATGTGGCATCAATCTGTTGGAGATACTGACCCGACTTCAAAGTTATTAAAAGATGCTGTTGAACAGTGGAACAAAGAACATCCAGACATAATTGTTGAAGAAGATGGAGTTACAGGAGAACAATATAAGACAAAGATTAAAACAGCTATAGCAGCAAATGAGGGACCAGATATAGAGTATATGTATGGAGGAAGCTTTGTTAAACCATATATACAATCAGGAAATATGTTAGCTCTTGATGAATATTTAACTCAAGATGTTAAGGACAAGCTGGTCAAAGGTACTATAAATGGTTGTGTAGTTGATGGTAAGACATACAGCTTGCCAATGTATTCATTTATAGCAAGCTTATATTGTAATAAGGAGTTATTTGATAAGGCAGGGGCTAAGATACCTACCACATATGATGAATTGCTTGATGCTGTAAAGAAATTACGTTCAGCAAATATTACTCCAATAGCATTAGGTGAAAAGGATAGATGGCCTGGAATGTATTGGTTTGACATTTTTGCTATGCGTCAGGCAGGAAATGATGCAGCAACGGCGGCTCTAAAAGATCCATCAAAATTTAATTCTCCTGAATTTGTAGAAGCTGCAAAAAAGATTCAAGAAATGGCTGATTCTGGAGCCTTTAACGATAATATGTTTAGCATGAGTTACGATGAAATGTTAGGTGCTTTCACAGGAGGTAATTCTGCTATGATGTTCCAAGCAAACTGGGTGAATTCACCAATAGAAGACAAGTCAGCAGCTAGCAGTGGAAAAACTGTAGCAGTTCCATTCCCTTTATTTAAAGATGGTGCAGGTAAGGCAACAGAATTTTATGGGGGCGGTGTAGATGGTTTCTATGTGAATGCAAATACAAAACATCCTAAAGAGGCAGCTCAATTCTTAATTTACTTAAGTGAAAAAATAGGTAAAGAAGGTTACTTAGCAAATGCCGGTCTGCCATGCTGGGATACAAAAGGATTAGATACATCTACAGTTTCTGATTTAACAAAGAAATCAGCAGAATTAATGGCAACAGGTACATCATTTATTAACTGGTGGGATAATATACTTCCTGCAGATTCTTCAGAGACACATAAAAATCTGATTGCAGAACTTTTAGGAAAGAAGATTACTCCAGAAGAATTCTGCAATAAGATGTCTAAAGTAGAAGGAGAAAAATAAAAAGAGTTAGTATAATACTGAGTCTGTGGTGAAACAAAGGATTTTACCACAGTCTTTATTGAAGAGGTGATTATCATAAATTCTATTTTATCAAACAAGAAAATAATTTGTATATTTGTTCTTCCTACCTTAATCATAATGTCTGCAATTATATTTATTCCAATTATTTTATCAGTAAAATATAGTATGTTTGACTGGGGTGGTGTAGGAACTGGAACATTTATTGGATTAGAGAATTATAAAAATATGTTTATGGATATGAGATTTTTACATTCGGTTAAGAATTCATTGTTATTTGCAGTTGTTTCCATAGTAATTCAATTGCCAATATCTCTTCTTTTAGCGCTAATTTTAGCATCAGGAGTTAGATTTGAAAAGTTCTATCGTACAGTGTATTTCATACCTGTAATTATTTCTACTGTTGTAATTGGACAGCTATGGATCAAAATATATAATGCTGATTATGGATTACTTAATACAATACTTAGAGCTATTGGACAAAGCCAACTAGCACATGACTGGGTAGGAAAAGAAGATACAGCTCTTGTAAGCTGCTTTATTCCTATACTCTGGCAATACGTGGGGTATCATATGTTGATTATGTATGCAGGAGCAAAATCAATTCCTTCAGATATTAGTGAAGCAGCTAAGATAGATGGAGCTTCTCCAGTAAAAACTGCATTATATATAACAATTCCTCTTTTGAAGCCTATTTTAAAAGTTTGTATGACTTTCTCATTAATTGGTGCGTTAAAGGTATTCGATTTAATTTATGTGTTAACTAATGGTGGGCCATTCTTCTCAACCGAAGTTCCAAGTACTTTGATGTATACTACTATTTTTGATAATTATAAATATGGTTATGGAAGTGCAATGTCAGTATTTATTATAATAGAGTGTTTAATACTTACAGTAATTTTAGACAGACTTATTAAAATAGAATAGAAAAGTGGAAGGATGTGATTCAGGATGAAAATGCGTGAAAATTCTTCGATTATTAGGCTTGGAATAGGTAAAATACCTATACAAATATTTCTTATTATTGTTGCAATAATACAGATATATCCGCTTATATGGTTAGTATTGTTCTCATTTAAAGATAATGGTGAGATATTTGGTGGCAACATTGCTGGTCTTCCACATGTTTGGCGTATTGAAAACTATGAAAGTGCTATCAAACAGGCCAATGTTATGAAATATTTCTTTAACAGTGTGATTGTCACAGTAATTACTATAGTTTTAGTACTTTTATTGTCTTCTATGACAGCTTATGCAATCAGTCGTATGAAATGGAAATTGAGTAAACCTACATTGATAATAATTTTAATAGGAATGATGGTGCCGATACATGCAGCATTATTACCATTATTTATGGTTCTTAAGAATTTAAAAATGCTAAATTCATATTGGGCTTTAATTATACCTTATACAGCTTTCGCTATTCCAATGGCAGTCATTATATTAGCGGCATTTATAAGAGGTATCCCAAAGGAATTGGAGGAAGCAGCAGTGATAGATGGATGTGGTATTTTTAGAATATTCTTTTCTATAATTATCCCTATTATAAGACCAGCTATGGCTACTGTAGCTATATTCACATACCTATCTTCATGGAATGAGTTGATGTTTGCGGTAACCTTTATAAATAAAGCTGAATTTAAAACACTTACTGTAGGTATTATGTCCATGGTAGGCAATTATGTAACAAAATGGGGAGATATAGGCGCAGGTCTTGTTATAGCAACAATACCAACAATACTTATATATATACTTTTAAGTGATCAGGTGCAAAAGAGTCTTACAGCAGGTGCGGTAAAGGAATAATATAAATAGCATATATAAGGCATAATCAAAATAATAATTTAGTAGTTTCTTAGTATCTTTTATGTACTAAAATCAATTTTGAGAGGTGTAAGATGTCAAAGATAATTATCAATGCAGATATTAAAAAAGGAAAAATAAATAAGAATATTTATGGTAATTTTGCTGAACATTTAGGAAGATGTATCTATGGTGGTTTTTGGGTAGGAAAGGATTCAGAAATACCTAATATAAATGGAATAAGAAAAGATGTAGTGGAAGCTTTAAAAGAGTTAAAGCTTCCAGTTTTAAGATGGCCAGGAGGATGTTTTGCTGACGAGTATCATTGGAAAGATGGTATAGGTGATCCAGAATCAAGACCTAAGATGGTAAATGTACATTGGGGAGGAGTTACAGAAAACAATCATTTTGGTACACATGAATTTTTTGAACTTTGTGAGCTTTTAGGCACAGAACCATATATTTGTGGAAATGTAGGAAGTGGAACTGTTCAAGAGATGAGAGAATGGATTGAGTACATGACTTTTGATGGAGAATCACCAATGTCAAATTTAAGAGCAGAAAATGGCAATAAGGAACCTTGGAAGCTTACATACTTTGGTGTTGGAAATGAAAACTGGGGCTGTGGTGGTAATATGCGTCCAGAATATTATGCTGATCTATATAGAAGATATTCAAGCTATGTAAGAAACTTTGGAGATAATAAAATATTTAAAATAGCTTGTGGTCCTAATGATGACGATTATAAATGGACTGAAGTTCTTATGAGAGAAGCAGGTAAATTTATGGATGGAATGAGCTTGCATTATTACACAGTACCGGGAGATTTCTGGTTAGGTAAAGGCTCTGCTACAGAGTTTAGCGAAGAAGAATGGTTTATTACTATGAAAAAATCAATGAAGATGGAGGAACTTATTACAAGGCATTCAACAATTATGGATAAGTATGACCCAGATAAGAGGGTTGCTTTAATAGTGGATGAATGGGGAACTTGGTTCGATGTTGAACCAGGAACAAATCCAGGATTCTTGTATCAACAAAATACAATAAGGGATGCCTTAGTTGCTGGAGTAAATTTTAACATTTTTCATAAGCATTGTGATAGAGTCCAAATGGCTAATATAGCTCAGACCATAAATGTACTTCAAGCGGTTATACTCACAGAAGGTTCTAAGATGATATTAACTCCAACTTATCATGCCTTCAACATGTATAAGGTTCATCAGGATGCTGAATTAATTGACTTAAATATTGAATCACCTGATTATAATTGTGGTGAGGATAAGATACCACAGGTAAGTGCCACTGCTTCAATGGATAAGGATGGCAAACTCCATATATCTTTATGTAATTTAAGTCCCGCAGAGGCTGTTGATATTCAGTGTGAACTTAGAGGAAAAGCAATGGCTAAGGTAACAGGAACTATACTTACTGCAGAAGCAATGAATGCGCATAATACATTTGAAGATCCAGAAAAAGTATCCTTGAAATCATTTGATGGTGCTAGTATAGATGAAGGCAAACTTACAGCAGTGCTTCCTGCTATGTCATTAGTTACATTGGAACTTGGGTAATTATATGTCCTATATAGATAGTTGTAAAGGATGTTCGGCAAGCGTTAGGGTTGCATCAGAGGACATAAAAGAAATGGTACTTAGCATAATTAATAGCAGAAATTTTAATATAGTACCTGAGGGAATATATAGCAAAAGGCTTCAGCAATGTGGAAACTGCAAATATTTAGAGTATAACACAACCTGCACACAATGTGGATGTATTGTGCAGATTAGAGCCTTACAGCAGGATAAAGATTGTCCACATCCTAAAAAATCTATGTGGAAATAGTACTATATATTCCAACAGCATAATCCTTATTTCGGCGAGTCATATGCATAAGTTCGGATCTTAGTTGGGGTATCTATAGGTATCCAATTTAAGATTTATAAAGTTGTTGAAATTTTAAGTTTATATCTTCACTAGAAATCATAAATATATTTGTGAAGAAAACATTTGAAAATGAGCTGTTAAAGGTTCTTAGCTGTAGGTTGTTCCATTTTAGCTTGTCAAACTGAAAGTTGGAGCATGCTAAAGTGGGTGCAACCAGCGGCTTAGAACCTTCAGCGATATTTTCATAGCTTTTCGGAATCAAAATATTTATGATTTCGGTAAGGTATCACATAAATGTGGTTTTAAATTTTGATATCTATATATAAAATTTGAGGTGAAAGTTATGAATATTAATTTTGATTTATTTCCAGAAGGAAAAACAAAAGCATTAACCATGAGTTATGATGATGGCCAAATTTTTGATAGAAAATTAGTAAGCATATTTAATAAATATGGAATAAAAGGTACGTTTCATTTAAACTCCGGAATTTTAGATAAAGAAAGTTTCATTACTAAAGCGGAGGTAGCAGAACTTTACAAAGGTCATGAGGTTTCAGTACATGCAAAAACTCACCCTTTTTTAGACTGGATACCTGTTGAAGCTATTATAGAAGAAATAGTTGAAGACAGGAAATGTTTAGAGTCTTTAGTTGGCTATCCTATAAAAGGGATGTCTTACCCTTATGGAGCTTTTAATGGAAAGCTGATAAAAACTCTTGAGAGTCTTGGAATTCAGTATTCAAGAACTGTAGTTTCACATCATGATTTCTATATTCCAGAAGATTTCTTGGCTTGGAATGCAACCTGTCATCATGATGATAATCTTATGGAAATTGGTCAAAAGTTTTCAGATTATGAATTCAAGGGAAAGCTAAAGCTAATGTACGTTTGGGGACATAGCTTTGAATTTGAAAGAAATAATAACTGGAATTTAATTGAGAACTTTTGTGAGTTAGTTTCAAAAAATAAAGAAATTTGGTTTGCAACTAATATCGAGGTAATGAGATATATTAAGGCGTTAAAGAAACTTGAATTCTCTGCAAAAGGAGATATTGTGTATAACCCTACCGCAATAACAGTATGGATTAGTGTAGATGATAAGGCTGTAAAAGTTATGGGGGGAGAAACAATAAGATTATAAAAACAGCAGTGAAACTCGCGAAAATCTAACATTTTGATTTTCGTGAGTTATTTTAGTTTTTAAAAAGTTTTAGAAAAAAATTTATAGATATTCTGTTATTTTATGAATTGGGACATATATCTTAATTGAAAAGAATAGAAGAATAAAAATTTTAGGAGGAGCAATTAAGATGAAAGAGAGAAGATATGTAAGATTTAGAGTTGATATGTATGATGATACAAAATTTAAAATAATAGATAGAATGGCAGAAAGAGATGTTATTTATTATATTTGGACTAGAATTGTAATTTTAGCTGGGAGAGTTAATCTAGATGGAAATTTATATATGTCAAAAAACATTCCATATACATTAAAGACTTTAGCTATAGAATTTAATAGAGATGAAAGTCAAGTGAAATTGGCATTAGATACATTTAGAGATTTAGAGATTTAGAAATGGTTGAAGTTGTTGAAGAAAATGTTTATAAGGTAAAGAATTTTGCAAAGCATCAAAATATCAAAGCAAAGGTAAAAGATATTGATGAAAATAAAGAAAAAATGAGTAAAAAGGATAGTAAGTTAAAAAGCGAAGAGACTAAAAGTGTTGAAAATATCTATGATGAAAAACATGATGGTGAAGAAGAGATTGGCAATGAAATTATTGAAAAGCAACAGCGGAAAGATAACAATGCGGGTGATATAGAGAATACCGGTGAGACTAAGAATAACATAGAAATTAAAAATGCAGGAATCAGCGATAATAAGAACATAATAAACACGGGAAAAATTAATAGCGGACTGAAATGCCATATCCCTGTACCTTTAATAATGAATAAAAATAAGAAGTCAAAGAAAGATGTAAGGAAAAATACTGATATTCAGGTTACCGACGAGGAGGATGATGATGAATTCGGTTTTTATGAAGGGGATAGGAAGCCTTTAGGTAAAGGCGAAAGTGTATTTAGTGAGTTTTCTTTTTAGCTTAAAAAGAAAAATACGACTTAATATTTGATTTACGTGCAAGGATTGGAGTCATAACTATTCCCCACGAAATTTTGATTTTTCATGAGGAATTCAGCTAATATTTTAAGTTCTTTTATATGGTGTATTTAGCTCAGTCATTTCAATGAATTTTGAAAGTGAGTTAGTCATTAAAGAATCTTTACGCCTTATAAAAAATGTTTTTGTAGTATTATATTTATCGGGCACTGAGAATGATTTTAGAAGTCCTTTCTCTTCATAATCTTCAATAGTGGACTTTGGTACAAATGATGCACCAAGATCAGCAATAACGCCTTCAATAATAGAAGTTAAATTATTAAATTCCATATATCGAATATTATGAATGCTTTTGGATTTGAGCCAGTTTTCAAGTTGTGTTCTATTAGGGCATCCTGCTGTACTCATCAAAAATGGTTTTGAATATAGATCTTCTATATTATCATATTTAGGATTTGATATTAGTACTAAGGTTTCTTCGACTACAAGTTCACTTACGATATTTTCATCGCTAAAGGATTGAGCTTTGACAAAAGCACCATCTAACTGGAAATGTTTTATTTTATAAATAAGTTCATCTGATTGACTTGTTATAAGAGATAGATCGACTTTAGGGTAAGCTTTATGATACTGAGATAAGATTTCAGGAAGACGTATTGCAGATACTGTGTGAACAGCACCAATTGATAAACTTCCTGAAGGATCGCAACAATCATTTAAGGCTTTATCAGCTTCATCCAATAAATAAATGATTTTTTCGGCATAAGCTAGTAATTTCTCACCTGTAGGAGTTAAAATCATACCCCGCTGTCTATAAAAGAGTTGTGTATTTAAATCAGACTCTAATTGTTGAATTCTAGCTGTAACATTAGATTGAACATATCCCAGAGCCTGCGCAGCCTTTGTTATGCTGCCTGCTTGAGCAACAGCTCTGAAAATTCTTAATTCACTACTTTCCATTTTATCACTCCAATATATAAATCACTAAAAGTGAATCTTGATATCTTATATAATCATTTTACATGATATATAATCTCTTGTAAACTATGTATAGAAAACAAAATTAAATGGCTTCGATGGGATTAATCATATAAGGGGTTATCTACACTCGAAAATTTATTCCATTTATAAATAAGGAGATTATATGACAAATTCTAAATCACACAAATGGAGCATTCTACTTGTTGTTACATTAGTTTCATTTATTACAAATTTAGATTCTACTATTGTAATAATAGGTTTGCCTAATATGATGGAAGGATTAAATATTTCAGTAACTACTGGATTGTGGATAATTACTGGTTACATTATTGCAAGTACAGTTTTAATATTGCCTGCTGGAAAATGGGCAGATACAGTTGGAACAAAGCGTATTTTCGTGTTAGGACTTATAATTTTTGCAGTTGGTACAATACTTTGTGGAATTGCAGGCTCAGGATTGACTTTAAATTTATATAGGTTAATTCAAGGAGCTGGAGCAGCATTAGCAATGGCAACTGCAACTCCAACTATAATTAAGATTTTTCATAGTAATGAGCTTGGGCTAGCCTTGAGTATTAATGCTACTTCATGGGTTATTGGAGCAATAATTGGACCAGTAGCTGGTGGTGCTTTAATTAGCAGCTTTGGTTGGAGATCAATATTCTTTATTACAGTACCTTTTGTACTTCTTTGCATAATTGGAGCATTTTTAGTAATGGAAGAGACTAAACCTAATATTAATCAAAAAAATGACTGGATTGGGATATTAACATTTAGCTTAGGTTTAATATTAACGATGATAGTACTTTCAGAAGGACAATCATTAGGATGGGTATCATATAAAACTTTAGGGCTATGTATAGTTACAATTTTATTATGGGTTGCATTTATAATCACAGAATTACGCGTAGAAAATCCATTATTTAATTTCAAGCTGCTCTTGTACAGAAATTATTCAATTGGACTTGTAATTACATTATTTTATTGTATTGCATATTTTTCATTACCTTTATTGTTGAGTATATATTTGCAAAGTGCATTACATTTAAGTCCAACTATGTCAGGGCTATTGATGATTTCACTATCTGTACCACAGCTTATATTGGGTCCGTTTGCAGGTAAACTTGTAGATAATATCGGATCATTAAAGACTCTAACATTTGGAATTGTATTTCTTATTATAGGAATATTCTTTCTTGGAAATCTTGGGGGAGAGCTATCAGTTAAAGCTATAGTTACACCACTAATATTATTATCAATAGCAAATGGCTTAGCTTGGCCGTCGTTAGCGAAAACTGTATTGTCAGCAGTGCCTAAAGGACAATCTGGTTCAGCATCAGGGATGCATTATACTATAATGAATGTTGGTAAAGCATTAAGTCAGACATTAGCCATATTAACAATAGAAGTTATTATACCTGCGGATGTAGTCTCTAAGGCAATTATAGGTTTAGGAAGCTTTTCTAATGTAAATATAAGTGGAAATTTAGTTAAGTCTATAGATTCCAGTTTCAGATTTTTTACAATTTTCTTTGTAGTTGCACTAGGGTTAAGTTTATTTCTTTTATATTCTAAAAGAGGAGAGAATATTAAAGAAAGAGTTGATATGGCATAGGTTATGGCTCATTATTTATTAATTTATATCTTTAGATATCATTAAATAGGCAAAGAAAAGTGATTGCAAGGTTTTAATCACTTTTCTAATATCCAAGATTAGCATTTTATTTGAATTAGACTTAGAATATAATTATTAAAAGGGAGGATTAATATGGAAAATGTAATTGAAAATATAAAATCAAGAAGAAGTATAAGAAGATACAAAGAGGAACAAATAAAAGATGAGGAACTATTTACAATCTTAGATTCAGCAAAACATGCACCAAGTGGAGGTAACTCTCAAACATGGCAATTTACTGTAGTTCAAAATAAAGAAATTCTTTTAGAGTTAAATGGATATATTAAAGAAGCTTTCGAAAAGCTTGAAGTTGATGAAAATACCTATAAAAGTAAAAAAGCAGGTAAAGTTGCATCGAAGAAAGATGATTACAATTTTTATTACAACGCTCCAACATTGATTATAGTATCGAATGAGTCTAACTATAGTAATGCAATGGCAGATAGTGCTTGTGCTATAGAAAATATGCTTTTAGCCGCAAATTACTTGGAACTTGGAGCATGTTGGATAAATCAATTAACATGGTTTGACAATGATGAAAATGTAAGAAAGTTACTTACACGCTTAGGAATTTCAGAAAAACATAAGGTTTGTGGGTCTATTTGTATTGGCTATATAGATGGTATTAAGCCAGAGAAAAAAATATTGAAGGAAAATACAGTGACAATTATAAGATAATAGGAAAGTATATTTATATTGACTTATAAAATATTATCAAATCAATTAATAGTTGGTTTAGTGATTTAAACTTTATATTAACTTCATACTACCCACTAAAATCTAAAGTTTAGATTTTAGTGGGTGATTTATTATTATTATGCTTTGCCTTTAGAGTATGTTTTTTATGTTCAATGAAAGCCAATTGTCTTTCAATCTCTTCTTTTTTTGCTAAAAGTATTTCCTCTTGTTCTAAAACAATGGAATAACGTTCTTTAAGTCCTATTTTATCTTCATTAGAAAGACCAATATAATGGCGAATTAGATCAATTCCCATTCCTGTACTTCGCATACATTGAATCATTCGTAATCGCATAATTTGATCATCAGAAAATAAACGAATATTATTCTTATCTCGAGCTATTCCTTGGAGTAATCCGACATCTTCATAATAACGAATAGTAGGTTTAGATAGTTTAGTTATTTTAGAAACTTCATTAATTGTATATTTGGGGTCGGATCCATAAATAAAATTTTCCATAAAAAATCTCCTAAAATTTCTTGACTTAAAGTTACTTGAATGTATTAAAGTGATTATAGCATATAGAAATATGAAATTCAATTTGGAGGCAATGGAATGAAGAATAATGAAAAGATTAAAGTAATTGACAAAATTTACATTAATGGAGAATTTATAAAACCTAATGGAACAGAATCAATGGATATTATAAATCCTTCAACAAAAGAAATAATTGGACGTGTAATCTTAGGAAATGAGGTTGATACACAAAAGGCTATTGCAGCTGCTAAAGAAGCATTTAAAACATTCTCCAAAACTACATTAGAAGAGCGAAGTGATATGCTTAAAAGGTTATATGATGCTGTAATCTCGAGGGCTGATGAGTTAACTCAAGCATGCGTAGAAGAATATGGTGCGGCAGTTAAGGCGGCAGCAGGCAGAACTCAACTTACTGCTAATAGTTTTCTTTGGGCTAAGGAAGTGATGGAAGAGTTTGAGTTCACTAAGTATATTGGTAAAGCCAAGGTTGTCCTTGAACCTGTAGGAGTAATTGCTTTGATTACCCCTTGGAACGCAAACAATTCCCAGATAGCTATAAAAGTAGCCACAGCTATTTCAGCAGGATGCGCAGTAGTTATAAAACCTAGTGAATTTTGCGCTATCCAAACTCAAATTTTGGCTGAATGTTTCCATGAAGCAGGAATACCATCAGGTGTAATTAATATAGTTAATGGCCTAGGAAGTTCGGTCGGTGCTGAATTAACTCGTAATCCAGATGTTGCAATGATTTCTTTTACTGGCTCTACTAAAACTGCTAAGATTATTCATCATGGTGCTGTTGATACAATGAAAAGAGTAATTCTTGAATTGGGAGGAAAATCACCAAATATAATTCTTGATGATGCTGATTTTACAAAAGCCATTCCACGTGCAATTATGAGCTGCTTCGGAAATAATGGACAAATGTGCATTGCTGGAAGCCGACTATTGGTTCCAGAATACCGTCTTAGTGAAGTTAAAGAACTTATTGAAAAAGCTGTTGAAAATACCAAGGTAGGATATCCATGGGAAGAAGATACGTTTATAGGGCCTATGATAAACGAAAATCACTATAATAATGTTCAACGATACATTAAGATTGGTATAGAAGAAGGTGCTGAACTGGTAGTTGGAGGAGAAGGGCATCCAGAGGGATTGGAGAATGGTAATTTTGTAAAGCCAACGGTTTTTGCAAATGTAACTCGAGATATGACTATTGCTAGAGAAGAAATATTCGGCCCAGTTTTATCTATTTTAACTTATAGAACCGAAGAAGAAGCCGTAGAAATTGCAAATGACACAGTATATGGTTTAGGGGCATATATAAGTTCTTCTAACATAGAAAAGGCGAATCAAATTGCTTCTCAAATCGCTGCAGGAACAATTTATATAAATGATGTTATGCTTGAGATGAAAGCACCATTTGGTGGATTTAAACAATCTGGAATTGGTAGAGAATGCGGCATATACGGACTTCAAGAACATCTAGAACCTAAAACCATAATAGTTTCCAAGGAGAATATTAAAGAATAAATCTATATTTTTAATAGTTGCAATATATAGTATAATAGTTGTTAGAAATCAGGAAAGAAATTAATATTTATATTTAATAATTTCTAATAAATGATAGGTGAGGAACGTAAAGAGATGACAATGGAATTAGAGAAATACTATAATAAATTTTGTGAGGATAAAAGATTAACTAGAAAATATGCACAAGTTGAGTTTTTAACTTCTATGAAATATATTCATGAGTATCTAGAAAAGAATAATGGTTCCAAAATTTTAGATGTTGGTGCTGGAACAGGAAGATACTCTGTGGAGCTAGCAAACGAGGGGTATGATGTTACAGCAATTGAGCTTGTAAAGCATAATCTAGGCATTTTGAAATCAAAAGGAAGTTCAGTAAAAGCATATCAAGGGACAGCATTAGATTTATCAAGATTTGAAGAAAATACATTTGATATGACATTGGTATTTGGACCGATGTATCACTTATACAATTTTCAGGATAAAGCAAAAGCCTTACAAGAGGCGAAGAGAGTAACAAAAATTGGAGGAGTTATCTTAGTAGCTTATTGCATGAATGAATATAGCGTAATAACATATGGTTTTAAGGAAAATAATATTCGTTCATCTATTGAAAATGGAAAGCTTACTGATGATTTTCATGTTATATCTGAACCAAAAGATTTATATGATTATGTAAGGATTGAAGATATCAATAAGTTAAATGAAGAAGTAAGACTAAAAAGGATAAAATTAATTTCAGCAGATGGGCCAGCGAATTACATGAGATCTGTTTTAAATGCTATGGATGAAGAGACTTTTAAGCTTTTTATTAACTATCATTTTTCTACATGTGAAAGACCAGAGTTGCTTGGAGCAAGTGCACATACATTAGACATTTTAATAAAGGAATAGGAAAAGAGAGTAAGAGAGCTAAATTTTAATTATTAATAAGAAATAAATATAGCACCTTTTTCAAATATGAAAGGTATAATATAAAATAAATTCTTAACAAAGTGTTTGTTTTATATTATACTTTTTTGTCTTTAAATAAAAAAAATTTATAATATTATACAGGAACACCATGTGATTTCAATATTTACCAATAATTATATGGATAATTATTATTGTTAAATAATTATTTTATATTGAATACAATTAATTTAGTGCTATAATAAAATTATAAAAGATCGATTATATGAGGAAAAAAGGTGTTTATTATGAATGTTAAATTAGAAA
This sequence comes from Clostridium sp. YIM B02569, assembly GCF_022320765.1. Taxonomy (NCBI): domain Bacteria; kingdom Bacillati; phylum Bacillota; class Clostridia; order Eubacteriales; family Clostridiaceae; genus Clostridium; species Clostridium sp. YIM B02569. The sequence goes on along the minus strand of NZ_JAKJJX010000010.1, from coordinate 49,176 downwards.
ATAGATATAGATTATTTATCAATGGAGAATGGAGAGATGCTTCAGATGGAGCTACAATAAAGACTTATAATCCAGCTAATGGGGAATTTTTAGCTGAGATTGCAGATGCTACAGAAAAAGATGTAGATGATGCTGTTAATTCTGCAAGACAAGCCTTTGCTACATGGAGCAAAACTACTGTTGTAGAAAGAGCAAATATATTAAATAAAATTGCTGATATTATTGAAGAAAATGCAGAATACTTAGCTACAGTAGAAACTTTGGATAATGGAAAACCAATTAGAGAGACAACAGGAGCAGATATTCCATTAGCAGCAGATCACTTTAGATATTTTGCAGGTGTTATTCGTGCTGATGAGGGTTCTGCAACAATGATAGATGAAAATACTTTAAATTTAATATTAAGTGAGCCAATTGGTGTTGTAGGGCAAATAGTTCCTTGGAATTTTCCATTCTTAATGGCGGCTTGGAAGTTAGCTCCAGTGTTAGCAGCTGGGGATGTTTCAGTATTTAAGCCATCAAGTACTACTTCATTGAGCGTATTAGAGCTTATGAAACTAATACAAAATATTGTTCCTAGTGGTGTAATTAATGTTATTACAGGAAAAGGATCAAAGAGCGGTGAATATCTGCAAAATCATGAAGGTCTTGATAAATTAGCATTTACAGGATCTACAGAAGTTGGAAGACAAATTGGACTTGCTGCGGCTAAACGTATTATTCCTGCAACTTTAGAGCTTGGAGGAAAGTCAGCTAATATTTTCTTTAGTGATGCAAATATGAACATTGCATTAGAAGGTATTCAATTGGGAATTTTATTTAACCAAGGACAAGTTTGTTCTGCAGGTTCTAGAATATTTGTACAAGAAGATTTTTATGATGAATTTATGGAAAAAGCAATTGCTGCTTTTGAAAAAGTTAAAGTTGGAAACCCATTAGATCGTAATACTCAAATGGGAGCGCAAGTTAGTGAATCTCAACTTAAAAAAATTCTTAAATATATAGAAATAGGTAAACAAGAAGGAGCAAAAGTAGCGACAGGAGGGGAAAGATTCATCGAGGGCGATGCTAAGAATGGATACTTTATGAAACCTACTTTACTTACAGATGTCACTAATGATATGAGAGTAGCTAGAGAAGAAATATTTGGGCCAGTTGGAGTTGTAATTAAATTTAAGACAGAAGAAGAAGTCATTGCTATGGCAAATGATAGCGAATATGGTTTAGGTGGTGGAGTATTTACTACTAACTTAAATCGTGCTATAAGAGTTGCTAAAGGAATAAGGACTGGACGTATATGGGTTAACACTTATAATACTTTCCCAGCAGGTGCAACATTTGGTGGATACAAAGAATCTGGTATAGGCAGGGAAACTCACAAAGTTATACTAGAAGCGTATACTCAAAAGAAAAATATCATAGTTAATTTATCAGAAACTCCTGGTGGAATGTATATAAAGTAATGAATATTGAATCATATTATATGTATTAGAATCAAGCCTCTATATTTTAGGTTTAATCAGGTATATAACTTCCCGAATTTTAAATATAAACTCATTACTGAATTATATATAGATTATAATAGCCATAAAGACCCTTAATCAGGATCTTTATGGCTATTTAAATGAGAAAAGTATTATTATGCAGTCAGTTAAAGCAAAGCATTAACGCCATTCACTTTAGCTTGTTCATCATCATCTATAGGAATTATAATACACTTCTTTCCATCTATTATTTGTGATTTTATTTGAGATACTTTTTGAGGTTTTACATTAAGTACAATATCATAATTTGGAGTAGTACTAACCTCAGTCTCTATTTCAGAGTTTTCAGTATTGTTTGCATCAGATTCTGTTTCTGAATCAAGACTTTCATCTAAATTAGAGTCTGGATCTACTTCTAAGATGGTATCAGATTCTGTCTTTAAAGCAGAATTAGGCTCTGACTCTAAGATCTTATTCAAAGCTGATTCAGTTTCTGATTCTAAAGCAGCTTCTTTTTCTGAATCTGATAAAGCATCCAGTTTTGTCTTTTCAAGTCTTTCTTCTAGTATGCGTACTTTCTTCTCAAGTTTTTCTTCCTTTTTCCTTTGTTCATTTGCTGCAAGTGCTTTTTTATCAATTAAATTTTCTGCTACAGGCGGAGTATCTCCAAATGCTTCTGTATATGATTTTTCAATCTTTGCAGTGATCTCTTCAGGAACTCCACTTTCGATTAAAATATCTTGAATATTATCATTACTCAAAACTATAGGTTCAGCATTTTTGCCGTTAACAGTAGTATGATCATCTACTATAGTATTGAGGGTTTCTTGAATTTCCATAAATAAATGCTCTGATTTTTCATCATCACTTCCAACAGCTTTACGAATTATATTTTGGAATGTTTCTTTTTGCTCAGTAGCTGTTTGTTTTGAACTACAACCTAAAGCTTCCTCCATAAATTCGGGATGAGGATCTTTTGCATCTTTTGTGTAATACATAATAGAATGAATATCAGTACTACGATCTATAAATGCTGGAAATACAAATCCAAGGTCTGGTGGACCAACTACCCAATCTCTAATACGAGCTCCAATTCGATTTTCATCTTCAAGATATCCAAGAGCTGGTTTTGAAAGCGATACTGGACAGATTGCACATAATATATATTCATATACCTCTTCAGATTCATCTAATTTTGAGTTATCCGTAGTTTTTGTCATAACATCATAGGCATCGTGAAAAACGAGTATTAGAAAGTTACCAGTATATTCATAACTATTTATAATCATTTTATAAAAGCTATCGAGCATAGAATCATCTTTTAATTTACTTTTTTTTAGCTCCATTAAGGAAAGCTGTCTGCCACCTATGCCTTCTTCATCAAGAGGAAAGTTAAGTTCAAGAATGTTATTTCCAACTGTTCCAGATAGTGTTTTCTTGGCAATTTCTAAATATTTAAAGAATTCTTCCTCTCTTAGATTTAAAAAAGTTTCTTTAAATTTTAATACAATATCTTTTTGACCATCTACATAACAACCACACATTTTAGTAAATGTACAGTCATCTTTTTTTAAACGTCTTTTTAATTCTAATATATCTTTTTTGTTCATAAATCTCCCTCTCATTTCGCCGAATTTTTGTTAGATACATGAAATAACATGTCCAAATTTGCTATGAATATTTTATACTTGGACTCTAAAACATTCTCTTAAGAAACTCGTAATTTCTTATAGATTTTATATTTTAAGAGTCTGGACTCTATATATAAAATAGACTGTCTATTGCCTGCTATTTTGAATACGCTTTAGCACATGCCAAAAATACTTCACATAATATAGTATAGTGGTGAATTGATAGCTCTGCAAGATATTAAGTGAAGTTTAAAGCCATATTTTGTAAGAAGATTTAAGCGTTCATTGTTTAGTAAACGTATAATATAAAAACAGCTAATTTTATATAGAAATTAAAAATATAAAAAAATATTATACGAAGATATAGACAATTAAATCCAATTATGATAAGATTTAATCACTTAAACGTTTACTGAAAAAGAGGAATATGTTATGAATAGTAATATTAAAAGACCCACAATTAAAGATGTCGCTAAGAAATCCAATGTTTCTGTTGCCACAGTTTCTAGGATAATAAATAATCTAGATGGTTATTCAGAAGAGACTAGAAAAAAAGTAATTGAAGCTATGGATGAACTTGGTTATCAAAGAAATGCAATTGCGAGAAATCTCAAGGTTAAAGAAACACGAACTATTGGAGTGTTACGTCCTAAGATAAGCACTACATATTATGTAGAAATTTTAAATGGAATAGAAGATTTTGCGCAACGCAATAATTACAGCGTTATAATCTGTAATGGTGGAGATAAGTGGGAGCGAATGTCAGAATATCTTCAGGTATTATCTGAAAGACAGGTAGATGGATTAATTGTTTGCAGCATACCTCCAGATGATACTTTATGCAAAAGAATAATAGACTCACATATTCCAACAGTTCTTGTTTCAGGATTATCGTACAAGTATTCATTACCTTATGTTAAGGTTGATGATTATCAAGCTGCTTATTCAGCAACATCATATTTAATTGAAAATGGCCATAAAGAGATAGCAATTATATCTGGACCGACTGAAGACCCTATAGCAGGAGTGCCACGTTTAAATGGATTTTTGCAAGCATTAAGAGATAATAACATATCCATAAAGAAAAATCTTATTAAAGAAAAAGGGTTTGGATTTATAGATGGGGTTGAAGGAATGAATGAACTTCTAGAGACAGGTGAGAAATTTACAGCTGTTTTTGCGGCATCTGATGATTGTGCTGTTGGAGCATTATCAGTAGCACATAAGAATGGTTTAAAAGTACCAGATGATCTATCTATAGTAGGTTATGATAACACAAATATAGCTGAGATGTCATATCCACCTTTAACAACAGTAGCGCAACCTTTATATGATATGGGGAAAAAGTCTGTTGAAATGTTAATAAAAAGAATATCCTACAACGAAAAAGTTGAAAGCATAATAATGCCATTTGAAATTATAGAAAGAGAGACAGTTAAAAAAATTAAAGATATATAGACTGCACTAATAAATCTACATTTAAAGATATAAGATATCAAATACTCAGTTATGATTTAAATGTAGAAAGTTAATAGTAATATATAAATTATTATAGGAATATAAGATATTCAATGATTATTTATAGAATAGTATGAAGCTATATTACAAGTTTCTATATACAATTCTAAGTTTAAAACTTTGTAATATAATTTCATATAGGATTTGAGAAAGATATTACGTAAATTTTTATAGTTTACGTAAACGATTAAGTATTAAGGAATAAAAAAAGATATTAAAATGTACTTTTTAAGGCTAATGTCCTGAAATAGTATAGTTAATATAATATTAAATCTACGTAATCGTATACTGAAATTACAAAGTAGGGGGAAGAGAAATGAATAAAAAATTAAAATTACTAATGTCAATTACTATTAGTGCAGTAATTGGAACTTCATTATTAGCTGGATGTGGTTCTAATGGAGGTAGCACAGAAAATGGAAAAGTAAAATTAGAGTTATTTTCAACTAAGGCAGAAAATAAAACAATATTACAATCATTAGCAAATGAATTTCAAGAAAAGAATCCTGATATTGAAATTTCAATTAATTCACCTGCAAATGCTGGTACTGTTTTAAAAACAAGACTTGCTAAAAATGATATGCCTGATCTAGTAGCTTTAGGTGCTGATGTAAACTATGGTGCACTAGTAGATGCAAATGCCCTCGTTGATCTTACTAATGATGGCATTATTGAAAACATACAAAAACCATATTTAGATATGCTTCATGGCATAGCAAGTAATGATAATGGAAAGATATATGGAGTTCCATATGCTACTAATGCTGATGGCGTTTTATACAATAAAGATATATTTTCAAAGCTAGGATTGCAAATTCCTAAAACATGGGATGAATTTATGGCTGTATCGAAAAAGATTAAAGATGCAGGTCAATTACCACTTTATTTGACACTTAAAGATGCATGGACTGGAATGTGTTTCTGGAATGTTATAGCTAGTGACTTGGAGCCTAGTAATTTCTTAGCTGATAAAAAAGCAGGAAAAACAACTTTTGAAGCTACACATGGAGAAATAGTGGACAAGATGGAGACTATAGGAACTCTTGGGCAAGAAGATATTTTAGGAGTATCATACAATGATGGTAATGCAGCCTTTGCACAAGGTAAATCAGCAATGTATTTACAAGGTAACTGGGCTATTAGTGAAATAAAAAAAGCAAATCCTAATATAAATATAGGCATGTTCCCATTACCTGCAAGTAACGATCCATCTAAAAATAATATAGTATCTGGTATAGATGTGTTATTTGGAATAACAAGTAAGTCAAAACACTCTGATGAAGCAAAAAAATTCATAGAATTTATGACTCAAAAGGAGAATGCTCAAAAATATATAAAAGATCAATTCGCATTTTCTGCAGTTAAAGATGTGACACAAGATGATCAAAGTGTAACAGATGTACAAGAAAGCTTTAAAAATGGAAAAATTGGTGTTTTCCCTGATCACTACTATCCAAGCTCATTTGATGCAGCAAGTTTAGTTCAAGGGTTCTATAGTAAAAAAGATAAGGCAGAATTCTTAAAACAACTTGATACTGAATACGATAAAGCCAGTAGCAAACAATAAATAGAGAAAATAAAAGGCATGAGGATGTCCTAAAAGATAGTTGAGGATGCGATATTTACTGATAAGCATTAAAAATAATGTTTCTATGAAAATAGACTGATTTTAGGACAACCTATGCTATATGCTAATAATATTTATTTGTCAAATGAAAAAATAATAGGGGGCTGAAGGTTTTGAAAAAGAAAAAAGCTTTTTATATTATGACTATACCAGCAGTTTTGTTATTCTTTATATTTCATACATTATCTCTTTTAGAAGGTGTATTTTATAGTTTTACCAATTCAAAAGGATATGGTGATTGGAGTTTTGTTGGATTAAAAAACTATATTGCAGTATTTCAAGATAGTAATGTTATGCATGCGTACATTTTTACTTTCAAATTTGCAATTATAACTACAATTATAGTAAACATATTAAGTCTTTTAATTGCTGTAGGTTTAAACTCAAAAATCAAATTTCAAAATACTTTAAAGTCAATATATTTTATTCCTAACATATTAGGAACTTTAATAGTAGCATTTATATTCAATTTTGTATTTGCTCATGTTGTACCAAACATTGGAGAGACTATGAATATTTCTATGCTTAGTAAAAACATCTTAGGTGATGAAAAGCTTGCATGGCTTGGAATAGTGTTCGTAGCAGCATGGCAATCTATAGCCTTTAATACGATCATATATTTATCTGGACTTCAGACAATTGATACTGATGTTTACGAAGCCTGTGATATTGATGGTGCTGGTTCATGGCAAAGATTCAAAAGCATAACATTTCCATTAATAGCACCATTTTTCACAATTAACATGGTTTTATGTATGAAAGGATTTTTAATGGTATTTGATCAGGTTGTAGCTATGACAGGAGGAGGACCTGGAACTGTTACTCAATCAATATCTTATGTAATTTATAACGGAGGATTTAACCAAGGAAGTTTTGCATATCAATCCGCAAATGCTGTTATTTACTTCATCGTAATTGTAGCAATATCATTATTTCAGCTTAGAGTCCTTGAAAAGAGGGAGGAAAAAGTACTATGAGGAGAAACAAAACCAATTGGATAGTAACTACGCTTATGATAGCAGGAGCTTTGGTGGCTATAATATTTCCATTGTATCTAACAATATTAATAGCTGTAAAATCTCCACAAGATATGGTACCAAGTGCTTTATCATTTCCAAAGTCATTGCGTTTTGAAAATTTTACTGAAGCCATTGAAATGACAAATTTCTTTGATGCTCTAAAAAACAGTTTAACAATAACAGTTTCGGTATTAATTCTTACAATACTTTCAAATTCTTTGGTTTCATATGCCATAGCTAGAAATAGAAAGAAAAAGTTTTTTAATGCATTGTACTATTACTTTTTGAGTGCTATGTTTGTACCATTTCCAATAATTATGCTACCTCTTGTAAAGCAAGTAAATATGTTAAACATGGATAATATAATTGGAATAATATGTTTATACGTTGTATTTGGGCTACCTTTTAATATATTTTTATATTCAGGTTATATTAAATCAATTCCAGTTTCACTTGAAGAAGCAGCAACAATAGATGGTGCTTCTACATTTCAAGTATTTTGGAGAATAATTTTCCCTTTACTAAAGCCTATTAATGCTACGGTTGCAATTACTACTTGTTTGTGGACATGGAATGATTTCATGTTGCCACTTATCATCTTAGGTAAGCCAGAGATGGCTACATTGCCTTTAGTTCAATACGTATTCCAGTCTCAATTTACTACAAATTATAATCTGGCTTTTGCGTCATACTTGTTAGCATTATTACCAATGTTTATAGTATACATCTTTGCGCAAAAGTGGATAAGAAATGGTATTGTTACTGGAGCTGTTAAATAATAAAAATGCATCTAAACGAAATAAAATAAGTAATATTAAAAGGAGAATAAGTTATGGATAAAAAATGGTGGAAAGAAAGTGTAGTTTATCAGGTATATCCTAGGAGTTTTAATGATTCTAATGGAGATGGAATTGGAGATTTAAGAGGAATAATAGAGAAGTTAGATTACTTGAAAGAATTGGGGATAGACGTAATATGGTTATCTCCAGTATATAAATCACCAAACGATGATAATGGATATGATATAAGCGATTATGAAGATATAATGGATGAATTCGGAACAATGGAAGATATGGATGATCTTATTAAGGAAGGCAATAAAAGAGGAATAAAAATTCTTATGGATCTAGTTGTTAACCATACTTCTGATGAGCATAAATGGTTTATCGAAGCCAAGAAATCAAAAGATAATCCTTATAGAGATTATTATATATGGAGAGATCCAGTAAATGGAGAAGAACCAAATGATTTAAGATCAACATTTAGCGGTAGTGCATGGCAATATGATGAAACTACAGGGCAGTATTACTTACATTTATTTAGTAAAAAACAGCCAGATTTAAACTGGGAAAATGAAGAGGTCCGCAATAGAATTTATAAAATGATGAACTTCTGGATTGATAAAGGTATTGGCGGATTTAGAATGGATGTAATTGAACTTATAGGAAAGATTCCAGATAAAAAAGTTACGCATAATGGTCCAAAACTCCATGAATATATTAGAGAAATGAATAAGAAAACATTCGGCGGCAAAGATTTACTAACAGTTGGAGAGACTTGGGGATGCACTACAGAAATAGCTAAGAAATATTCAAATCCAGATGATAGTGAACTTAGCATGATATTTCAATTCGAGCACATTTTATTAGATCAACAACCAGGTAAGGAAAAATGGGATTTAAAGCCGTTAGAATTATTAGATTTAAAGAAGGCGTTATCTAGATGGCAAGTAGAGCTAGAAGGCACAGGTTGGAATAGTTTATTCTGGAATAATCATGACGTACCAAGAATAGTTTCAAGGTGGGGGAATGACAAAGAATATAGGGTAGAAAGTGCGAAAATGCTTGCTACATTATTACATGGAATGAAGGGGACTCCATATATATATCAAGGTGAAGAGCTTGGTATGACAAATGTAAGATTTGAATCATTAGAGGATTATAAGGATATAGAAACTCTAAACATGTATAATGAAAGAAAAAAACAAGGTTATACTCATGAGGAGATAATGCTATCTATATATACAAAAGGCAGAGATAATGCGCGTACTCCAATGCAATGGAATGATAGTCAAAATGCTGGGTTTACAAGTGGACAGTCTTGGCTAAAAGTAAATCCTAATTACAAAGAAATAAATGCTGAGTCTCAATTAAAAGATGAGAACTCTATATTCAATTATTATAAAAAACTAATAAAAATAAGAAAATCCAATCCAGTAGTTGTATACGGAAAATATGAATTGATGTTAGAAGAAAACAAAGAAATATTTGCATATACAAGAACTTTAGAAAATGAAATGTTACTAGTTATATGTAACTTTATAGGAAATGAGACAGAGTTTGTACTTGAAAGAAAATTTGAATTTAAATCTAAAGAACTTTTAATTTCAAATTATAATGTTAATGAAAATGATTCGATTGAGAGTATAGAACTTAAGCCATATGAAGCTAGAATTTATAAGTTTATATTATAGAAATACTTTTATATAGTGGATACAGTACTATCTTTCTTTAGCTTATCTGGAACCATATTATATTTATGTAATAGAAAGCCCATTGATTTCAGTGGGCTTTCGTGTTGCTTTAAAGGTAAATTTGCACAGAAAATTGAGTTGAAATATCAAGATGAATATAGAAGTGTCTGAAAGAGTCCAAGTAGAAAATATGCATTTAGTATTCCTTACTAATCTAACTTCAAGAGTACACTACGTCTGGTTTAACCCAGTAGAAATTGTTTTATCTTTTTTTCAGTATCTGATCCGGGCAATGCTGTAAGAATTGTCATTTTTAAATTTCTATCTGATAAAACCATATAGCTGGTATACTCAAAGTTCAATTCACCTAAAATCGGATGAGTAATGCTTTTTACTATTTCCTCTTCCATTTCAACATTATGCATTGTCCACCATGAATTGAATTCTTTGCTTTCGCTTTTAAGTTCTTCTACAAGCTCCTTGATATAGGGATCTTCAACAAGTTTGCCATAAGCTATTCTAAATCTGGCAAGCATACTTTGTGCTGTTGATTCCCAATCAATAATTGTTTTTTTATATTCTTCATTAGTAAACATAATTCTTAACATGTTGCGTTTAGAAGTATCAAGTTTATTATAATCATAAAGAAGTTTTTCAGAAGCTCTATTCCATGCAATAACATTGTATCGTTGATCAAGTATAGTTGCTGGAGAAAACTCTATGTTATCTAACACATGCTTAAGCATTGGGTTAACAGTATTATCATAGGTAGCTATTTCAGTTGGAGGTGTTAGCCTCGCAAGATTGTAAAGATGCATAGTTTCCTTTTTATCCAGCATCAAAGTTCTGGCTAAACTTTCGATGACTTGTGAAGATATGGTTATGGGACGTCCTTGTTCAAGCCATGTATACCAAGTTAGCCCAACGCCTGAAAGAAAAGAAACTTCTTCTCGTCTAAGCCCAATTGTTCTTCTCCTGGTACCTTCAGGCAAACCAACCTGTGATGGTAAAATCTTTGCTCGTCGTGTTCTCAAAAAATCTCCTAGTTCTTTATATCTCTGTTTTGGATTATCCATAAACCTTTGCCTTCCTTTATCGTGGTAGTGATATTACTAGTATAAAATAATATCTATCATTATGATAAACCAATTGTTAGTATTAATACAAGGCAATGTATTAAGCTGCAGATAAAACACAAAATCCTAAATGGCCGTAATTTTTGTGATGTGAAAAGAAATTAAAATAATTTTGAATCAATGAAAGATTGGAGAGGTTTATGTCTATGAAAAAAATCATAATATTAAATGGAAGTCCGCACAAAACTGGAAATACAATGGCGCTAGTTAATGAGGTATCCAAATCAATGGATAATAAAGAAACTGAAATAAAAACTTATAACCTAAATACAATGAAAATAAGTTGCTGTCAGGGATGTAATGCCTGTAAAAAAACAGGTACATGTGCCATTAAAGATGATATGCAATTAATATATGACGATATTGATGATGCTGATGGTATTATATTTGCTACGCCTATATATATTTATCAGATGTCTGCACAGTTGAAAACTGTTGTTGATAGACTCGTTGCTTATATGAAAGAAGATTATTCGAGCTATCTTTCTCCAAATAAAAAGGTCTTATTTGTATCTACATTTGGGGGAGGCGATATAGTACAATACAGGGACTATTTTGATTTAACTGGTAAAAGCCTTAAAGTTTTAGGTTTTGGAGAATACAAGACACTGATTACTGGAGGTTTACGTGAAATAAACGAGTTATTAGAACGTTCAGAAGTTCTGTCAGAGGCAAAAGAGATGGGAGAATGGTTATTGAATTGTTAAAATGAATATTAAATGAATTTCATGATGACAAAAGTTAACCGAATCAAGAAAAAATGTTAAGTACTTAGAGATTTATAATCTAAAAAAAATCACTCACCACAATTTTGCGGTGAGTGATTTTTTTACATGAGAAGAACATTGGGAAAAAGTACAAAGTTTTTTAGACAAATATTCGTAAAATTTTAAATCTTTGAGACTATATCTATTCTAGTTTTTTTGTATATAAAATTATTGTATCCGTACTTAATTGTTTGGTTTTATATACGTTCATTTTGATAACCATAATATCTCATGGCTATTGCTGCTAGTACAAGTTAAGTATAATTTATAATGTAGAAACTTAATTGCAAAATATATATAGTTAAATTGATGAATTAAGTGGGATCAGATAAAATAAGGTATATGAAGTATTTTTGAAGATATATATGAAAAAGTTTAGGAGGTATAATTTTGGAAAAAGAAGAAGTTGAATTATTGCCAGCAGGACTCATAACATGTTTATTAGATGACAAAGAAGTACGTATAATAAAAATATCTCCTGAAAAATTGACAGTGCGTGTGGCTGACGAAATAGAAAAGATAAGCAGTATAAAAGTTGCATTTCATAAGTTTGATGAAAACAGATATGAAGAGGTAATAATACAAGATTATAATATAGTGGAAAAAAGAAAAGAAGATTTTAGTTTAACATATATTTTCAACATTGAATCACAAAAATATTCACATAATGTAAGAAGTGCTTTTAAAAAGTATTCAAAGTATATTATGTTAAAAGCTTTTGGTGATGGCAATGAATTTTCAAAGGAAATGGTTAATTATCCGGCAAAGCTAGATGAGGAGTTTCATAAGGATTATTTAGAACAGAAAGAAGAGTGGCTGTTAGGCGTAAATTATGGGCATTGGGATGAAGATATTATTGATTCAGTGGAGATAGCTATTTCTTTAGATAATGATATATTATATAAAAAGTTTATGAATAATGATATCCAGACATTTAAGATGGATTACTTAAATGAAAATTTTATAGGGAGTCATGAGCTATTTAAGAAAGATATTAACAGGATTTATATTGGAAATGAATTTTGTCATAACTTATTTCCAGAAATAGAATTGTTAAAAGGTATGATGCAGAAAGCCAAAAAAGAGAGCCTTGAGATAACATTATGTTTTACATATATGAGAGAGTGTTGTATAGAAAAAACAAAAGATATAATAGAGTCTGTATATAATTGGTGTAATGAAAATAATACTAAGATAGAAATTGTTGTAAATGATTTTGGCATGCTAAAATTACTTAAAGATAAGATAGATATATTCAAGCTGTCACTAGGCGTTTTATTAAATAAGAGGAAAAAAGATCCAAGATATATTTACAAGAAAGGATACTTAGAAAATAAAGATCTTATATCAGCAAACAGTCTTAATAGTTCAATTTTTACGAAATTTTTGAAAGAATGTAAAATAGAACGATATGAATATGAAAATTGTGGTTATAAAATTTCTATTGCAGATGGGCACCATAGTATGCATATTCCTTTCTACCAAACAAATACATCTCAATATTGTCCACTATATGCAATGTGTACAACTATGGATAGAGGAAATCAGAAGCTTGTTACTGACTGTCCAAAGTACTGTGGGGATTATGTATTTTCTTATCCAAAGCATTTAAAAATGGTGGGAAGATATAATTCGCTATTCACTTTTGATGATACTTTACTTAAAAATCCAAAAGAATTAGAGTATTACATAAATAGCGGAATCGATAGAATTGTTTTGAATTTTCTATAGATATCGAAATATGAGCTTATACTTATGTAGAGTTTAACGGTGATAGGTAGCTATTTCACATACGCACATATAGGTCTATCTACGCAAGGAGGAGAATACAATGAAGATAGTAGCAGGAATGGGATGTATTGATGATTATATAAAATTAGTAAAGGCTGGAGCAGATGAAGTGTTTTGTGGATATGTTCCTTATGAATGGAATAAAAAATATGGTAGTTTATTTCCTTTAAATAGGAGAGAAGTACTTTATTATAACATTCAAATAAGTTCACTTGAGGACATGAAAATACTAAAGAAAATGGTTGATTTATATAAAGTACCAGTAAATATAACTTTCAATTATTTATACTACCTTGAAGAACAATATGAAATGATAGCTAACATAATAAAAGATTTGATAAATATTGGCTTTAATGATTTTATTGTAGCAGATATTGCGCTTATATTATATTTAAAGGAAAGGAATATAAAGTGCTCAATACATTTAAGTGGAGAATGCGCTGAGCTAAACCGGCTTTCTATCGAATTTTTCAATAAACTAAATATATCACGATACATATTTCATAGGAAAAATACAATTGAAGATATGAAATCATGTATAAGAAGCAACGAAGTAAAAAATCTTGAATATGAAGCATTTATTTTAAATGAAAGATGCCATTATACTGGTGCTTTTTGCAGCTCCCTGCATTGTGATGAAATGATACATTTGTGTAAAGTTCCATATGAACTATTAAGAATAGATAAAAATGAGAGTAGTTTCTGCGAAGTTGATAAGAGAATTGAGTCTTATTACAAAGACATAGATGACAAGGATAAGGAAGAACTCTGTATAGAAAATCAATTTGACCCAGAAAATGACTATGGAAGTGAAAGCGAAGACGGAATGGAAGTTTCATATTTCATTGGAGAAACTGGATGTGGATTATGTTCGTTAAAAAAGTTAAAGAAAGCTGGCATTACTCATTTAAAGGTAGTCGGAAGAGGAAATTCTATTGAGAATATGGAAAAAGATATAAAAAGCTTAAAAAAGGCCATAGATATATTGGATAATACTGAAGCAAGTGAAACTTATGAAGAATATATAAAAAATAAGTTACTTGATGGCAAATGCAGCAGACAATGTTATTATTAAAAAGTAGGACTCACCATATAAAGGTAAGTCCTTTTATAAGTTATCACATAATATCAATATATATTCGATAAATAATTCTTCATCATAATTCTAAAAGTATTGCAAGAATTTTATCTGTAATTTGTGAATTGATAAATATGCATTGTGAACTGCAACATATATATTAATGCAGGATTATTTCTCAGGTGAATAAAAGGAAAATTCTAATCAATAAAATTTAAATATGCAAAATAGAACTTTATGCTTTTTTGCTAATATTGTGTATAATAAGCGCAAGGATTTGAGTTATTATACCAAAAGTACATACCCCATACCATCCAAAGTGAGAATAGCTATAGGAACCTAAAAACGATCCAAACGCCCCACCAAGAAAAAAGCTAACCATATAAATAGTATTAAGTCTATTACGTGTTTCTTCATTTAAAGAATGTACTCTTGCCTGATTAGATACATTACAAGATTGTACTCCTAAATCTAGAAGGATTACTCCTAAAACTAATCCCCAAATTTTGAATCCGAATAGGAAAAATAATAAATAGGAAACTATAACCACGACTATACATATGCCTATAGCAAATCTTGAACCTCTTTTATCAGCTACTTTTCCAACCAGTGGAGCAGCAAGAGCACCGCTAACACCTACTAACCCAAGTAAACCAGCTGCTTCAGCTCCCATATTGTAATGAGAACTTTCAAGTAAAAATATAAGGGATGTCCAAAAGGCGCTGAAAGCTGAAAACATTAATGCACCATTAAGAGAGGATTCTCTTAAGATCGGTTCTGTTTTTATTAAGTGTATCATCGATTTTAATAACTCAGAATATTTAATGTCGGAAATGGGGTTGCATAATGGTATTAATTTTCTAAGAATAAGCATGAGAGCAAACATCATAATTGCTGCAATAAGATAAACTATTCTCCAGCCAAGGTAGCTTCCTAATATGCCACTAACTGTACGAGAAAGTAATATTCCAATTAATAAACCGCTCATTATTGTGCCAATAGTTTGTCCTCTTTGTTGCGGATTTGAGAGCTGTGCTGCCAAAGGAATAATAAGTTGAGGGATTATAGAAGTAAACCCAACGGCAAAAGAAGAGATCGTAAGAATATATATATTTGAAGAGAAAAACATAATCATAAGTGAAATTACTGAGAATAAAAGCATTATTACTATTAAGTTTCTCTTTTCTTTTATATCTCCTAAAGGCAATATAAATATCATTCCGATTGCATAACCTATTTGTGTGAGCATAGCTGCAAAACCTATACTTAATTGGTCAACATGAAAAGTTTTTGCTATGTCTCCTAAAAGC
The DNA here is from genome assembly GCF_022320765.1 of Clostridium sp. YIM B02569. Classification (NCBI taxonomy): domain Bacteria; kingdom Bacillati; phylum Bacillota; class Clostridia; order Eubacteriales; family Clostridiaceae; genus Clostridium; species Clostridium sp. YIM B02569. The sequence continues at coordinate 33,342 of NZ_JAKJJX010000010.1, read as the reverse complement.
GGTTGAATGTAATATAGATTTGCTACTGTAAGTCCACAAGCTATTGACATAACTAAGATTAGTAATTTAGTTAATATAGGTCTAGTATTGGTATTATCTATTGATGAATTTGTTTTTAATACAGCATTAGTTGATTGATACATTTATAAATCACTTCCTTAAAATTATATAATACATATAATTGAGCAAAGGTCTAATTTACAAGTAATAAAAATTTCTTATAAATATCAATGCTACAATTATATGAGGATTAGATTCGATAAAAGTTTATCGAATAAAATTAGTAAAAATCTTTTCTTCTCTTTCAGGAGTTTTTATAACTCCTTGACCATTTTCGATAAGCTTCATAAGCCAGGCCATGTTCTTGCCTAGGATTCTCATAATTTGTTGTCCTTCTTCATCTTGCATTACTTCACCTGGGGCTCTTCCGTTAATTACATTCCAATAGTTTGAAGTAGGAATAATCATTTCAGAATGATTAATATAATTGTTCAATTGATCGAAGGTTGGAATTCCACCTGCACGTCTTACTGCGACTACTGCAATGCCTACTTTAAGTCTTAACATACTATCAGTAGCTTCGGCTACACGAAAAGCCCTATCTAAAAATGATTTCATTGTTCCGGCAATTGCTGAATAGTGTACTGGTGACCCTAAGATTATGCCATCAGCATCTTTCATTTTTTCAATCCACTCGTTAACTGGATCGGTAGCAATGGCACATTTACCATTTTTATTTTTTGTGCAATATCCGCAAGCAATGCAACCTCTTATAGACTTGTTCCCCACATGAATTATTTCTGTTTCTATTCCTTCCTTTTCTAGTTCATCAGTAACTAATTTTATTCCATGATAAGTATTACCTTCTTTATTTGGACTTCCGTTAAATGCTATAACTTTCATTTATTTTTCCTCCTCATAATACATATAATTTGATGAAATTTATAAGATCTATTACTTATTTGTTTTTAATTGAATATTAATAAATATTATTCCCGCCATATATCTTAAAAATTCTTAATAAAATAATAAGGTATTTGATAAAACTGAACGTTTAGTTTATAAATATATATTATACTAAACGTTCAGTATTGTAAATAGTTTTTTGAAGAAATAAAAAAAATATTTTTAAGTCTATTAAAAAGGCATAAGAGGTATAATATCACTAACAATTAAGTCAAATGTTTAAAAGAGATAAATTAGAATTGATAAGTATAATATATATAGTATAATAGACGTATAGTTTACTAAGTATAGGCTATAAGTTAATTACAATGGAGGTAACTACACATGGAGAAAAAGTTAGGACGCCCTCGTAGCGAGAAAACTAAAAATGCAATTCTTTCCGCTGCCTATGATTTATTGCTTGAAAGTGGTTTTGGATCTGTTACAATTGAAAAGATTGCTGAGAAAGCTGGAGTTAGTAAAGCTACTATTTATAAATGGTGGTCCAATAAGGCAGCTGTTGTTATGGATGCTTTTTTTGACGCAGCTGTTGTGAGACTCCCAGTTCCGGATACAGGATCAACTATGGATGATATAATAATTCAAGTAAATAACTTAGCAAATTTTCTAACTAGTCGCGAGGGGAAGGTAATTAATGAGATAATAGCAGAAGGACAATCTGATCAAAAATTAGCTGAAACATACCGAACAGTATATTTTAAGCCTCGTAGACTTGATTCAAGATATATTCTAGAACGTGGTATTTCGAGGGGAGAACTAAAAGAGGATTTAGATATAGAATTAGTTATGGATTTAGTTTTTGGTCCATTATTTTATAGATTATTAATAACAGGTGATATAGTAGATGAGAATTTTATAAGGAATATGGTCACTTGCGCTTTTAATGGCATAACTAAAAGTTAATATTGACGTTAATTTAATTAAGAAAATTCTAATGATGAAGAAATTATTGATACTTTAGTCGGACATATTATGTTTCTTATTAAAATCATAGAAATATAAAATATAGATTTTGTTGAAAGTTCATATTAATTTACTTAGAATAAATCTAATAAATTAATATAGAATATATAGTGGAAAGCTAATGCATAGCTTGTGGTGAGTTCATCTATTTGATATAATCATAAGAGTAAAAAATAACATATAGTCAGTTCGAAAGCCTCCTGACTTAAAATAAAACTACGGTTAAATAATTGATAATAATAAAGATTAAATTAATTTGTGTTAATGGAATCTTTTATTTTTGTTGAGTATATTTATCGTAGGATTTTTCCTGCGATTTTTTTATTTTCTAGGAATCTATATTGAAGCAAAATTTGTGGAGATTTTGTTCTTTGAGAGTACGGAAATTATGGGGAAGGTTGATTAAGCAGGTTACCTTTAAAAATATCATTAGTAAAATGGAGGAGTTTATATGAATAATAATAATACAGTGAAAAGGCTAGTTAAAACAGCTATCATAGCCGCACTTTACGCAGTTATAACACTTGTTCTGGCACCAATAAGCTATGGTCCTATACAATTTAGAGTCTCAGAGATAATGGTACTATTAGCATTTTTTGATCCGTTTTATATTGTAGGTCTTACTCTTGGATGTTTTATTGCAAATATTCTTGGACCTAATGGTTTAGCAGATATAATATTTGGTACTGTAGCAACATTTATTAGTGTTTATGCTGTCTCAATTACGAAAAAGTTTGTAAAGAATAAGAAAACATCATTAATAATAGCATCGCTTTGGCCTACTATTTTTAATGGAGTAATAATTGGATGGATGCTTAACTATATTTATCAATTTCCACTTGTACTATCAATTGGGGAAGTTGCAATTGGCGAGTTTGTTGTTGTTACAATAGTTGGTGTACCAATTGTTAGGCTTTTACAAAATAAATATAGCAGTTTTCCTTTATTTTGTAAGAATTAAGAATTAATACTTTTTGCAAAATAGTATATATCAAAAGATATTGCAGTAGAGTTTTTATTGCAATATCTTTTTTTACAAACAGTAATTTTGAAAACGAACTACTAAAACAAATAGCATAGATATTAGAGAAGATAAATAAAAGTAAAAGCACTTTATTAATAATAACAAAAAGTCAATAATAAACATAAATATAGCATATGTAGAATATTTATGAATAGTAATTTAAATGGATTTATAGATTAATCTGTACTGCTATATATGAATTATTGGAGAAATTATAATTAATTTTCAAGTTTGACATGAATATCCCTCTACTCTATAATTTAGTTACACAATTTTTAAAAACAAGGAAGCGAAAATTACTATGATAAGTGTTATCGAAACTGCAATTATAACTATAATAATATCATTTATATCTGGATTACTGTTAGAGTATTATAAAAATCTGGCTCCTAAAATATTATGCAATATAGGAGAAGGTGTACCACTAGAATTAAACAACAAAAAAATATGTGCATATGTTCTTACGGTAAGAAACATATCAAATAAAACAATTCATAAGTTAACCTTAAATATACAAGGGTTACAAAATGATTTGAAAATTGGAGATGCTCAAATAACGAAAGGTTTGAAATTTGATTCTTCAATAGAAGATAACATTTTAGATGTATATATACCTTTCTTAAGTAAAGATGATGAATTTTCAGCTACATTGTATGTGGAAAGTAAGTATGGAGAATATAAAAAGCCTGTTGTAACAATTAGATCACCTGAAAATTTTAAAGAGATACAATCAATTGAGCAAGGAGGAATAATATCCTCATTACTTAACATGCCTAAAAATATAAAGAATTTACTTTGTAATATAACGAAGGATGATAAAGCTTCAACTTCTAATAGAGGGCGCAGATCTACAGTAAATAAAGGACAAACTGCTAAGAAAATAGGTGGTAAAGAAAATAGTACGAGATTTGGTAGAGATAAAAACTCATATAACAATAGAAAGGCGCTAATAGCAATTATATCGCTCATTTTGATTATAAGCATTGGAGGATTAGGCGCATTATATTTTCAGGAGATGTCCACTAATGCAAAAACTTCAGATGAAAAAACTGAAGTTCAGAAGCAATCAACGAGTGAATCGCAGTCAGAAGGCGAACAGACTAAAAATGCAAATGAAAAAACGCCGACAAATGGAAAAAGTAAAAATTCTCCAGTAAAAGTTTCAGGTAATGAAGCAAATAAAGATTCAGGCGCAAAAACATCACAAAATGGAGATACTGGAACACCAGATGCAAAGACACAAGCAGGTGGAGCATCGGGAAATTCAGATATAAAAACATCAACAGATGCAAATAGCCCAAATAATATAGATACAAAAGCATCAACAAGTGGTGGAACAAATGGAAGCACAAACTTAAAGTCGCCATCAGGAACATCAAGTGAAAATACGGATGCAAAGGCATCAACAAGTGGAACAAATGGGAATACAGATCAGAAAACTTCTACAGATGGAACTACTAAAAATGTAGATACAAAGCCATCTCCAGGTGGAGCAACTGCAAATTCAGGAAATTAGTATGAAATGTACTTTGTCAGTAGTTAATGGAACAATAATTATTAAAAAATTAACCTCTTCACTATTATACATGAGGATATAATAGTGAAGGGGATTTTTTATATTATATTTTTAGAGTTTTATTTCAGGGTAAAGTAAGATCATCGTATTTATAAAAGCGTTATATTTAAGGGAAATAGTTTAAAGTGAGAAATAAATATTAATATTTTATATAAACAGTATACTAAGGATAAGGAATTAAACTATAATGGTTAATGTTAAGTTAATATTATAAAAAACTGGAGATATATATGAATAAAATAGATACCTTAAAAATTTCAAACTATGATAAGTTTAAGTGCACAGCTGATAAGTGTAAATTCACATGTTGTGAAGGATGGGATATTAGTGTAGATGACAATACATATGATAATTGGAAAAATGACAAATCTAATAATATCCTAAATAATATAAAAATAAAAAGATATGAAGGTAAAGATGAGCATTTTATAAATAAGAAAACAAATGAAGCATGTCCGCTTTTAGACAGCCATGGATTATGCAATATAGTAAAAGATCATGGGGAAAATTATTTATCTTTAACATGCCAAATGTTTCCTAGAATAGAGAATATTTTTGAGGATAGGAGAGAGCTTTCATTATCATGTTCCTGTCCAGAAGTATTAGAGCTTATAGGTAGTGAGACTGGCAAAATAAATATGACTTCAGAAAGTCATAATAATTTAGAAAGTAATGCGTTAGAAATTAAAGTTAGAGAAACCATCATAAACATAATGCAGCAAGAAAATTTCTTGCTAGAAAATAAGCTTATTATTAGCTTTCAAATGCTATCTACTATTTTAGAAAAAGAGAATCTTGGAGAACATGCCTTATTAAAAGAATTAGAAAAGTATGAGAATAGTAATTATGTAAAAGAGCTTATTGACATGTATAAGGGAATAAAGATAAACACAAATGACTCAGTTGAGGAAGTCAATAATCTATTTTTAGATATCATAGAGAATTATAAGGAAGTTTCTATTTTTAATATTCTTTTAAAAGATATTGCTAATTTCGCGGAAAATGCTAAAATTAAAAAACTTTCATCTAAATGGAATGATTATAAAAGTTTGTTCGAGCAATATAGCGACTTTGTTGAAAATTGCATTATATCTAAAATTTTTAGCAATTGTATCAGTGATGATATAGAAGAGATGATTATTTCATTCCAAATGATTATATTAGAGTATTTATTGTTAAGGTATTCCTTATTCTTAAAATATTGCATGGAAAATAAAATAGATGAGGAAGACATAAAGAATTACACTGTAGCTTTTTCAAGAATAATAGGTAATAATACTGATGCTATGATAGAATTCATTAGGGATGGTTTTGGAGATGATATTTTAGAGATTGGATATTTGTGTTTTATAACTTTAGTTTAATATTACAAGAAATATAAAAATAAGTATTTTTTATACTGATACCATTCTTAAATATATATCACATTAGATTTATATTTAATGTGTTTTATAATTAAACTTATAATCACAAAAGTCTTAATTAGTATAAGATTCAAAGTCGTTACTGAATTTATGAAATTCTGAGACTGGATTATTTTAGGAGACATAATAATCCAGTGTCAATTTAGTAACACGTTTATAATGACATATATGCCATAATTTTAGAATTATATGGCATTATGTTTTATTTTAAATATAAAATTGTAGAATATTACAAGATATATTTAGTATAATGGAGTGTATGAGGTGATGTTTTTGAAGCTAAACATTTTTTTTTGCTTGATACTATTATTATCTGCGCTAACATTAATTTATATAGGATATTCTTCATGGAAAAGAGATAAATCATATGTTTCAATGTCTTTGATTCCTGTATCAATTTATGCATTAGGATATGGATTTGAAATATTATGTACAAGCATCGAAGGAGTAGAATTCTGGATAAAAATAGAATACTTAGGTATTCCATTTATAGCTGTGTTTTGGTTAATGCTTGCACTTAACTTTACAGGATATAAAGATAAATTTAAAAAGAATACTTTAGCATTACTATATATAATACCTTCAATTACATTTATTCTGAATTGTACGAATGATTTTCATCATCTATTCTATAAAGAACTATATATGAATGATACTGGAGTTTTTCCAATAGCAAAGATAATAGAAGGGCCTTGGTATTGGATACATATTGCTTATACATACATTCTAATGATTGCAGGGTTAGTATTTTTTGTAGCGGCATATTTAAAATCAGCTGCAATTATTAGAAAACAAATTTTACTTATAATAGTTGCATGGGTAATTCCATGGGGGGCGAATATAATTTATATATTGAAGCTGTTACCATTTACTCTTGATTTATCTCCATTTACGCTTTCTTTTTCGGGAATAATTTATAGTTTTGCTATATTAAAATTCAAATTTTTGGAGCTTACCCCAATAGCGTTAAACAAGGTATTTTCCAGTATGCTAGAAGGTGTTATAATATTGGATTCCGAAAATAATATAGTAAATTTTAATGATTCAGCAAAAAATATTATTTTAGAGTTAAGAGACATAGGTAAAGGAGAGCATAAGATTGATGAAGTATGTAGGAAATATAAAACATTATTAAATGTTATAAAGAATGGTTCCAGCAATGAAAGCTTGATGAGTATAAGTTATGAAGAAAAGCTAAAATATTATAAGATAAATATTAATAATATATCTGAGAATAATGGTAAGATAGTTGGTAAAATACTAATTTTAACAGATATTACTGAGATTGAAGTGCAAAGAAAAAGAGTATATGATAATGCGAAATTTCTTCAAACACTTATTGATGCTATTCCTAATCCTATATATTCTAAGGATGAATTTGGAGTATATAATCATTGCAATGCAGCATTTACAGAATTTTTAGGAATGAGTAAAGAAGAATTTTTGGGAAGTACCGTTTATAATATTTTCGAAAAGGAACTAGCTGAAGTTTATAGTAATTCAGATAAGAATATAATGAGTCAAAAGCAATCCCAAGCCTATGAAGAAAGGCTTACACATAAAGATGGCACATATCATGATGTAATCTTTAATAAATCAGTTGTTGTAAATGAAGATGATAATGTTAAAGGATTAGTTGGCGTTATAATAGACACTACTGAACAAAAAAAGAGCAAAGAAAAGATAAGTAAATTATTAAAATTAAAAGAATCAATGCTAAAAATAGGGTACTCGATTAACGAGATATCTAATATTAATAATTTACTGCAATTAATATTGGACGAAGTCATTAATTGTATAGATAGCAGAAGTTGTGGATCGGTGCTGCTTTTAGATAAAGACAAAAGTTTAAAAATAGCTGTGGCTAAAGGCTATAACTTAGAGGATATTAAAACATTTGAATTAAAGTACGAAGAGCACTTTGCATGGGCTAATCAGAGAAATAATGTAGATACAACAACTATTTTCAATGATATTCATAAAATAGAAAATATAAAAATGCTAGATACGGCAGAGGGAATGAAAATAAAGTCTATTATTAGTTCACCTATTATTATAGATAGTGAATTATATGGATTTTTGAATATTGATAGTATCTACAATAATTGTTTTAATGAAGGTGATTTGGAATTAATGGAATACATGAGAAATCAAGTTTCGGTTGCAATTACTAATCATAAACTTCATGAGAGAACTTTATATTTATCTAGATATGATAAATTAACTAATGTATGTAACAGAACGTGGTTTGAACAATTAATTCACAGTGAAATTTATAATGAAGATAAGAATATAGAAGAATTTTTCCTTGTAGTTTTTGACTTAAATGATTTAAAACTTGTTAATGATAACTATGGCCACTTGGCTGGGGACGAATTAATTAAGGAATTTTCAAAAGGCTTAAATGCTTTGGCTGGAGAGGGCGATATTATAGGAAGATTTGGTGGAGATGAATTTGTAGGAATCTTTTTGAATTCAGATTTAGTAAGTTTAACTAATAAGCTTGAAGAACTGATTAGAAAGTTTAAAGACTGTCCACTAGTATTTGAAGGAAACAAAATTGTTTGTAGTTATAGCTATGGTATTGCTAACTTCCCAAGAGAAGGAATTGAATTTGATGAATTAATAAAGAGAGCTGATAGACGTATGTATGAGTATAAGCGCAAAGTAAAAAGTAAAAGAGCATTATTAATAGGTGTATAATAAAAATGATCAATGATTCTTAAATATGAATCATTGGTCATTTTTAATTTTTTTTATGTTAATCATATAATAGCAGTTATATTTATTAGATGAATATATTTGCAAGTTTTCTAGTATTTTAAGTTCGTATATTCACTAGAAATCATAAATATATTTTCATAGCTTTTCGGAACAAAATATTTATGATTTTGGTAAGTTACCACATAAATTTAGTTTTAGAGTTAGATATTTATAATATAACTCAATATAAAGAATGAATTATATTATTTTTATAAAATTTGAAATTGTTAAGCTAACTTACAGAAAACTTTATTATAATAAAATTTATAAATGTATTTTTATTTGATCAATATTGTTATGGACAAGTTGCATTTCCATGATTAAATAATAGATTTGTAATAAAGGAGTTTTCATATGTCAGCGTTAATTAAAAAGATAATATATTTAATATTTACTTTTTTTATAGGACTTTTTATAGCATCATCATTTTTTGTTAGGGCAAAGTATAATACTTTTTTATATGGAGATAAGCCAGTTCTTCAAAATCAAAAACTTGGTATTTTTATATTCATGATATTAATTTTAGTTTTATTAAGTGTAGCTTTATATAGAATGTGCTTAAAACTTAACAGATATAGCAAGAAAATAGTAATTCCAGTAACTTTGGGATTTAGTTTTATTATTCAAATGATCATTATATTTTTATTTACTAAATTACCGACAGCTGATTCTCAAACAGTACTATCATTAGCTTTAAATATGTTGTATAGGAATGATTATTCGTCATTTCAAAGTAGTGGATATTTATATATGTTTCCTTTTAATTTTTCAACTGTATTGTATTTGAAAACTTTATTAACTATATTTCCTAATAACTATTTAGTTCTTAAAATTTTCAACATTTTATTTACCCTAGTTACGAGTCTAATCATTTATTACATATATAAAGAGCTAAATTACAAATCAAGAGATAATGATTATGGAGTTTTAATATTTGCATCCACCTATATACCATCTTTATTTATGAGTAATTATATATATAACGATATTATAGCTACAACATTACTTACCAGCTCTATATATTTTTTAATAAGATTTGTAAGGGAAGGATCAATTAAATATATTGTAATTGCTTCAGTGTGTTTATCAATAGGAAATTATTTTAGAAGCGTAGGAACTATTGTTTTAATAGCTGCTATTTTTTATATTTTACTGCAAGTAAAGAAGATTGGAGTTAAAAAGGCAATAACATCATTCTGCATATTAGGAGTGCTATTTAATATTCCAAACTGGAGTCAAAATTTGATTTTGGAGGAAACAAATGTTGTGAATGAATCTGTTAATAAAAATTCTGCACCCATATATATGTGGATTAATATGGGGATGAATGAAGATACGATAGGTTATTGGGATAATATGAAAAGTTACAACATATATCAAAGACGGGCAAGATATAATAAAGAAAAAAGTACAGAGTTATTTAAAGAAGAAATTAAAAATAAATTATCAAATATGGGGTTCACTGGCTTAGCCAAAATGTATTATAACAAGATTATATGGACTTGGACAGAAGGAACATACCAAATTGAAACCTTTGGCATTGGTAATCAAGCAGTCAGCTCATCTCAGAAAGTTGGAAGAGAAGAAAAAGTATATAGCTATAATACTTTTGCGACTGAACTATTTAAAGGAGATTCTGTCTATAGAAGTGGATTACTTTGGATTCTATACGTAATGAATTTTCTTATGTACTGTTTTATATTCATTAGAATGATAGGTGTAATAAGGGAAAAGAAATTTGACGAAGTGCTCTTAGTTGTAGTGTTTTTAGGATTCGTTGGATTTTATGTTTTATGGGAAATAAAATCTAGATATATTTATCCAATATACCCTATATCGATAATTTTATCATACATGGGATTTAAAGATGTGTATGAATTTATTTCAAGAAGAAGTTTTATTAAATATATGTCATCAATTAGAAAGGGGTTGTAGAGATATGAAGAAAGTAATATATAGTATAGTCATAATTATGTTATTGTTTATTTGGTCAGTAGTATTGATTTCGTGTCAAGCAATCACAGCTCAAAATATAAACATTAATCCTGCAGATGGATTTAAGATAAATCAAGGAATGAATGGTGGTCCTAGCATAACAGGAAAGGCGGGAATGGGTGATAATGCCCATAAAAATCTAAATAATCACTAGATTTTGTATGGAATATTTCAGTTGCAAATTAGATATAAAGAACAGAACAATATAAATAATTGGGAATCTGCTGTATAATTTATATATACTAGTAAAAAAGCAAGGAGGTTAAAATGAAAAAATACAGGCAGATTATAAGAAGAAGTATATTTTTATCAATGATATCTAACCCAATATTTGTATTAATATATTGTATTTCGCTTTATGAGTTATATACGCTTTCTAGGTTTGGAAGATTTCATAATAATATTATTATATTGTTTGGATGTATAATATTCCTTTTAGTGTGGCTTACATATGTAATAATAAAAAGTATAAAAAAGCCTATAAGTGTGCCGCAACAGATTATAGAAAAATATAAATTTAATGAAAGAAATATAAAGGTTTTACAAGAAGACGGGCTAGAGATAGATTTTCAAGATATAAGGTCATTTAGAATAAATAGAAAATATGCTGTTATAACACTTAGAAACAGAGACATATTAATTTTAAGTATGATAGATAGAACAAATGAAGAAATAGGCATAATAAAGAAGAGCTTGAATGAGAGAAAGATTTTTAAATCAAATTATAAAACTATATGGATCTATATAGCTATGATAGTTATAGCTGCTGCAACATTATTTTACGGAGCAAAAATATATAATGATACAGTAAGCTATAACGGAAAACTTTCGTGGTTTTTAAGTGATTTAAAAAACAAAAAGAAAGTGAAGTTTGAACATAACAATATATATAAAAATGGAATAGAAGGTATTTTCGAAGACATTAATAAAGAAATTCATATGCCAGATAAATTGTATGTTTCAAGTAACTTTAATCTTAATTTTAATTCGGATGGAACAATTACGTCTTTTGATACATATCTTTATGGAAAAGATAATAAGGGTAAGTTAGAAAGTTATTTAATAAGTTATAATAATGACAAATCAGATAAAATAACAATATATTTAAATGGATATGTAAATGCTGATTATAATGAAGATAAATTGTTAGAGCCATTGCTAAGTACCATGAAAGCTATCCCACTTAAGGATACAGTGAGCAAATGGAATGAAAATAAATATGGGATTATTTATTACGGTAATCGAAGTTTTGGATATAATACTGATGGAATTACTTATATTAATCCAGAAGGTAGCACAAAAGCAGCTTCAAATGTCTCTTCAGAGATAATAGGCTATGCTGTTTCAGTATTCGTACCTGGTAAAGAAAAAATATATACTCCAGCTAGATATATTTTAACAGAAGATTTAAATAACATTAAGACGCATACGCCTTTAAAAGAAGACAAAGATAAAAGTATTTCTCAAAAATCAAATAATCAGGATCAATTTTATATGTCTGATCAAGTTGGTTATAGGCTAGAAGTGACTGGAGCTGCAGCTGGAAGCAGATCGTACTCTTTGAAGCGCACAATTAATGGCGGAAATACATGGACAATTGTAAATGAAGATCCTTTTGCAGGGAAAACAGGAGTGGCAGCTGGAATAAGTTTTTTGAATGATAAACTTGGTTTTTTATGTTTATCTCATAGTGGTGGCAGTAATGGAGAATTGTATCGCACCGAGGATGGCGGTGTATCTTATAAAAAAGTAAGTTTTCCAGAGAGAAAAGTAACACTAGATAATGGGGAAAAATATAATCCTTTTGATTTGCCAGATATGCCTTATGAGCAAGACGGAATCCTTAATGTTTTAATAGGTCAAGGATCTGATGGAGATTATAATGGGGGATGCAAGGCTTTGTATGAATCAAAAGATGAAGGGTTAACATGGCAATATGTAAAAGAAGTTGATAATAAGTGATTTTGAGTTTTTAATTCCAGTAAATCAATTCAAATTACAGAAGAGTGGGTTTGGTAAAAATAAAGGTAAAAATACCTATAATTAAAATAACAACTAGAGATCTAGATAATTTGATTTTAAAATATAAAATAGGAATGTGATGGATTAATATGTATATAAATTATTCATTACATTCCTATTTTATATATATTTCTATGATGAGTTATAGCTCTAGTTTCAATAATAACCGAGCTATTTATTATTTTCATTATGAAAGACCTAAGACAACAGGAGTAGATTTATATCCTATCCCAATTCTATCAATTCCCATATCAATCAATTTTAGAAAGTGCTCTCTTGTCTTTATGGCACCTGAGGCCTTAATTTTACAGCGATCCTTTGCAGTATCCATTATTATTTTTATGGTTTCAGGGGTAGCACCTTTGCTAGCAAATCCTGTTAGAAAATTAGTTGATGTCTTAATAAAATCAACACCAGCTGAAATAGCGACTTCTGTAGATTTTTTTATTTGATCTAATGTTAGAGCATCAGTTTCAAAAATTGCATTTACAAGAATATCATAATCATGACACACATCAACGACAGCTTTTATATCAGCCTCAACTGAGTGCCACAAATTACTTCGTGTCCAGCCACAATTTGCAACTATATCAAGCTCATCAATTCCTTGCTTGCAGCATTCTTCTGCTTGTAAAATTTTTGAGGATGTTGCTGATGTACCAAAAGGAAAATCACATACAACACATATCCCAGTTTGAGTTTCAGCTGTTAACTCTTTAGCAATATTTATTGAGGATGGATAGACACAAACTGTTTTGCATTTATAATCTACACCTTTTTGAATATACTTTCTAATTTGATCTAAAGTAAATTCTGGCTTTAGCACTGATTGATCAATGTAAGATCCTAATTCCTCTATAGTCATTTCGGCAGCTTTTTTTGTTGGTATCATAATTTTCGATAACACCTATTTAGTATTTAATATTCTAATGTAGTAATTATGCAGTATTGAATATTATTTAGGTATTCCTCCTTTTGAATATATTATAATGTAGTTTTACTACAATGTCAATTGATATAATGTAGTAAAACTATTTACAATATAAGAGAATTATCTTAGAATAGTATTAAAGAAATATTGAATTGGTAGTTTTACTACATTAGTGTAATATATATTTAAGGAAAACTGCAAAACAAAGGATGTGGATGAATTGAACCATACTGAGTCTTACGAATATAAAATAAAAAATATGTATAATTTACTGAGATCATCTGAAAAAAAAGTAGCCGATTATGTATTATTAAACGGGCATTCTGTTTCTACAATGACTTTAGCAGAGCTTTCTCGTCAAGTAGGGGTGAGTGAGCCAACAATTATACGTTTTGTGAAAAGTATAGGTTGTAGTGGATATAGTGAATTTAAGATGGCATTAATGAAAGAGTGGGGAAGGGAATCTGTAGATAAACAGTATGATTCCAAATTACTAGTAGAACTTCATATTGATAGAGATGAAAAAATAGAAGATGTGCCAGTAAAAATGATTGGACTTACTATAAAGGCTTTAGAAGATACTTTAAAAATAATTGATATTGATAAATATAAAAAGGCAATAGAAATGATTAGAAGCTCAAATATCATTGATGTTTACGGTGTGGGGAATTCGGGAAGTGTTGCTAGTGATATTAGAAATAAATTTTTACGTATAGGATTAGAGTGCAGAGCATACTCTGATAGCAATATACAGCAAATCTGTGCAAGTCATCTAACAAGTAATGACCTTGCCATTGGTGTATCCCATTCAGGAAGCACAATAGATACTGTAAATGCTTTAAAAATAGCAAAAGAGTCTGGAGCAAGAACTATTGCATTAACAAATTTTAAAGCACCAGCTATTTCTGAATATGCAGACATAACATTTTTTACTGGTGGTGAAGAAACTACATTTTATAGTGAGACAATGGTTTCACGCATATCTCAGTTAGCTATTGTGGATATGCTTTATATGGGAATTTTGCTAGATGATTATGATTTATATACTAAACGCCTTGAAAAAATTAATCTTTTACTTAAAGAAAAGAATTATACAAAGAAATAGAAAATATAAATTTGCATAATTATATCAGTAAAAATAGTGCATATAACAAAGAAAAAGCTTCTTTGTTATATGCACTATTTTCTATTATATGATTATATTTTAGCAAAGATTTTGATTAATTACCAATTTAGCTAGGGGATTCAAAATATGCATCATATGAAGATTTAAAACTAATATCTAATAGGTATTATAGTACTTCGAGTATTTCAACTGAATATTTTTCACCTGGAGCATTGACTTCAACAATGTCACCAGCTTTATTTCCAGATAATGCTTTACCCAAGTCTGATTCAATACTTATAATCATATTTTCTGGATCCAGATCCATAGTTGTTACTAGTGTTACAACAACTTCATCATCATCTTCGACAAACCTAATTCTAGCTTTGCTATTAATTCCTAGTATTGATTTATCTATACTACCATCATCTATTACCGTTGCAGTTGAAATCATAGTTAATAGATACTGGATTCTATTATCATTTTCTCTATAGTTTCTGCAAGCCTCTTTATATTCAGCATTTTCCGATCTATCTCCGTGAGCAGCAGCTACTAATTTTTCTTTTGCTATTTCAGCTCTTTTAACTGTCATCCTATAATCTAATTCTTCTCTTAACTTTTTTATATTTTCTTCAGTTAGAATATTATTCATAAGAAAGCAGACCTCCTAAAATATATTATGAGAATATTATATAATATATATGAAGAAAAGTTAAATCACTAATACCGTTTATTTTTTTATTAAAATGCCCGCGATAATATTTTATGAAAACATTGACATGCAGTTATAGATATGCTAGAGTGAAAAATATGATATAGTATGTGACTGGTAGGTAGGCATTAACTATACATAAATA
Organism: Clostridium sp. YIM B02569; assembly: GCF_022320765.1. Taxonomy (NCBI): domain Bacteria; kingdom Bacillati; phylum Bacillota; class Clostridia; order Eubacteriales; family Clostridiaceae; genus Clostridium; species Clostridium sp. YIM B02569. The sequence goes on along the minus strand of NZ_JAKJJX010000010.1, from coordinate 17,716 downwards.
TTTATTGAAGATGTTTATGTTGGTTAATGTTTTTTTGCACAAAAAAGGCATAATAAAGCATTAATAATGTGCAAAAATAATCCTATGAAGGAGAAGAATTATGAAAGACAAAGTTTTTGGCGTTTTGCAACGTGTAGGAAGATCTTTTATGCTTCCAATTGCTATTTTACCAGTAGCAGGTTTATTTTTAGGTATAGGTGAGTCATTCACTAATAAAACAATGCTTGATACGTATGGACTTACAGGTTTAATTGGACCTGGCACATTTGTCAATGCACTTCTTTCAGTAATGAATGATGCAGGAAATATTGTGTTTGAAAATTTGCCTTTAATATTTGCAATAGGGGTTGCAATAGGCATGTCTAAGAAAGAAAGAGAAGTTGCAGCGTTAGCAGCAGGAATTGCATTTCTTATAATGCATGCATCAATTGGTGCCATGATTAAAATTCATGGTGGAACAGAAGCTCTTTTAAGTGGCGCATCAACTGAAGTACTTGGTATAATTTCATTACAAATGGGTGTTTTCGGTGGGATTATCGTAGGGCTTGGTACAGCAGCATTGCATAATAGGTATTATAAAATTGAATTACCACAAGTATTATCGTTTTTTGGTGGAACTAGATTTGTTCCTATTATATGTTCAATTGTCTATTTAATAGTTGGAATTTTAATGTTCTATATTTGGCCTCCAGTTCAAGGTGCTATTTACAAAGTTGGAAATATAGTGCTTGCATCAAGTTATGCAGGAACGTGGGTTTATGGTTTGATGGAACGGCTACTAATACCGTTTGGGCTTCATCACGTATTTTATTTACCATTCTGGCAAACAGCCGTTGGAGGTACAGCTCAAGTAGGAGACAAAGTTATTGAAGGTGCTCAAAATATTTTTTTTGCAGAACTAGGAACGCCAGGAATAACACACTTTAGTGTTTCTGCAACAAGATTTATGTCGGGTAAATTTCCGCTTATGATATTTGGCTTGCCAGGAGCAGCACTAGCAATGTATAAATGTGCTAAGCCAGAAAAGAGAAAAGCAGTAGGTGGATTATTACTATCAGCAGCATTAACGTCAATGCTCACTGGTATAACAGAACCAATTGAATTCACATTTCTATTTGTAGCACCAGTATTATATGGAATTCACTGTGTGCTTGCTGGACTCGCTTATATGTTAATGCATATGTTAGGTGTTGGCGTAGGTATGACCTTCTCAGGTGGATTTATTGATTTATTCTTATTTGGTATTTTACAAGGAAATGCTAAAACAAGCTGGATACTGATTGTTATTGTAGGAATCGTATATTTTGTAGTATACTATTTATTATTCACCTTCTTAATTAAGAAGCTTGATTTAAAGACTCCAGGTCGTGAAGATTCTGGTGAAGTTAAGCTTTATACTAGAAGTGATTTAGAAGCAAAGAAAAATGATCAAAATGAAAACGCAGACGAACTTTCGGCCATGATATGCAGAGGTCTCGGAGGAAAGAACAATATTTCTGATGTTGATTGCTGTGTAACTAGACTGCGTTGTACTGTACATAACTCTGAATTGGTGAATGAAGGTTTGTTAAAACAAACTGGAGCATCGGGGATATTTCACAAAGGCGTAGGCGTCCAAATAATGTATGGGCCAAGAGTAACTGTTATAAAATCAAATTTAGAAGATTACTTAGTTACAGCACCAGATAAAGAAGATACTGGTTATGCAATAATAAAAAAAGAATCAGAGAAAGATACTGAAAAAGGTATTGAAAAAAAGGTTCAAGGAAAAGTTAGAAGTACAGTGATTTTAAATAGTCCATTAACAGGTGAAGCAAAAGATTTATCCGAAGTACCAGATGAAGTATTTGCGAGCAGGATAATGGGAGATGGAGCTGTGGTTGTCCCAAGTGATGGAAATGTTATAGCTCCGGCAGATGGAGTAATAAGTTTTGTATTCCCATCAAAACATGCATTGGGATTAACAACAACTGATGGACTTGAATTACTTATTCATATAGGAATAGATACAGTAAAGCTTGATAAAAAAGCCTTTGAAACTTATGTGGAAGAGGGAGATAAAGTACAAGCTGGAGATAAAATATTAAGCTTTGACTTAGAATTTATAAAAAATAATGCACCATCTATTGCATCACCATGCATATGCACTGCATTGAATAGCAATCAAAAGGTGCGTCTATTAAAAACTGGAGATATAAAAGCCGGAGAAGCTTTAATTGCAGTTGATGCATTTGAATAATATATAAGGGATGAGGAGGCATAAAATGTTTAGAGTGATAAAAGCACTAAATCATAATGGTGTACTCGCTATAAATATGGATAACTATAAAGAGTATATCTTGCTCGGAAAAGGTATAGGTTTTGGTAAAAAGGTCAATGAACGTATTGAAGCTCCAGAAAATGCACATATATATCTCTTGCAGCAAGAAACTGAAAGAGGATTGACTAAGGAGATAATAAACAATATAGAGCCTCAGATTTTAGAAATTGCGAATAATATTATTATGGAAGCAGAAAAGAAATTTCATGAAGTAGACGAGAACATTTTATGCCCACTTGCAGATCATATTGCATTTGCAGTAAAAAGAATAAGAGATAATGAACAAATTAGTAATCCATTAACACAAGACATCAAAGCTTTATTTCCAGAAGAATATGAAGTTGCATGTAAAGGAAAAGATATTATCAAAGAGATAGAAGGCATTGAAATAAATGAAGATGAGATTGGCTATATAGCACTTCATATTCATTCAAGCCTAGGAAATGAAAAAGTATCACAAGCAATGCAAGTAGCAATGTTAGTTAGATCATGTATTACATCCATTGAAGAGAGTACAGGAAAGACAATAGATATCGAATCATTATCCTATAATCGTCTTATGAACCACATTAAATATATGGCGGCAAGAATGTTAAAAGGAGAAACGATAAAGCTTGATATGAATGATTATATTAGTGAAAGATTTCCAAAATCATTTGAAATTGCTGAAGACATATGTATGAAACTAGGCAAGGAATTAAAGAAAGAAATAAAAGCAGTTGAGATAGGATATCTTGCGATGCACATTGAAAGAGTATTCTCAGATGAGTTAGAGGATTAGAATATATATAATATAATTTTAATGGAATTATAAAAATTTAAGGTTGCGTTTTATTGAAACTAGAGCTCCACGATAATTTATCGCGGGGCTTATTTTATTCTTTAGGAATTTATATTCTAGCGCCTGCGATTTTTTTATTTTGGGGAAAATTATAATGAAATCTGAGAACAATTTTTAAAGGTATTAGAAATACATAGTCTACGAAGCAGATTTTACATTTCTATAAAAATCAAAATAAAAAAATTATGGATATTTATGTCTTAGAATGAGAATTTTAAAGGGAGATAAAGATGTTACAAATTGTAATGGATACAAGAATAAGATATAATAAAGCCAATATATCGTTGCAAATAAATTAATGTTAAGTTAAGTTTTAATAAAATAATTTGGAGGCAGGGGAATGGATAAAAAAGATTTTTCTAATTTAGAAAATCAAATTAGAGATACAATAAAAAATGCATTCGATGTCATAGATTTTGCTAAGATAAAAAAAGATATTGATGATAAAGCTCAAGAAACTGTTAGAGAGACAAGAAATAAATTTGTAGATAAATCACAGTATTTTGATAAAAAGATAAAAGATGAATTAAAAAATAGATATAAAAATATCGCGAATGTTGTTCCAAAATCTGAAAATAAAATACAGAAATATATTGCTAAGAGACCAGTTGGAAGTATATCAGGAACATTGTATACAATATTTGGATCTATATTAAGCGGAATATTAGGAATATTAATAATTTCATATTCAATACTTATTTCTTTTAAGAGTGAATTTTTAATGAGTAATTTGATTAGCTTAGGAATATTGTTTTCTTTTCTTGCGGCGAGTGGAGCTTTTACTTTAAGGGGTATAAATTTAAGAAAGAGAGCGAAGCGTTTTAAAGAATATGTGAAATTGCTACGAGGTAATAGCTATTGCTCCATTAGTGAATTAGCTGAGGCTGTTAGGAAAAAAAATAAATTTGTAGTTAAAGATTTAAGAAAAATGATTGAATTAAATATGTTTCCACAAGGACATATTGATGATAAGCAGACTTATTTCATGTTAAATAATGAAGTTTATGAGAATTATTTGACTTCACAGGAATCTTTGAAGAAAAGGAATGAAGATGAATTAAAAAAACAAGAGGAGCTAAAAAAAGACTTCAATGATCCAGTGAAGATGGAACTAAGGAATACAATTGAAATGGGAAGGGATTACATTAAACAAATAGGAGACATAAGTAGTTCTATAGATAAAGAAGAAATTTCTAAAAAATTAAATAGGCTCCAGAATATTATAAATCAAATACTTAAGTATGTTGAGCAGAATCCTAAAAAGCTTCAAGAAGTTGATAGATTTGCAAAACACTATCTGCCTATGACTTTAAAGCTTCTTAATGCATATAAAGAATTGAATGAGCAGCCGGTTCAGGGTGATAATATAAGAAATGCAAAAAATGAAATTGAAAAGACTTTGGATACCATAAATAATGCATTTGAAAAGTTATTAGACGATTTATTTGAAGAAATAGCATTAGATATTTCTACAGATATTTCTGTTCTTGAAACACTATTTACTCAAGAAGGGCTTAAAAAAGATGATTTCAAAAAATAGGACTTGAACTAAAAGGAGGAATTAAAAGTGAATGATGGATTTAAGGAAGATATAGATATGATGCCAAGTTTAACATTTGAACCTTTTGAAGAGGAAGTTACTGATGTAAAGGTAGAAGAAAGTAAGAAGAAAGAAATTTTTGATGAAAGCTATTTAACAGAAGATGAGAAGAAGATGATTAATGAATTTGTAGATAAAATAGATATAAATAATACAAATTCAATTCTTCAATATGGAGTAGGAGCTCAAAAGAAGATTGCAGATTTTTCTGAGACAGCATTAAATAACGTTAAAACAAAAGATTTAGGCGAAGTCGGGGAAATGTTAACAAATGTAGTGTGTGAGCTTAAAAATTTTGAATCTGTAGAAGAAAAAAAAGGATTTCTAGGTCTTTTTAAGAAATCTGCAGAAAAGATTTCGCAAATGAAAGCAAAGTATGAAAAGGTTGAAGGGAATATTAATAAAATTTGTAGTGCTCTAGAAAATCATCAAATACAGCTTTTGAAAGATATTGCTATGCTTGATAAAATGTATGAAATAAATAAGGTATATTTTAAAGAACTTTCTATGTACATATTAGCTGGGAAAAAGAAGCTTTCAAAATTAGAAAAGGATGAGCTGCCTAAGTTAGCAGAAAGAGCAAGGATAAGTGGACTTCCAGAAGATGCTCAGGCGACAAATGATTTTGTGGCTCTTTGCAATCGCTTTGACAAAAAGATACATGATTTAGAATTAACTAGAATGATTTCACTCCAAATGGCACCTCAAATTCGTCTCGTTCAAAATAATGATTCATTAATGTCAGAAAAAATACAATCTACTCTTGTTAATACTATTCCACTATGGAAGAGTCAAATTGTATTAGCTCTTGGAGTAGCTCATTCAAACAATGCAGCCAAGGTTCAAAATGAAGTTACGAACATGACCAATGAGCTGTTACGTAAGAATGCAGAAACACTAAAGATGTCAACAATTGAGACAGCTAAAGAATCTGAGCGTGGAATTGTTGATATTGAGACTTTAAAGAATACAAATGAATCGTTGATATCAACTCTTGATGAAGTTTTACGAATACAAATTGAAGGAAGAGAAAAACGTAAAGCTGCTGAAGCTGAATTACAAGAAATTGAAGGTAAATTGAAAGATAGGCTTCTACAAATGAGACAAAGATAAAAAAATAATGTTTTCTGTTTTATCATTTTAAGGTAAAACAGTCTTATGTATCTTTCACAGTGAGTATGAATTTTAGTTTTTTTAATTACAAATTATCATGTATAAATGATATAATTAAAGAAGTTATATATGGCAACGATAATAGATGTAAGTATTTAATAAAAGTATAGGCATAAATAGAATAATATGTTTATTCAACATATACATAAGCTATAATTATGAATACGATATAAAACATAGGATCAATGCTATGATAACTATAAAAAAGTGAAAGGATATATTTTGCAAAATAATGTTACAATTACAAGGTTTTAAGTAAGGGGGAGAGATATTATGAACAATAACATATTACTAGAATCGGGTACTGGGGAATTAGAAATAATAGAATTTATCGCAAATGGAAATCATTATGCAATTAATGTTGTAAAAGTTAAAGAGGTAATAGAGATGCCTTCAAACTTAACTAAATTGCCAGATCCTAAGCCAGAGATAGCTGGCCTCATACTATGCAGAGATGAGATACTTACTTTGATTGATTTAAAATACATATTAACAAAAAGATCGGCAGGAAAACTTGGATCCAAGGTTATAGTTTGTGAGTTTAATAAAATAAAAGTTTCATTTAATATTGATGATATAGTTGGAGTTCATCGTATAAGATGGGATGAAATAAGAAAACCTGATGATCTATCAGAAAACTCATTAGCTGTTGGAAATATACTTTTAAATGGAAAAGTATTAATTATGCTTGATTTTGAAAAAATAGTGACAGATATTTGTCCAAGTGTTGGAATAAGTGAAGATAGACTTATACAAGTAGATTATAAAGATAGATCATCTATAAAATTAGTTATGGCTGATGATTCTGCTTTAATTAGAAGGTTATTAAAAGATACTCTTACAAAAGCAGGATTTAAGAATTTAAGAATTTTTGATGACGGTAAACAAGCGTTAGATTTCTTCGAAGAATTAGCAAGAAATAAAGGTGAAAAATTTATTGAAGAAGCTCAATTACTTATTACAGATATAGAAATGCCTCAGATGGATGGGCTCACATTGACAAGGAAAATAAAAGAAAATGAAACATTGAAAAAGCTTCCTGTTGTAATATTTTCATCACTAATTACGGGAGAATTAAAACATAAGGGAGAATCAGTGGGAGCAAATGCACAGCTAAGTAAGCCAGAAGTAAGTGATCTTGTTGATACAATAGACAAACTATTAGGTGTTTAGAAAATGCATATTTAAAGTGTTTATCATTATGCCAAACACAACTAGAATAAGTAAATTTTAGATCTACTAAAATTAATCTAATTGGATAGTTAAAGGTATGGGTGAAAAATTCATACCTTTTTATTTCATATGAATTTAAGTTTGCAGATAAAATATGAAAAAGACTGATTAATAATGGAAAGTTGTATAAATGGAGTAAAATAGAAAATATATTTACTTGGAAATTTTTCTTACATACACTTAGAAATGCAGCTGATTAAGAAAGTTTCTGACCATACAAGCAACTGAGATTTTGTTATTTAACATAAGTATGTAATTAACTTAAGAGAAATATTATATGACAATTGATTATTGTATGGAAAATATTGTATAATATGTAATGTACAATTGTTAATAACATGTTATATTATTCAAGAGATTTTATATTTTACAAAGAACGTTTAAAGGGGGAATAATGTATATAGCAGCTTTACAATATTTATATAAAAATTTCTTGTATGTGCAAAAATTTAATATTAATAGAATCTTATATAAGGGGGTTTTTATGGAAGAAAAACAAAATAGATCTAATAAAATTGCTAAAGAGATGATAACCTTTTTCTATTGTCTGAGCATTGTATTTTTTATTTCTCTTATTAATAGTATAGGTGCATATGCTGAAACTACAAATGAAAAACAAAAGTTACCTGAAACATATGCATTAATATTACAGGAAAGAGGAGGAGTTCAGGAACAAATTAATGGATCTGACATTGGTTTGAAAACTGATTCAGGTATCACATTTGATAATAAATTGTTACAGGATTCTATAAATAAACTAAGTTGTTCTGATGATAGTAAAGTGGTTCAATCTGGAAATGCTACTTTAGTCTTAGTAAATAATAATTATGTAATATCAAAAGAAGTTTATGGAAACAAAATAAACAAAGATATATTATATAAAAGCATAGTAAAAGCGATTCAAAATGGGGATACAATATTGAATTTAGAAGCTGCTAACTGTTACGAAAGTTCAGAACCTAGATTCAAAATAAATTCTCCAGCAGTTGTTATCGCTAGAGATACACTTAATAGATATTTGGCTTCTAAAATTACTTATAATTTTGGAGGATTAACACAATATTTAGATAGTTCAATAATAAAGAATTGGATTGGTGTTGATAGTAATTTTAATGTGACAATTGATGAAAATATGGTTAGAAACTATGTAGATAATATAGCAAATACTTATGCATCATCACTTGGGACAAGTATAAAGGTTAGTGGTGGAGATAATGGTAATAACCATAGTTGGATGATTGATGTGTCTGAGGAAACAAAAGTTCTAATAGATAATATAAAGAGCGGACAAACTATAAGTAAATATCCAATATATACTCAAACCTCTATATCCAGTTATTTTAGTAATGTTGGTGATACTTTTGTTGAAGTTGATAAAGGTAAACAACATTTATGGTTCTATAAAGATGGATATCTTGTTGTAGAAGGTGATCTAGTTACAGGTAATGAAAGTACTGGGCATGGAACACCAACAGGAGTGTTTTACTTAAATTCGAAACAAAGAGATTCAGTATTAATAGGTGAAGATTATGCATCACCAGTTAGCTTTTGGATGCCTTTTATTAAGAATGATATTGGTCTTCATGATGCTAGTTGGAGAGATGAATTTGGAGGGGAAATATATAAGACGGGTGGTTCACATGGATGTGTAAACCTACCATATTATGTAGCTAAGGCAATATTTGATAATATTAGCCCAGGCTGCCCTGTTATTGTTCATGAGTAATATTAGAGATATTTCTAATCAACACACGAGAGTAAACAGCTCTATTTAATTATAATTAATGCGAAGGAAAGTTTTGATCTTTTTAGGTCAGAACTTTCCTTTTTTTATAAATAATAATAAACATTTTATAATTAATAAATTGAATTTAAAATGTTCTAAATATAATTATAATTACATAATTATTAAAATATAAAACTTCAATAAAAGTTACTTAATATATTTTTTGTGCAAGCTATAATTTTAGGATTTAAAAATGAAAATTGTAAGGTTGAATGATGTCAGGTGGGATAAGTATGATAAAACAAATATTACAATACATAAAATATCCAAAAAGAATAATGATGATTATTTGTGCCCTGGTAGCTATATATTCAATAGTTTCTATACATTTTATCAATCATTTTTATTTTGGTTCAACAATTAACAGAGTTGACGTCTCAGGTAAAACAGTGCAAGAGGCAGAAGAAGAAATATTATCTAAAATGGACACATATTCAGTGGAATTAGAAGAACGTTATGGTACAAGGGAAGAAATAAAAGAAGCGGATATTAACTTAAGATATGATTTAGGAGACAAAATTAAAGAACTGAAAAGTAAGCAGATTCCATTTGCTTGGATTTTATCTTTTTTAGGAGAGAAGAATTATACAATTACGGATTCTGTATCATATAACGAAGATTTATTAAAGAAAAGCTTTAATAATCTTTCTTGTATAACAGGAAGCAGTGTAGTGGCACCTAAAAATCCTGAATTAGAATATAAAGATGATGGATATATAATTAACAAAGAGATATATGGAAATAAGATTAATAAAGATGCTTTGTATGAACACTTAATAAAGGCAATTGTTAGTGGGGAGAAGAAAATTAATTTAGAATCAATTAATTGCTATGAGAATCCTAAGTATATATCAACATCTAAGGAAGTTTTAGAAGCTAAAAATATACTCGATAAATATGCATCATCAAAAATTACATATTCCTTCGGCGAAGATAATGAAGTTATTGATGGATCAGTAATACACAATTGGCTTAAAGTAGATCAAGATTATTCTGTTGAAATTGATGAAAAAAAAGTCTATGAGTATATGAAAAAAATTGCTAATACGTATAATACCTCAGGAAAAACAAGAGATTTCAAAACATCTTTAGGAACAATAACAAAAGTTAGTGGAGGAAATTATGGATGGGTAATTGATACTTCACAGGAAGCAAAAGAGTTGATTAAAGATATTGAGAAAGGAGAAAATATAGCAAAAGAGCCTATATATAAGCAAGTTGCTTTATCTCATGATAGTAATGACATAGGCAATACTTATGTGGAAATTAATATGAATATTCAACACTTATGGTATTACAAAAATGGAATACTTGTAATAGAAGGTGATGTTGTTACAGGTAATGCAAGCAGAGGCTCTCCCACTCCAACTGGAGTTTATCGATTAAATTATAAGCAAAAGGATGCTACCTTGAAAGGTGAAAATTATAGTAGCTCTGTTTCTTTCTGGATGCCTTTTTATGGGAATGTTGGTATACATGATGCAAGCTGGAGATCAGAGTTTGGTGGAAACATATACAAAGCGAATGGTTCTCATGGATGCGTTAATGCACCATATTACCTAGCAAAGGTCTTATTTAATAATATTGAGGAAGGTACTCCGATAGTTTGCTATTAGTTGCGGTTCTAAATGATTAAATTTATATAAAAGATTAATCGCAACTATCCTATTGAAGCTAATCTTTTCCTAGCTGGATATAGCGGAAAACATTTACAAAGAAAATTTATTGTTATATAATAAATTCATACCGATCAATAAAAAGGAAAAATTAATATTTAATGGTTTTCCTATAATAGGGTTTTATTTGAACATAGACAGGATTATTTAATAACAAAAAATAGTTTAATTGATTAAATAATTAAATTAAGAAAATTTGTAAATACTTTAACTAAGTAATAACACTAGAATAAATACATTGTTTAGGAGGAATTAATATGATAAAAATTAGATTATTTTGTGCAGCAGGAATGTCAACAAGTCTTTTAGTTAATAAAATGAATGATGCAGCCAAGACTAAAGGTATAGAAGTAGATATTGAAGCTTTTCCAGAAAGCCAAATGGATAAAAATCTGGATGGTGTAAATGTTGCTTTGTTAGGACCACAAGTTGGATATACATTAGGAAAGGCAAAGAAAATTTGTGAGCCATTAGGAATTCCAGTAGATGTAATACCAATGGTTGATTATGGAATGATGAATGGTCAAAAGGTATTGGATTTTGCATTGAAATTAACAGAGAAGAAATAAATGCAAAATAAATCTAAGAATTCATAAAAAATTTATAAATTCTATTAAATAAGCTTTCAAGTTGTTTTTGAAAGCTTATTTTTTATTTTGTAGTAGGTTATCATTAGAGAGTTTACGGATGCTATGCCTTTTTAAGGCTTAATTTTATGAAAATGATCGATTTAGAAAGTTACATTTTAATAGAGAATTAAAATAAAAAAGATATTGTATCCGTACAATTTACTTTTTTTATTATATATGATATTTTAATTAATATTAAAATACAGAAGAAAGGAAGGTGATGTATTCTGTGAATGAGAAATTTGTTTATGCTCCGGGTCCGACAAATGTTAGAGAGAATGTAAGGTTAGAAAGAGCTAGGATAACTACTAATCCAGACGTAGACGAAGAATTTGTGGAATTCTATAAAAATACTTGTGATAAAATAGGGAAAATAATTGAGACAAAAAATCCGGTATATATACTAAGTGGGGAAGGTATTTTAGGATTAGAAGCGGCATGTGCATCTCTTACTGAACCAGGTGATAGAGTACTTGTTTTAGACAATGGAATTTATGGGAGAGGTTTTAAGGACTTTGTTGAAATGTACGGAGGAGAAGGGGTATATTTTTCGTGCGATTATAACAAAGCTATAGATGAAAGTAAGTTAAATGAATTTTTAAGTGTGGATCATGATTTTAAGTATGCAACAATAGTTCATTGCGATACGCCAACAGGAGTTTTAAATGATTTATCTAAGATATGCCCATTATTAAATGAGTATGGAATTTTAACTGTTGTTGATTCTGTTTCTGCAATGGGTGGAGAAGAAATAAGGGTTGATGATTGGAAGATTGATATAGCATTAGGTGGATCTCAGAAAGCATTTTCAGCTCCAGCGGGATTAACTATGGTAAGCATCAGCGAAAAAGCTAAAGAAGCAATGAAAAATAGAAAGACTCCAGTAATAGGGTTTTACTGTAATCTTAATATCTGGGAAAATTATTACGCAAATAAGTGGTTTCCGTACACAATGCCAATAAGTGATATCATGGGGTTAGATAAAGCGGTTGATAATATTTTGGATGAAGGAATTCAAAATGTGCTCAAGAGACATGAAAAAATAGCATATGCGACTAGGAAGGCTGTTAGTGAATTTGGACTTGAATTATTTTTAGAAGATGGTTATTCAAATACAGTAACAGCAGTCAAAATACCGGAAAACATAGGAGCTCAGAGGCTTAAAAATCATATGTTGAGTAAATACAATACTTTAATTATAACATCACTAAATCCATACGAAGATATAATTTTAAGAATAGGACACATGGGGGAGAATGCAAAAGTTGATAAGATTCTTTATGCATTAAATATAATTGAGAACGGACTAAAAGATCTAGGCTTTGAAAGTAATGGTGAATTAGTAAATTCATTTATTAGACACTTAAATAATTAATTATTAAATTAAGCAAAGGTGGGGCAAGGAATGGAAATAAACAGAAGAAAAAGCAAATTTAAAACAAAAGACATGGTAGAAACAGCACTATTAACAGCACTAGTATTTGTTGCAACAGCATTTATAAATATTAGATTGCCAATATTAGCTACTGGCGGATTAGTTCATTTAGGAACTGTAATGTTATTTGTTACAGCAATTGTTTTCGGAAAAGAGAAGGGGGCTATAGCTGCTGCTGTAGGAATGGCAATATTTGATTTATCATCAGGATGGGCACTTTGGGCTCCATTTACGTTCGTAGTAAGAGGAATTATGGGATACATGGTTGGTGCCATATCGTGGAGTAAAAATGAAGAAGGTAATAGTATTGTACTTAATCTTTTAGCAATTATCTTATCAGGTATTTGGATGATAATCGGATACTACATTACTGAAGGAATACTTTATGGAAACTGGGCATCACCAGTTGCATCAATACCTGGAAATGTGACTCAGATTGTTATTGGATTATTGCTTGGATTGCCTATTGCTAAAGTACTTAGAAGATATAAAAAGTATATTTAAATATATAATAATGGTGTTTTAAAGTGATTTATACTACTTTAAAGCATCATTTTTTTGCATTTAGTAAAGCTTATAATAAAATATGATATTTTGTGAAACTTTATTTCGTAAATAATAATGTTGACGAAATAAATATATCATATTATGATTATATTAACTTGATACTGTATTTGGGAGGATATTGAGAATGAGTGATAACGATTTAAAGAAAAATAGTGCTAAGGAAGCCATGAAATATATAAAAGATGGGATGATAGTAGGTCTAGGCGGAGGGAGGAGCATAGCTTATTTAATAGAATTTATAAAACAGGATAAAAATATTAACGTAAAGATAGTTACTCCATCAGTGAAAACAAAGATGCTTTGTATAGAAAAAGGTTTAGAAGTTTTGCACACAAGTTCTGTGGATAAAGTGGACGTTGCTTTTGATGGCTGTGACCAAGTTGATGAAAAATTAAATGCATTGAAAAGTGGTGGAGGAATTCATACTAAGGAAAAGTTAATTGCTAGTATGGCAGAAGAATATATTCTCCTTGTTGATGAAGCAAAAGTTGAAAAAGAGTTAACATTTAATGTTCCGGTAGTACTTGAAGTTTTAGAGGATTCTTTGAAGTATGTTGAAAAAAAAGTACTAGAATTAAATGGGAAACCGGTGATTAGAAGTAGCGATATAAAAGATGGATTTACTATAAGTGATAATGGCAACCTATTAGTAGATGTATTCTTTAATAATGTAAAAGATATTCATAAACTAAATGATAATCTAATAAGAATTTGTGGAGTTATAGAAACATCGTTATTTACCAATGTAATTACAAAAGTAATTATTGCAAGTGAGGAAGGTATTAGAGAAATTTCGCAAAAATAATTTAATCAAAAATAAAATTTAAAATTAAAACATATGAGGTGAAGGATATGAATAAAATAAATTGGGCAATATTAGGGCCTGGAACAATTGCAGCAGATTTTGCAAAGGCTATAAATGAAGTGAATGGTAATATATATGCAGTAGGTTCAAGAAATATCGAAAAGGCAAGAGATTTTGCCAATAAATATAATATAGAAAAAGCTTATGGGGATTATGATGAGATGTTAAAAGATGATAATATAGATGTTGTTTATATAGCGACGCCTCATTGTAATCACTATGAATATATAATTAAGAGTCTTACTAATAATAAAAATGTATTTTGTGAAAAAGCAATTACTGTAAATGGAAAGCAATTAAAAGAAATAGTTGACTTGGCAAATAGAAAAAATTTAATAGTGGCAGAAGCTATGACTATTTATCACATGCCATTATATAAAAAGTTACGTAAAATTGTTGATGATGGCAAACTTGGAAAGATTAAAATGATTCAAGTTAACTTTGGAAGCCTTAAAGAATATGATGTAACAAATAGATTCTTTAGTCCGGATTTAGCAGGAGGTGCACTTCTTGATATAGGAACATATGCATTGTCATTTACAAGGTACTTTCTTTCTAGTCAGCCAGAGGAAATTTTAACTACAGTTAAGAAATTCGAAACTGGAGTGGATGAGCAGTCAGGTATAATTCTTAAAAATTCTGATGATGAAATGGCAGTTATATCATTAACTATGAGAGCAAAACAGCCAAAGAGAGGAATTGTATGTGGAGAATTAGGATATATAACTGTTGAAAATTTTCCAAGAGCAGATAAAGCAACAATTACATATCCTGATGGAAGTGTAGAAATTATTGAAGAAGGCCATGGTTCAAAAGCATTAGAATATGAAATTGAATGCGTAAATAGTATGGTAATGAGTAAAACAGGTAATGATACTTTAAGATTGTCTGTTGATGTCATGGATATAATGGATGAGGTAAGGAAACAATGGAATTTAAGCTATACTTTTGAGTAAGAAGTTTTATGAATTAATTACTTGAATACGATGATTAAGGGAGTAATTATTAAAGTGAGAGAGATAGAAAAGAGTGTTCTAGATAAAATTCTTTGCATTTATAAAAGCTTACATGAAGCAGAGAAAAAGATTGCTGATTATATAATTAATAATAAAGAAAAAGTCATTGAAATGACTGTTTCTGAGTTAGCATTAGAAAGTAGTGTTAGTGAAGCTACAATAGTTAGGTTCTGTAAAAAATGTGATTTAAAAGGTTTTTATGATTTGAAAATTAAAATAGCTAAAGAAATGGTGAATTCAAAAAGTAGTAATATATCAAATGAACTAGATTCCAATAATATAATGCAATCACTTCAAAATATATTAGCAAATAAAATTGAAGAATTGAAACAAACAATTTCAATGATGAATGAAGGTAATATAAAAAGAATATTAGAAGCAATTAAAGGAGCGAGAATTGTTCAATTTGCAGCGGTTGGTAATACAATACCTGTAGCAATGGATGGAGCATATAAGTTTAACCAGTTGGGAATATCATCTGTTACCAATACCATATGGGAAACACAACTTGCATTTTCATATACTTTAACTAAAGAAGATGTAGTTATAGTGATATCTAATTCAGGAGCTTCAAAAGAGCTTGTAGCTTTACTTGAAATTGCTAATGAAAGACAGGCAACAACTATTTCTATAACTAATCATGAGAATTCTCCTGTTGCCAACAAAAGCAAATATCATATAAATACTTCAACAAGAGAGAAACTATTTCTAGATGAGTTTAGCTTTTCTAGAGTATCGGCTATGGTTGTTATAGAAATCTTATACTTACTTTTAACAAGGGATAAAGAAGATGCATATAATTGGATTAGTCAACACGAACAATCTATTGCAGAAGGAAAGATATAAGGAGAAATTACAATAGAGGGATATAGTAGATATTTTATTTAAAATTTTAAATAGATATTAGATTTGAAGAAGGAAGGGTATAAAGATGAATAATATAAATATTGGGAATAGCGTAATCAAAGCTTCTGAAATTGGGCTTGGATGCATGCGAATGGCATCAGTTGAAAAGAACGAGGCGGAAAAGATCATCAAGACGTCGTTAGAAGAAGGAATTAATTTCTTTGATCATGCTGATATATATGGGGGAGGAAAATCAGAAGAAGTTTTTGCAGATGCAATTAAAATGGATTCTTCCATAAGAGAAAAAATGATCATTCAGACTAAGTGTGCTATAGTACCAGGAATAATGTATGATTTTTCAAAAGAACATATCTTAAATTCAGTAGATGCTAGTTTAAAGAGATTAAAAACAGATTATGTAGATACATTACTTCTACACCGTCCAGATACGCTTATGGAACCTGAAGAAGTTGCAGAAGCTTTTTCTAAATTACACGAAAGCGGAAAAGTAAAATATTTTGGAGTAAGTAACCATACTGCAATGCAAATAGAATTACTTAACAAATATTTGAATAACAAAATAATTATAAATCAATTGCAATTTAGTATAATGCATACAGGAATGATAGATGCAGGATTAAATATGAATATCAAAAATGATGCTTCTATAGATAGAGATGGGGGAGTATTAGAATATTGCCGTCTTAAAGATATAACTATTCAAGCATGGTCTCCTTATCAATATGGTTTCTTTGAAGGCGTATTCTTAGATAATGATAAATTCCCAGAATTAAATAAGAAGATTAATTCAATAGCAGAAAAGTATGCAGTAACTAATACTGCAATTGCAACTGCATGGATATTAAGACATCCAGCAAAGATACAAACAATAGTTGGATCTATGAATGCTGAACGAATAAAAGAAATATGCAAAGCATCAAATATCACATTGACTAGACAAGAATGGTATGAAATATATCTAGCAGCAGGAAACAAATTACCATAAGGTAAAATTGATATCTGGCTTGGAGTGGAACTAAGTTTTACTTTAAGCCAGATATTTTATGTGAAAAATTAAGCCATTGGGCAAATAAATTGATAGTGAGTCTAAGCAAATTTTTAAAGTGTAAGAAGTTAATATGATTAAGAAATATGAGGAATCTAAATATAATGCATTGGATAACTATACCAGGTGTATCTATAGTAGGATATTGTAGTATTATATATATAAAGAGAGAATTTGGAATATAAAAGCTGCATATTGCAGATGATTGAGTATATGTAGATAAATATTAATGGTAAGATAAAAGACGTCGCTAAGAGCGGTAAACAATTTGAAAGAAATATTAAAGAACTTTTAAATAAAGGAATTTGAAATTTTAAAAAAATTGTTGACAAGTTGAAAATCAAGTGATAAAATAAAAAAGTCGCTTGAGGGTGACAAAAAATAATATAAAATTATAACGAAAGTTGTAAGAAAGAAAATTGGTCTTTGAAAATTGAACAGAATAACATAAATACATTTAAGTAAACCAGCAATTTTTATTTGAGTAAGCTAAGATTAAACTTTTTATTGAGAGTTTGATCCTGGCTCAGGACGAACGCTGGCGGCGTGCTTAACACATGCAAGTCGAGCGATGAAGCTCCTTCGGGAGTGGATTAGCGGCGGACGGGTGAGTAACACGTGGGTAACCTGCCTCATAGAGGGGAATAGCCTTTCGAAAGGAAG